>DATGLE010000068.1:0-9835 GCA_035294325.1 Ktedonobacteraceae bacterium | reverse complement strand
GGAAGTGTTGATAAAACACTTCCTCGATTCGCTGTCGCTGCTGAGCGTCTACGATAGCCCGGATGCGCGCCTGCTCGATATTGGCGCGGGCGCGGGTTTCCCCGGCCTTGTGCTCAAAATTGTGCGTCCGCGCTGGCGTGTTACGCTGCTCGAAGCGACGGGCAAGAAGGTGATGTTTATGCAGCACATGATTGAGATGCTGCAACTTGAAGACGTGGTGGCTGTACATGGCCGCGCCGAAGAACTTGGGCACAGGACCGGGTATCGCGCTGCGTTCGATGTGGTGACGGCACGCGCCGTCGCTGCTCTGCCCGCACTGCTGGAATATGCCGCGCCGTTCTGCCGCGTGGGCGGGCGCATCATCCTGCCGAAGAAGGGCGATATCGCGCAAGAACTGGCGCAGGGGAAACGGGCCGCCGCGCTCGTCGGCGCCGCGCTGGAGACCGACGCGCCCGTGAACCTGCCCGGCCTGGACGATGGGCGACGCCTGCTCGTCTGGCGGCAGGCGAAGCCATGTCCCGCCCGCTTCCCGCGCGGCTCGGCGGCGATGGCGAAGCAGCCGCTATAGCGATGGGCCGGCCTGCGAATACTCTTCCCACGAGCTAATATTCACTCGCCCTTGCATATCTACCAGCGTGTGCTGTGATGGCGCCGGTTTCCCGTTGAGCCGATCTTGCAGCCAGTCGGCCATGTAGGTGAAGCAGTTAGGGCCGAGCGCGCTCGATGTGGTCGTATTGAGTCCGTGCTTCTCGCCCTGGTAGAGCAGCAGTTCTTTCGGCGCCCTGACCGCCGAGAGCAGTTCGTAAGTGTACTCGATGGGACTCAGATCGTCGTCCTCGCCAGCGACGACCAGATAGGGGCAGGCGATCCTGTCCGCGACGTTCATGGGGGTGAGCGTCCGGGCAAAGGCATCGAACTCGGCCTCATCTTCGTAGCCGGCCATGTACATGAAGCGGAGCTTGAAGGTCGGCGAGGCCATATTGAAAATCGTGTTACCGCCCGGCTCGTGACAGACGAAGGCGACGGCGCAGCCTTTCAACCGGTCATCGATAGCGGCCACCTGTGTCCCCCACAGCGAGCCGAAGCTTACGCCGTAGACCGCGATGCGCTCCGGGTCGATTTCCGGCTGCGCCCGCAGCCAGGCCAGCACCGCATAACCGGCATCCATGAAGTTCGTCCCCGTGACGTGGATATCGCGTACAGTGCATTCGCCCTGGCCGGGACCGTCAATTGCCAGGACCGCGATGCCGCGTTCGAGAAGCTTATCGCCGTAGAGTGCAACCATCATCTCTTTGAAGCCGTCCATGCCATCGATAGCGAGAACGCAGGGCAGTGGACCTTGCGGGCGCGCTACCGGGAAGTGCAGGTAGCCGGGCAGCGATTGATCGCCGAAGGGGATCTCGACGCGGCGGACCTCGTGATCGGCGTAGCGCGTGTACTGCTGGTAACAGGCGATCTTCTTCTGATTGAGTGCGACGTTTTCAGGCGAATTTTCAAAGATCGGCCACTGCGCGCTGCCGTAGAGCAGGGCGGCGATAAAATAGCTCTCACGGGCAGAGATCGTCCTGCCTTCCTCTTCAAAGCGACGGGCGATGGCCTCTCTGCGCACGGCTGCTCGTTTGAACTCTCGTGAAATGTCGTTGAATTTCTGCACCCGGGCGCGCACACCCATGAAATCGGCGGTTGCCTCCGGCCCGCACGGTCCGAGCGTGTAGCCGATGCGCCCCTGGTCCCATTCGATGCCAACCGTCTTGATGATGTTGTCGAGGATCCAGCGCTGCTCCTGCCAGCGCTTCATGCGACGTTCGGTAGCGGGAGATAGTGGTGGCATAGTGTTCCTCCTTCGTATCGTTTAGCAAACGCTATGTGCAAGTGTATCGTTTAGCAAACGCCATATGCAAGTCGTCCGCCTTGACATCCCTTGCCTCACACGCTACAATGTATATATATACCCCTACCAGGGGGGTAGGGTATATAGCAAACAGAGACAAGGTGATGAGATGGCATCAGAAGTAAAGCAGAAAATAGATGAGCCGCACGCTGCCTCACCGGTCCAGGAGTCGACGGAAGCGTGTCGCGCCGTATTCGCACTCGAAGGAATGTCCTGTGCCTCGTGCGCAATGCGTATCGAAAAAGGACTCAAGAAGGTGCCCGGCGTGCTGAATGCCGAGGTCAACCTGGCCTCCGAGCGCGGCACCGTGACCTATGATCCCGCGCAGACCAGCATAGAGCAGATGGTGCGCAAGGTCGAGGCGGTTGGTTATAAGGCGATACCCCTCCAGCGGCCTGCGCAGCAGGCGCGAGATGAGAACATTGAGGAACAGCCGGGTAAGGGAGCGGCGCAGGAGGATGAGCAGAGCAGACAGAAGAGAGCGCAGTTAACGCGCAAGCGCAACTTGCTCATCCTGGGCATTATCCTCACGCTGCCCGTCGTGATCCTGAGCATGTTTTTCATGGGCAGCTTTGCCGGAGAGAACTACCTCCTGCTGCTCCTGACAACGCCGGTATGGGCCATCGTTGGCTGGGAGTTCCATCGCAATGCACTCAAAACCCTGCGGCACGGCGGCGCCAACATGGATACGCTGATCTCCGTTGGCTCAACCGCCGCCTATGCGCTCAGCGTGGTGGCAACCTTCTTCCCGCAGGTGGTCGGTTCGCTCACCTTCTACGATACGACGGCGCTGATCGTCACGCTGATATTCCTGGGCAAGTATCTGGAGGCTCGCGCGACGGGGCAGACCAGCGAGGCCATCAGGAAGCTGATTGGCTTGCAGGCGCGAACAGCCCATGTGCTGCGCGATGGCAGTGAGATAGAACTGCCTGTGGAGAGGGTGCAGGTTGGCGACGAGCTGATCGTGCGCCCCGGGGAGAAGATCCCCGTTGATGGCATCGTGCTCTCCGGCCTTTCATCCGTGGACGAGTCGATGATTACCGGCGAGAGCATTCCCGTCGAGAAAGCGGATGGCGATGAGCTGATCGGTGCGACCATCAACCAGCATGGACTCCTGCATATGCGAGCAACGAAGGTCGGGACCGATACCGTGCTCGCCGGCATCATTCGCATGGTCGAGCAGGCGCAGGGTTCGAAAGCGCCGATCCAGCGGCTTGCCGATACCATTGCGGGCATTTTCGTTCCTGTCGTGCTGGTCATCGCCGCGCTCACCTTCATCGGCTGGGCAATTGCTGGAGTTGTGAGCGGCGGGGCCACAACGTCCGCCATAGTGAGCGCGAGCAATCCCTGGATCGTCGCTATTGTCGCGGCGGTTGCGGTGCTGGTCGTTGCCTGTCCCTGTGCTCTGGGGCTGGCGACACCGACGGCGATCATGGTGGGGACCGGCAAAGGCGCGGAACAGGGCATTCTCATTCGCGGCGGCGAGAGCCTGGAGCGCATTCAGGCCGTGCGCGCGGTCCTGCTCGATAAGACGGGCACTATCACCACTGGCAAACCGGCGTTGACCGATGTCGTCGCGCTCGCCGGCAGGTCGGAGGATGAGGTGCTGCGCCTGGCGGCGGAGGCAGAGCAGGGATCCGAGCATCCCGTCGCGGCGGCGATTGTCGCGGGCGCGCGGGCGCGCGGTCTCGCGCTCGATCACGCTCCTGAGCGCTTCGATGCGCTCGCCGGGCGTGGGCTGGCGGCGACCATCGAAGGGCATGAAATTCTGGTGGGCACGCGGCGCTTGATGGGCGAGCGCTCCATAATATATGATCTTGTCAAGGAGCAACTGGCCGCTTTTGAGCAGCAGGGCAAGACGGCCATGCTCGTCGCCATCGATGGCGAGGTGGCCGGCGTAGTAGCGGTTGCCGATACGGTCAAGGTTGGCTCGGCAGAGGCGGTGAAGCAGTTGCAGGCGCAGGGAATGTCCGTCTGGATGATTACCGGCGACAACCAGCGTGTCGCGCAGGCCATCGCCGCGCAGGTTGGTATTCCTGCCGAGCATGTGCTGGCAGAGGTTCTGCCGCAGGACAAGGCCGGCCAGGTCAAACGCTTGCAGGAGCAGGGCATGGTCGTCGCGTTTGCCGGCGATGGTATCAACGACGCGCCAGCGCTGGTGCAGGCCGATGCCGGCATCGCGATGGGCACGGGAACGGATATCGCGATGCAGGCAGCCGATATCACGCTGGTCAAGGGCAACCTGAGGAGCGTGGCGACGGCGCTGGCGCTTTCGCGGGCAACGCTGCGCACCATCAAGCAGAACCTCTTCTGGGCCTTTGCCTACAACGTGATCCTGATCCCGACGGCGGTCCTGTCGCCATTGATCCCGTTCCTCAAGGAGAGTGCGCCCATCTTCGCAGCGGCGGCGATGGCGCTCTCGTCGGTGACGGTGGTCAGCAATTCGCTGCGCCTGCGCCGCTTCGGGCGCCACGGGCATCGAAATAACAATCAAGTTTAATCATGTCATCCTGAGCGCAACCGTGTCATCCTGAGCGCAAGCGAAGGATCCGCCCGCCGTCAGGACGGGCAACTGCCTCCGGCTTCACGCCATCCCTGGCTGGCTCCATGACACGCCCTTCCTTCGTCGGGCCAGATCCTTCGCTTGCGCTCAGGATGACATATCTGGACCTTTTTATGAGGATAATACTATTATGGAGAGATCCACCTGGCTCAAGGAAAAACGCAGTACCACAGAAGCGCGTTAAGACACGCTCCACGCCAGCACCTATGACGAGCATTGGGGCTATATCAACCCTTCTCATCGCGCGTTTCTGAAAGCCGGTTATCACTACTATCCACCGTTAGAGCAGTAAGAGAGTGGCCGGGTCAGGCGCTCTTTTCGATCATCGAAGAGTGCGATGGCGATGGCTACCATCATTTTCTCGTGCGAAAAGAACAATAAGCTTATACCTTCTGGAAAGGAACAGTATTTTGCAGCCTGTGAAGCTACTGATTATCGGCGCTGGCAGTCGCGGGACGACCTATGGAAAGTACGCAAGTATCCATCCTGAGCGAGCGCGTGTGGTTGGTGTGGCCGAGCCGCGAGAGTTCTTCCGCACAAGGATGGCCGAGACGCACCAGATCGCGCCCGAACACACAGCGGCGGACTGGCGAGAACTGGCGGCGCTGCCGAAGTTTGCCGATGCGGTGGTGATTACTATGCCCGATGCCCTCCACATGGAGCCAGCGGTGGCCTTCGCGCAGAAGGGCTATGACGTTCTGCTTGAAAAGCCAATGGCGCCCGATCCGCAGAGCTGCCAGCGCATTGTTGATGCGGCTCTGGCAAATAGAATCATCCTCGCGGTAGGCCACGTAATGCGCTACACGAACTATACGCAGCACATAAAAAAGCTGGTATCATCTGGATTGATCGGAGAGATCCTGAGCGTTCAACTCGTGGAGCCGGTAGGATACTGGCACATGGCGCATTCGTTTGTGCGCGGCAACTGGCGCAACTCGGCGCTATCATCGCCGATGCTGCTGGCAAAGTCGTGTCACGATCTCGACTGGCTGCGTTACATCATCGGGCGGCGCTGTGTGCAGGTAGCATCGTTCGGATCGCTGATGCACTTTCGCAAGGAGGCGAAACCCGCGCAGGCAGGTCAGGCGCAGCGCTGCGTGGACTGCGCTTATGAGCCATATTGTGCGTATTCGGCGAAGAAAATATACCTGGGCCGGTTGCAGGAGGGTCAAACCGGCTGGCCCCTGGATGTGATCACAACCGATCCGACCTATGAGGGTGTCATGGCAGCACTGGAGCATGGACCTTACGGGCGCTGCGTCTACGAGTGCGATAATGATGTCGTCGATCACCAGGTAGTCAATCTGCTCTATGATAATGGAGCAACCGCATCGTTTACCATGATCGGAACCAGTCAGATGCGTAGTCGGCAGACAGCCATCTATGGCACACAGGGAGAGCTGCGCGGAGATGGCGAGAAGATTATTCACTACGATTTCCTGTCGGACAGGACAGAGGAAATCGTTCCTCCGCCCCCCGATACGCGCATGGGCGGGCATGGTGGCGGCGATTATGCCCTCATGGAGCGCTTCGTTGCAGCGGTGGCGAACCGCGATCCAGACCGCATTCTTTCCGGCCCAATCGAGTCGTTAGAAACGCACCTGACGGTATTTGCCGCCGAGCAGGCCCGCCACGAGGGCCGCGTTGTCCAGGTGGAGCAACTTTTTCCAGTCTATTAGAGGATACTAGAATCCGCCATGCTGCTGAATAAAGGCTATCACCTCGTCATAGGTCGGCATGAAATTGGCGCAGCCGTGCCTGGTCACGAGGATCGCGCCGCAGGCATTGCCCAGACGAGCGGCTTTGTACCAATCCCAGCCGTGAACGAAGCCATAGAGCAGGCCCGCAGCGAAGGCGTCGCCTGCACCCAGGATATTCTTCACTTCGACGGGGAAGCCCGGCACGTCAAGCGAAGTTATTTCTTCCTTTTCTGATGCCTGGTGAACCCGGCATCCTGCCGCGCCGCGTTTATGAACGAGGACTCGCGGCCCAAGCCTCAAGAAGCGCTGAATGGCCGCAGCCGTATCGCCGCTCACCCGGGCGTCGGAGACCTGAGAATGAGCGATGCTGATCTGCGCCGGGTCGGTGAGCATCGCCGCATTGATCTCATCCTCTGTCCCGACGACAATATCGACCAGGCGCAGCGCCGAGCGGAGAACCGCGCCGAAGGCCCGCTGATCGTCCCATTGATCGGGCCGGTAGTCGATATCGAGCATAACGGGGACGCCCGCTTCCCTGGCCGTCTCGGCGGCAAAAAGCGTCGCGCTGCGGCTCGGCTCTTTGCTCAGGCCGGTTCCGGTGATGAGCAGTGCCTTGCTGTCGGAGATGGGCGCGGCCAGAACGTCATCGATGGTCAGGGCGATGTCAGCACAGTTATCGCGGTAGTAGACCAGTGGAAAGCGGTCAGGCGGCTCGATGCCGAGCAGCACGGCGCTGGAGCGCTTCCCTGGCTTGCGCGGAATGAAGCGCGTTTCCACTCCTTCGCGCTGGAGGAAGTGCAGGATGAAGTTGCCTACCTGGTCATCTCCAACCGCCGTCAGCAGCGCCGGATTCAAGCCGAGGCGCCGCGTGCCAACGCTGATATTGGTGGGGCATCCTCCGACGTAGGCCGCGAAACTGGTGATATCCACAAAGGACGCGCCGATATCGTTGGAGTAAAGATCAATCGATGAGCGCCCCATCGCGACAAGATCGTAAGCTTTCTGTCTGGCTTCCATAAAAACGCCCTCCAGGCGCTTCTGACGCTCCACGTTCGCCGGCGGAGCTATTCAGGCATGCCGGCTTCGATCCAGCGACGAAAGAGGGCGATCTGCTCCTCGGGCCATTCCCCGTCGCATGGCATCGAGCCGTCTTCCAGGCGCTCAAGGATATCATCAGCATGCTCGCTGACATCCTGATAGTTCCAGAGGTCGAAGACGAAATTCATTGAATCTCTGTCGCTCTCGCGAAAGAGCGGTTTGATGTCGCGTGCAAAGCCGGGTGTATTGTCCGTGGTAGTCATAAACGCACTCCTTATTCCTGGTTTACGAGATGTTTATCTGGGTATCCTCACTGCTCGCACCTGCGGCGCTCGCCTTCTATCTTATATGTTGTAGAAAAATGCGCGCAGCGTATTTTTCTACAACATATAAGACAGTCATTGCGCGGCGGAGCCACGCGAGTGCCGGGTGCGCGAAAATTGTCTCCTTCTAATATGGTCGGAAGGTGATGGGCAGCGTTCGAATCATAAAGACGATCCCTGTGCGAATGGTGATCGGGACGTTCGCCACGCGTTGCAGGTCCTGAAGCTGCTCCAGCATCATCGACAGGGCGATTCTGGCTTCGAGCCGTGCCAGCGGCGCGCCAACGCAGAAGTGAATACCGTGACCGAAGGCCACATGACGATTTGGCTCGCGCTCGATATCAAAGCGGTCTGAATCAGGGAATTGCGCCGCGTCCCGGTTGGCCGAGGCCAGCCATGCCTGTATGAGCTGGTTGGCCGGGATGTGCTGCCCCTCCAGTTCGACCTCCGTTGTTGTCTGGCGGAAGAGAAACCAGACGGGCGAGAGATAGCGCAGCACCTCTTCTATTGCCGAGGGCATCAGGTCCGGCTCGCGCCTCAGGCGTTGCATCGTCTCTGGATAATCAGTAAAGCACAGAACAGCGTTGGCGATCAAGTTTTTGGTGGTCTCCTGCCCGGCGGCCAGTAACAAAGCGCAAAACTTGACCAGATCCCTCTCGCTCAGCCGCTCGCCATCAACCTCGGCGTTAGCCAGCGCGGTGATAAGATCTTCGCGCGGTGTGCGACGCCGCTCATTCAGCAGTTTCGCGAAGTAGCCATACATCTGCTCCTGCATGCTCATATGGTGCTGCCTTATCTCTTCCCGAGAGAGCGCCTGGTTTGGCTGCCGGGCGCGTGCGGCATCGGAGGTGCTGGCATAGGCCCAGCGTTGAAAGATATCCCAGTCCTCGGACGGCACGCCAAGCATTGCGGCGATGACTCTTGCCGGCAGCGGAAAGGCGATATCCGCGACGACATCCATCTCCCCCCGTGATCGAACTTTATCCAGCAATTCCTTCGTAATGCCGGTGATGTCCTCAGCAAGACGAGCCACTGCGCGCGGAGTAAATGCCTGGTTGACCAGGTTGCGCAGTTTACGATGGTCGGGCGGATCTTTTAGCACCAGCGTGTCTTTCAGGAACGAATCGCCGAAGGCCGCGGTCCGCTCCGAAGAGAAGCGGTTATAATCTGTTATTACCTCTGAAACAGCATCGTAGTTGAAGATCTGCCACAGGTGCATCTGCTCGTTGTAGAAGACGGGATGTTCGGCGCGCATCTGTGCGAACCATGCGTAGGTCTGTGGGATCTCGCCGGGTGTTTGAGGCAGGGAATGAGCGAACGCCGATGGTCGGAACCCGGGTTGTTGTTGCATCTATCGAGCCTTTCTGATCGCCTCTCGATGGCGGTTGCTTGACGGACATCTAAGGCCGTGAGCGCTTCTCGGGGCGGTCCGGCCTCTTCTCGATTGGCTGTTATGCGTATTTAAACGCGTCATTCAGATTTTAGACTCGGTAGTCATATTTGTCAACAGAGAGGATGAACCGAAGGTCTCCCTGTGATGGAATTTCCTAATAGCTGTCGGCTCTGGTACGTGCGGCGCGGCTGGCCGTATTCAGCGCTATTGGAGCACCTTCACGGTATAGTAGGCGGTCTCTGGCCTGTTCATGCGCTCGCGGCTGACGTTGCTGTGCTGCTCCTGAAAGATCGGATTACGCGTGTATTCTTCGATTGCCTCTTTCGACTCCCAGCGCGAAATGACCTGGAGCGTGTTATCTTCGCCGGCCCATATTTCCATGCCCAGGAAGCCCTTGAACTGCTTCATGCGTGGAGCCTCGCGCTCGAAATGTTCGATGATATGCTGGCGGTGGGCCTCTGGCGCCATAATTTTATTTACTGCTACAATCATGATACGTCTCCTTTTTAGTTTAAAGTGTGCCTGGTTTCCAATACCACCGTTTGCTCGCGCCTGCGGCGCTCGCTAAATACAGAATATTTTGTGAAGATGCGCTTCGCACATCTTCACAAAATATTCTGTATTCTTTATGTATATGAAGGTATTGCAATAGAAGCGCGCCCCGTTAAACAGGGCATGCTTCTATTGTAGCAGATTTGTATAGTTTCAATCCTCAGCAACCCAGACTGGCTGCCTGCGCTTCGAGTGAGGCGATATCTTGCTGCAACGAAGCTATTTGCGCTCGGGCGTTCGGATTCCATGACGCCTGCTGCTGCAATGCCCTCATCTGGCTCTCATCGCTGGCAATGTTCGTCTGGATGGCGCTACACTGTGGATTAGTATAGCTGAACTGGATGATGAAGCAGCCACCGGCGAGGCAAACGATTT
>DATGLE010000067.1:0-8980 GCA_035294325.1 Ktedonobacteraceae bacterium | reverse complement strand
ACACGGGGTGCTCAGGATGACATGGACCGACTGTGGTTATGAGAGCAGGAAGCGTTCGAGAGCGGCGTGCGCCTGGGCACTCTGCTCGGCTTCCTGCGCCAGCGCAGCGGCGAGTTCATCGATCCACTGGTCCATCGGTATCTGCTCGGTCTTGAGCACGATGCCGCGCACCACTTTCGCGCGCTGCGTCATCAGTGGCCCCTGGCGCTGCCGGCTCACACGATACTCGTAGTCGCCCAATCTGACGGCGATATCCTGTACCGGGTGCTCGCGCGAAAAGAGGCTGCTCTGGCGCTTCACGATAGTCTGAGAAGGCAATGAGCCTTCCAATTTGGTCGCCAGGGCTTCCATAAACGCCTTGAGATCGGTGCTGTCGGCGCGCAAGGACGCAGCGAACATCTCTACCTGTAGCGGTCCGCTTAATTCTTCGCTCATAAGTTGCCCTCTTTCCTCCCTGCATATAGGATATATACGTGCGATTCTCTACTTTTTGAAATGCCCAATCTCTTCCCGTATATGTTATCATGAGGGTTGACAGGTCCTGTAATTATAGTAACCCAATGTGCACGTTGTTGTGCGTCACAGGCGCACTCGGGCTGTTGCAAAGTCCTTTTTTTACCGCCTGCGGCGGTGGGAGAAGGGGAGGAAGCGAGGACACCTCGCGCTCCGGCAGGGGGCTGCCGCCCCCTGCACCCCCGCCTCTTCCCCACTTTGCAACGGCCCGGGTGGCGAACCGCGCGGCGGTGAGCAGTCAGGAAAACAAGAGGAGAACCGCTATGGGCATTTTCTCACGCATCGCGAACCTTTTCAATATGAAAGCGAATGCGGCACTCGACAAGATGGAAGACCCCGGCCAGGTTATGGATTATTCCTATAGTAAGCAGCTTGAACAACTCCAGCAATTGCGCCGCTCGATTGCCGACGTGGTTACGAACGAGAAGCGATTGGAGCGGCTGGAAGGCCAGATCAGCGCGCAGGCCGATAGGCTCAGCCAGCAGGCGATGCAGGCGCTTCAAGCCAATCGCGAAGACCTGGCGCGCCTGGCGCTGCAAAAGAAAGAGACGCTGCAAGCGCAGATCGTCAGCTATCAGCAGCAGATCGAGCAGCTGCATGCGCAGGAGGAGCGGCTGGTAGATATGGAGCGCAAGATCTCGGCGCGCATCGAAGCCTTCCGCACCCAGAAAGAGATGGTCAAGGCTCAGTACAATGCTGCGCAGGCGCAGGTCAAGATCAACGAGGTAGCGACGGGCATTTCGCAGGAGATGTCCGAGATGAGCCAGGCCATGCAGCGCGCACAGGATAAGGTGCTCTCGATGCAGGCCCGCGCGGATGCTATGGAATCGCTCATCCAGCAGGGCACGCTCGAAGAGCAGGGTCTGCTCGGCTCCGGCGATTCGCTTGATCGCGAGCTACGCCAGATCTCCGCCCAGCAGAACGTGGAAGATCAGTTGCAAGCAATGAAACAACAATTGCAGATTAGCGGTCCTGACACAAAGCGCCCGGAGATTGAGGGGCCAGCGCAGGGGTAATCGAGCGTGTCTGCTTGCCGCCTCGTGCCTGCTGCGCTCTCCGGTTATAGTGTGTTGTTGGGTGAAAATGCGCGGAGCGCATTTTCACCCAACAACACACTATAATCCTGGCGCGGCTCCGCCGCGCGAACGTCCGGCCAGGGAGAGGCTGCTGAGAATCAGATATGCTCTCCATGAAAAGGGTATAAGTGATCAGTGAGAAAGAGGATAGAGAATCATGGCCGAATATGGATACCAGGTAAAAATGGGGCGGATGAAAGACGACCGCAGGGGTCGTCTCTACATTACGCCTGCGCCCATCATCCAAAATGTAGAGACGACCCTTGCGGTCGTCTTCCTGGTGATCTTGCTGGCGGGATGTGGCGTCCCTGTACAGGCCATTCAAGCGCCTACAACTACTCCTCTTGCGGTGAAAGGCGAGCCATTGACGAAGGTCGACTGGTCCAACTTCACCTACCACAGTTCTTGCTATGGTAATACGCAGCCATTCAAAACGAAGGACGGCAAGGCGCGCGTGAACGGGATCAGCTTCCAGGTCTACAAGCCGGTCTTTGGTGACCTGACCGGCGATGGGCAGCCGGAGGCGGCCATTCCGTATAGCTGCGCTGCCGCTGATTTTGCCGGCGTCCGCGTCTTCGTCTACAGCGGAGTCGCGGCCCATCCTGTCCTGCTCGGTGATCTCCCGCTGGCCGGGGGTATCGGCAATGGCAATACGTGGGGTAGTGTGCAACAGACGACGATCAACAATCAGCAGATCACACTGAGTGGGCAGGGCTATTCGGCGTCAACGCCGCACTGCTGTCCCGACCTGCATATAACGGCGAGCTACCGCTGGGATGGCAAACAGTTCGTTCTTGTCCACGCCAGTGAAACCCCGGCGGGATCATAAAAGGGGTTGCAGGTTATGTTGGGAGGTTGCAGGCTTATAAAAGATGGCTGGACGCAAAATGACCATGCCTATGATGTATCGGGCCGTACCAGCGACACTTTGATTTCGTTGATGTCGGTGGGGAGGTGGTCGGCGCCGAAGGGCAGGTGAATCTCGACGCCCGCTACGCCGGGCTGCGCATTGAGGTAGGCCAGAGCTACCGCCGGTGTTGCTCCCCTGATCGATTGGCGCCAGCCAGCCATCTGTTGCTGCGTAAGATCGTACACCCAGAGGCCGCTTACCGGCACGCTCAGGTATAGAATGCCATTCTTGCCCGGCTGGACTGTGGGCGCGGATGTGACAACCGGTGCGCCCTGCAAGTGGTAGGCGCGACCCAGCGCCTGAGCCGCCTGCTTGCTCAATAACTGCATCGCCGTGTGCTCGACGATTGTGCGGTTGTAGGCGGTGGCCGCGCCCGCGACCTTCACTGTGACTTGCACCTGCGCCACCTGTGCGCCGACGGGGCTGCTGGCTGAGACCGTGATAGTGTACGCCGGCTGCCCCGCCATGACCTCGCCGCTGCTGACCTGCCGGCGGATCTGCTGTGCAACCTTCTGCTGGAGCGAGGGCGCCAGCGTATTGCGCACGCCGTCCAGGTCCGCCTGCGCCACGACTGGCACGTTCTGCGCATCGGCTCCGCCACTGAACGGCGCGGGATTCCTGACCATGATGTTTCCGTTGCTGGAGCAGCAGGGACCGTTGATCGTATTGGCCGGAACGTTGCCGGCTGCGCCAGGCGTCAGCGCTACCGCCGGGGCCTGCGCCTTCCCGCCGTTGCCGTTCTGCCTGGGTGGAACCACAACGCTCGCGGCAAGCTGTACCTGCACGCCCGTCGTACTGGTCAGCACCGTCCCGGCGGCTATTGAGAACGGCTTCTCGCTCGAATTCGTAAAGATCAAGGTGCCATGCGCTACGGCTCCCCCAATCGGCTGTGTTCCCGTGGTCTGCACGACTTTGCTGACCGTCTCCGTGTCGCTCAGCACACGATCAGGGATGGTGTGGGTTGCCAGGTTCGGTGCCTGCACCTGCGGAGAAGCGGTGAGCACATAGCGATCCTGGAGCAGTTTGCTCTGCGCTCTGATCAGGACTGTAGCGACAGGCGGCGTGCCGAAAAGCGGGAAGCCCGGCGGAAAGAGGCTCACACCGAGCGCGCGCGGCATAATCAGCAGAATCAGCAGGATCGTCGGAACGGCCATCGTTGCCAGGGCCGGGCCGACGAAACGCCTTCGCCGTCGCTGTGCTGGCTCCTCAGTAATGCGCGGCCTGTATCTGTTGATGCGCGCGCGCCTGGTATCCCTGTTGTCTTCCGTGATGCGCTGCAATGTGCGCGAGGGGCGTTGTTCGCGCAGGGCCACCGGGGGCGCTTCTCTGCGCGGGCGCTGCGGAATCACTATTGGCGCCGGCGAAGGCGGGCCGTGCTCGGTATGCTGCTCAAGCGCCGCGATCTGCTCCCCGTTATCCTCGATAGAGCTACTGGCGGGCGCCCGCATATGATTCGCAGCTCTTGCCACTGGCGGGGTATCATCCTCCTGCATGGGGGCCACCGGGCCTTTCATAGCGGCGAGGAACGCCTCGCGCAATGCAGCCACGCTGCCGAAGCGCGCCTCTGGCCGCTTCGCCATCGCTCTGCGCACAACCTCATCCATCTCAGATGGAATCGAGGCGTCGCGCTCGCCTGGCAGCGGGATTGGTGCGTGCAGGTGCATCTGGATGACGCGCACATCATCGGGATCGTTGTAGGGGAGTTCGCCGGTTAGCATCTGGTAGAGCAGCACGCCCAGGGCGTAGATATCAGTTGCGGGCGTGATGATACCGCGCGTCTGCTCCGGGGCCATGTAATGCGGCGTACCCGGTACCTGATCCAGTGGAATTGGCTTGCCGGGCTGGTTCTGCTCTCCCTGGCGCGCCGTGCGCACCAGACCGAAGTCGGCGAGGTAAATATAAGGTGGGCTGCTGCGCCTCGGTTCCAGCAGAACGTTTGACGACTTGATATCGCGATGGATCAGCCCTTCGTCGTGCGCGTATTCTACAGCATCGAGCAATTGCAGGTAGATCGCCGCGACTTCTCCCAGTTCCGGCAACGTGCGCCGCAGGTAGCCGGTGAGCGTGCCGCCCTCGATGTAGGGCATCACCAGGTAGAGGATGCCCTGCTCGTCGCCGAATTCTATCAGAGGCAGGATATGGGGATGGTGAAGGCGCGCAATCGTGCGCGCCTCGCGTGCGAAGCGGCGCCGCATGTCGCGATCAGAGGCGTAGTCGCCCAGGATGACTTTGATGGCAACGCGCCGGCCAAACGCGGTGCGCTGCCTGCCCTCGTAGACGGCGCCCATGCCACCGGCGCGAATACGCCGGATCACGTCATAGTTGCCAAGCTGCTTGCCCTCAAGAGACAGCATAATTTTCCTGTTCCATGGTGATTGTTAACCACCAGGATCGGCAATCTCAAGGAGACCACTGATCTTGAATGGCATTTCAATACGCTCCGCCTCCGATGCTATCCATTGCCAGAGACCGACTGGGGGCTGGCGAATTGAGGTGCCGTCACGGTGGGCGAGCCAACCGGCGGCGTGCTACTGCCCTGTAGCCCCTGGATATTCTGCACAGTGAAGGCGATTTGCGTCGGATCGGTGGGCAGGGTGCTGCCACTCGCCTGAATGGTCACACTATGAATGCCCGGCTGGCCTTGCAGCAGCGTTTTCGCATCACTCACGCTCTTACCGGCGATCTGTCTGGCCCACTGTTGCTCCAGCGCCTTGTTGATCTGATATACCCACAGACCCTTTGCGTTGACCAGCAGCGAGACCGTGCCATCGTTGATGCTCTGCACCGAGGTCTGCGTGACCACGTTGCCTACCAGGGCGTAACCGGCTCCTGGATCGCTTTTCGCCTTCGTCTGCAACAGTCCTGTCACCAGGGCCTGCACGCCCTGCTGATCGTAGGCCGTGCCGCTACAGTTCACTGTCACATTCACCGTGATCGAGGTCACGTTCACCCCTCGATCCCCTATCGGCCCGCTAGGCGTGACCTTCGGTGTGCAGCGCTCGGCTCCGGCCAGTTGCTCGCCGGTGTGCAGTTGCGCCGTTACCGAGCGACTGGCCTGCTGCACCAGCGCAGACTGCACCCCACTCACCGCGCTGTTCACCGCGCTCTGCTGCACGAAGTTGTAGTTCCTGGGATCCTGCCCGCCTGTGAAAGCCTGATTATTTTTTACAACTATAAAGTTCCCGCTGGCGCAGCAGGTTCCGTTGATAGTACCTGCTCCGATATTGCCGCGTGTTCCTATCGAAGCGGCGTGAGCACTAATTGTTGTTGTACCAGCAACGCCAGTGCTAGTATTGAGAGCGGGAATGGATGCAGGCGTGTCTGTTACCACCGACACGCCTGCTGACGTGGGAATTACGGTCCCGGCTGCAACGGTAAAGGGTGTGGTAGAACCATTTAGGAAAGTGAGCTTACCAACGGCGCGAGCGCCGGGTGTCTGGTTGTGGCCGGTGGCGTTGACTGTAATGGGCTGGGAGGCGGCGCTGCCGGTCAGGGTGCGCGCGCTCACCTGGCGCTGTGCCGTGTTGGGCGTACCCGTCACGCCTGTCACGACGTAGGTATCCTGCACGGCTGCGCTATTAGGCGTGATCGTCACAGTGGCGGGCGGGGCCACTCTGGGCAGGGCGCTGGCAATCGGATCCAGAATTTTCGGGTGCGCGAGCGCCATGCCGCCGCCGATCAGCAGAGCGACAATCAATAGAAGGATGAGGCCGAGCAGCCAGCCGCTCCTGTTACTGCGCCGGGGGCCACCTCCGCCGCCTCCACCACTGCCCGCTCCGCGCGTGGGAGGGCCACCGCCAGCGCCGGTTGAACGCGCCGGCGCCTGTGACGCGGCAGCCAGGCCGAGACCTGCGGCGGCTCCCGCTGCCGCGCCTGCCGCAACAGCGCCGGCGGTCTTGCCGGTGTTGCGCTTCCTGGTCGGCCCCGTTTTGCTGGCCGGCTGCTTCCCGGTGGTAAGCGGGGCGGTCTTGCGCTGCGGGACCGGCAATTCGATGATGCCAGGTCCCCCCGCGCTCTCGGTGTTCGCCATTCCATTCGCGCCTGTCCCCTTATCGGACTGCGCGGCAGACGCTGCTGCGGCTGCGCCGACGGCGGCACCGGCACCTGCTGCGGCAGCCGGAGGTGGCAGCGCGTCGTAATCTTCCTCGTCGTTGGGAGCAGCCCCGGGCATAGGTCCTGTTCTATCCTCGCTTTGCAACGGCCAGGTTGTCTCCTCGCTCGCGCCGGGACCGGGGGTGGTGTGGGCATTGGCAATATCATCGGCGGCCAGCGCAGCCGCACCGCCGGCAGCCGCGCCCGCGAGAAATGGCGCGGCAGACGAACGGCGCTGCGCTTTATCCTCGGAAGCCGGCGCATCCTGCTCTGACCTGCTGTCAGGCTGCGCGGTTGTGTTCGTCGTGGGTGTAGTTGGCGCGCTCCTGTGCGTCCCACCAAAGAGCCGCACTTTCTGATTCTCGTGCTGATCCTCCAGGGCCGGGTCCTCGCGCAGCGCTCGCGTATAGCTTTCCAGCGATGAATAGACGGGAAAGCGGCGCTGGCGTGCGAACTCGGCGGGGCCGGATCCGCCGGGCGCGATAAACACAATCTGCGTATGCAATCTGCGCCGCATGCTCTTGAGATCATCGAAATCCGCCGCGCGCTGAAATGCCTTATTCTGGGCGGGCAATACCACCGCTACCTGTTTCCTACCAAGCTTCTCCTGCGTGATGATAGCAGCCAGGACGCTTTTGCGATCATCGTCGGGAGTAACGTGGATCAATCCGATGCTCGTTCCGCGCGGGTCGTTCACCCCCAACAATTCCGTGCCGTTTCCTTGCCTCATGGCTGTCTCCCTCTTCTCCCTGATAATAGCGCTTTATCACTTATGGGTTATTTTACACTATAAGGTCGAATTCTTAAAGCGTCTTTTACATATAGAGCCGCGATGGGCTGCTGCTCCCCTGGAGAATGTCTGATTCTCAGCGGCCTTGCCCGCTCTGTCAGAGCGCTTATGCGGCGAAGCCGCACGCTGGCTGTATGGTGTGGTGTGGAAAATGCGCAAAGCGCATTTTCCACACCACACCATACAATCTGGTTGGCGCCGCAGGCGCCAGCAGGCCCTGGTGTCGGAGAGCAGAGCTACTCTTTAAGAATCAACGGGAAAATCAGCCCCGTCAGGGCATAGTATATGTTACGCGCCTGATTATTGCATGAAGATAGGAAAAAAGCAAGGTATCCAGAGCAAGAATCGAAAAGTAGGTGAGAAGTGCGCACAACGAGATGTACATGCACACAAAATGGGACGGAGTTGCTCCGATCTGGATATGAGTATCCTTTAGAGCGGCTTCGCAGTAAGCGCCCTGGTTATCTTGCTGGCCTGCGTAGCCATCACCACCACACAGGGCGGCCCGGCGCGCCGGGGTGACGCGGAAATGCGGGATAACTGATCCTCGCCGGGGGACGCAGGCGGGGCAAGAATAGCAGGGTGATAATCAGGCCCGCCACGAATCCGCCTACGTGCGCGAAGTATGCCACGCCGCCCATGCCCTGCTGCACGGTTGCCAGCGATGCCACGCCGTCAAAGAACTGGAGCAGGAACCAGATGCCGATCAGGATGATGGCCGGAACCGAGACAATGGTAAAGAAGATGAAGATGAAGATGATTGTACGCACTCTCGCGAGCGGAAAGAGCAGGAGGTAGGAGGCCAGGACGCCGGCAATAGCGCCGCTTGCTCCCAGGCTGGGGATCGTCGAGTTGGGGGCTACGGCAGTCTGGACAATGGCTGCCACGATTCCGCAGACGAGGTAGAAGATCAGGTATGGAATGTGCCCCATGCGGTCCTCTACGTTGTCGCCGAAGATGTACAGGAAGAGCATATTGCCACCGATATGCAGCCAGCCCGCGTGCATGAACATGGACGTGATGATGGTGAGGTAGACGGGATCGGGCGTATGAAACGGAAGGTTTGCCGGTACACCTGGCAGCGCTGTCTGGGGGATGCCGTGCGTCAGCGCCACCGGTACAACTGCGTAGGCAAACATGAAATCCTGAGCCTGTGGACCGAGCGAGACCTGGTAGAGAAAGACGGCGATGTTGACCAGGATTATTCCCCAGTTGATCCAGGGAAAACGTCGTCGTGGCCCGGCGTAATCCTTAATTGGTATCACAACATCCCTCCTGCAATGATTGCCATTGCTCGCGCCTGCGGCGGAGCCGCGCGAAGTCCGTCCGAGAGGACGAGGTGCCATGCATCAGAAATCCACTTTATTCTATCACGCGATAGCTGCCCGATCAGGAGACAGGCCAGGATCTCTTTACAGCATAATCAGCGGGCGCGAGCGGCGGCACGTATATACAGGATGATCGTTATGAGCAATACGATCACGATTCCCGGCGCGACCAGCACAATCGCATCTGCCGCGTTATTTTGCGCTGCCTGGATTAATGTCCATTGCAGGATACATAACATCCATGTCACCTCAAATGTGATCCAGCGCAGGA
>DATGLE010000066.1:0-105881 GCA_035294325.1 Ktedonobacteraceae bacterium | reverse complement strand
GAAGACGGGGGCGGGTAGAAGACGGGGGCGGGTAGAAGACGGGGGCGGGTAGAAGACGGGGGCGGGTAGAAGACGGGGGCAAGCCCCGTCTCTACATTTATCTGACTGGCCCCTATGATCCCGCGCCGCCGATACTCGTGCGTTCGGGTATCTGGGGAGTCTGCTCCGGGGGACCACCGGGACCGGATGGAAGCGCCGGCATGGTCGCTATTGCTGCGGCGCGCTCGCGTGCGCGGATCGCCGGGGCCTGCGCACGGCGCGTCGTGGCGGTGGTGGCGCGCCTGACGATCTGAATGAACCCGAAGAGCGCGATCCAGTTGATGATACCCAGGATCAGCAGGAAAGCCCAGACGGGCAGGCCAAGTGCATTGGTAATCAGGAAGATCGCCGCCGTGGCTACGATATTGCAGAGCGTCACCGGAATGAGGATCAGCCAGGCGAACTGCATCAACTGGTCCGCGCGCAATCGCGGCAGCGTCGTGCGCACCCAGATGAAAATCATGCACAGGAAGTAAACCTTGCCGATGAAGTAGGCCACGCCCAGCAGGTTGCCAAGCACCTGCCAGCCAATCGGCATGCCCGCCGCCGTCAGGTAGGCCACGCCGGGACCGGAGAAGCCGCCCAGGAAGAGGTAGCTGGCGATAGCCGAGACAATGGTCATATTGCCGTACTCACCCAGGTAGAACAGCGCCCAGCGCATGCCACTGTATTCGGTCAGATAGCCGGCGACCAGTTCCGACTCCGCCTCTGGCAGATCAAACGGCGAGCGGTTCGTCTCCGCCAGCCCGCATGTATAGTAGACCACGACCATCAAGGGCTGCACCAGGAAGAACCAGGACCAGGGGGTGAAGCCCTGGAAGATGAAATCCAGCACCGGGATGCCGACGCCATTCTTGGGCCACGTATTCTGGAAATCCATGATCTCGCGGATTGAGATCGTGCCAATGCCGCTCTGACCGTTGGGAAAGCCGGGCTGGCCGACCAGTGCGCTCGTCAGCATAATAATGCTAATCAGCGCCAGCACCAGCGGCAGTTCATACGAAATCATCTGGGCTGCTGAGCGCAGTCCGCCGATGATCGAGTATTTGTTGTTGGATCCCCAGCCCGCCATGACCACGCCCACCACATCGATAGAACTCATCGCAACATAATAGACGATGCCGGTAGCCAGCGCCGAGCCGGGGAAGCCAATGTATGGCGAGATCGGCAGCACCGCGAAGGCGCCGATCACCGGCGCCAGAAAGACCGAGGGCGCCAGCAGAAACACGGACTTGTCGGTGAGGCTGGCGTGGATATCTTCTTTCAGCAGCAGCTTGCCCACATCGGCAACCGTCTGGAGCAGGCCCCACGGCCCGGTATGCAGCGGCCCGTAGCGATCCTGCATCCAGCCCATCACTTTGCGTTCGGCCAGGATCAGGATCACCGCGCTGGTCAGGACAAAGCCAAAGACGGAGATAAAGAACACAACGAACTGCAAGAACTGCCATGAAATGATGCCATGCAGCAGTTGTGTCCCGATATCATCGGCTAGCACTAATGTATACATCACAGATAACTCCAGTTATGAAGATACGAACATGCGGCATGTTTGAGAATGCCACATGCTCGCCATTTCACCTGTCGACTTCACCCAGCACGAGATCCAGACTGCCCATAATCGCGATCACGTCGCTCATCTTATGGCCGCGCAGCAATTCGGGCAGGATCTGCAAATTGACAAAGGACGGGCCGCGCAGCTTGGCGCGCCAGGGATATTCGCTGCCATCGCTGATGAAGTACACGCCCAGTTCGCCCTTGCTGCTCTCGATGGCAAAGTAGGTCTCGCCGCGCGGTGGTCGCAGAGCGATAGGCGTGCGGGCGCTGATTGGCCCTCCTGGCATCTGATCGATGGCTACCTGACAGAGACGGATGCTCTCATAGATTTCATCGAGGCGCACCTTGTAACGCGCGAAGCAGTCGCCCTCCTGACGGACCTGTGGATTAACGGCCACCTCGCGGTAGGCCATATAGGGACGATTCACGCGCAGATCCCAGTTCACGCCGCTTGCGCGCAGCATCGGGCCGGTTAAGCCATAGGCCAGCGCCTGCTGCGGATCGATATAGCCCACGCCCTGCGTGCGCGCCTGGAAGATCTCGTTCCCCGTCAGCAGGATATCCAGCTCGTCGGTATTCTTCTTGAGCTGCTTCAAGAACGTCTCGCATTCGCGCAGCCAGCCTTTGGGGAAGTCGTGCAGCACGCCGCCAACGCGAAGATAGTTCACGTTAAAGCGGCTCCCGCCCAGTGCCTCGAAGAGCGAGAGGATGCCCTCGCGATCACGGAAGCACCACAGTACGGGCGTAAAGGCGCCCAGATCCAGGCCATAGGTGCCGATACCGACAAGGTGGCTGGCGATACGCTGCATCTCGCCAACTAGCAGGCGAATATATTGTGCGCGGCGCGGCGGCTCGATGCCCATCAATTGCTCAACCGCTCCCACATAAGCGATTTCGTTAAGCATAGGGGAGAGGTAATCGGCATTATCCATGTAGCGAATGCCGCCCATGACCGGGCGATTCTCCAGGATTTTCTCGATGCCACGATGAAGGTAGCCGATGACCGGGGTGCAGCCCTGCACGGTCTCTCCCTCCAGGGTGAGCAGGAGGCGCAGCACCCCGTGCGTGCTGGGGTGCTGTGGCCCCAGGTTCAGCAGCATTTCCTGCGTCTGTAGCCCTTCGGGAGCCTCGGTGCTTCGATATTGTGTGCCTATTTCTTGTTCTGTAGCCATGAGTTTCCTCGTTATTAGCGGGAATCCTGTCCGGGGGACAGGTAATGTTAAGAGCTGCTGCCCTTAACCGGGGGCGCGGGGGTATCCCCGATTCCCAGTTTTTTCGCGCCGCTTGCGGCGGCGAGCAGGCAGGGGAAAACGGGGACACCCCGCACCCCGGCAGGGGGCCAGGCCCCCTGCACCCCCGATTTTCTGTTAGCGCAACTTTTTACGCACGCGCAACGCAAAGCTGAATGACCACATCAGCGCCATCACCGCCGCCATGCCGGCATACAGATAGCGATTGGGATCGGTGGTGAAGAAGGCGAAAGAGATAGCCATTCCCCAGCACCCGAGCGCTACCATAGCAGGCATGACAAGAGTCTGGAAGGCGCCCTTTTCCGGGGCCTGCCTGGCACGAGTCGCGGCCCTCGATTGAGCGTTGTTATCCGTAAGGGTGACGGCGCCGGGGCGTTTTCCCTCTGCTGTCATCCCCTTTCTGCGCGTCTTAGACTTTGGCATATTTATCTGCTCGCGTTCCGCTGCTGCACGGCTTCTTTATGCTTTGTCACTGCCAGAAGTGCTCTGGCCCGGCGCAGACTCGCCCTCGGGGTTCGACTCCTCTTGATGAGCCGGCTCGGCCCCGTGGAAGGCGTGCCCGAAGGTGGGCGTACCGGGATGGAGCCGCTCCTCCATGCCCTGCCCCAGCTTCTTCTGCACCACATGCTCCACACGCTGCTGCTGGAACCTGCCGGCAACCGCCATGTTCGGATCGACCTGGGTTGTCGCGCGCGGCTTCACCGTTAGCGGCACCTGGTGGAAGCTCTTGAGCAGAGGGTGGCCCTCGAAATCATCATCCAGCAGAATACGCCTCAGGTCGGGATGGCCCACAAAGCGGATGCCGAAAAGGTCATAAGTCTCTCGCTCCAGCCAGTTCGCCGTCGGCCACACCGAGATCACGCTGTCCACCTCCGGCCTCTCGTTATCCAGGCGTACCTTGAGTTGCAGCAGCTGCCCGCGAGTTGTTGAGCGTATATGATAGACGGTTTCCAGGTGGTCGAGCATATCAACTCCCGATATGCAGCTCAAGAGGTCGAAGCCAAGCTGGTCGCGCAAAAATCGGCAGACCGCCACCAGGTTCTCGCGATCAATATCAAGAGCGAGATAATCGCCTTTAAGTGTGCGGGGGGTGATGGCCTTGCCAGTGATCTGTGCAATGGGGGCCAGGTCGCGGGCCAGAGCCGCGTTCTGATCGCGGTATCCGGTGGTTGCGCTGGGGCCGCTCGTTGAACGTGGTACTAGATCCATCGCGTCACTCCCTTGCGCCATGCATAAATCAGGCCAAGCACAAGCACGATAATAAAGAAGAGAATTTCAAAAAAGCCGAAAACGCTTAACTGCTTAAAGATAATAGCCCAGGAGACGATGAATACGATATCCACATCGAATGCGACAAAAAGCAGGGCAAAGATGTAGAATCCGAGCGGGTATTGAACCCAGGCGGAGCCGATAGGAGTTTCACCAGACTCGTAGGGCTGCAATTTTTCTCTGGTTCTATGATGAGGAGCGAGCACATTCGCAGCGGTCATCGTAATCATGACAAAGGTGAACCCGGCTGCGAAGAGGATGCCCGCGTACAGATACCCGATATTCACTGGTGTTGACACGACTGTTCCTCCCAACAATTGCCTTCGCTACCTCGACAAAGGCGAGAAAATGCTGTTTTGATTATAGCACAGCGAGTAAGGTGCGACAATTTAATCACCAGTGGCCGAGCAATGGAGAGGTCCTTGTTCATGCACAGGAACGCGCATTATCGTGAATAATAAGATTTTGCGCGCAAAAAGGGTACAATAAATCGCACGCTTACGCCCGGGGAGACAGAGCAACTTTTTATGGGCGCTACCACTCAGGCATCTGCACGCCCTCTGGCTTCGCCAGCAACTGGATACCGGGCGTCGGGCTAAGCTGCGCGCTCTCCGCAACTGAAACAACGATGACGCTCACATTATCCTCACCGCCGCCATCGAGCGCGGCCTGAATCAGCGCGTCGGCGGTGGCCTCCAGATCAGGAATGTGGCTCTTGATGACCTCCTCGATGCGTGGATCGCGCACCATGTCCCACAGGCCGTCGGAGCACAGGAGCAGCTTATCGTCGGGCTGCAAGTGTACGATGAAGGAATCGACCTCCACCAGCGGCTTCTCGCCCAGGCTGCGATAGATCTGGTTGCGCTTGGGGTGGGTGTAGATATCATCGGGTTTGATGATTCCCGCTTCGACCAGGCTGGCGACAACGGAGTGATCGTGGGTGATCTTTTTCAGTCCATCCGGGGCACGATAGAGGTAGGTCCGGCTATCGCCAACGTTCGTCACATAGGCGGTTGCGCCCACGACCAGGGCGGCGGTGACGGTTGTGCCCATGTCCGCCCGCAGTTCCATATTGTTCTGGTGGACCGCCTGGTTCGCCTGCTGCACGCTTTCAACGAGGAGTTGGGCGAGCGCTTCGTCCTGCCAGTCACTTTGCTTCATAATCCTGGGCAGTATAAAGTCGATGATACTTTGAATGGCGCGGCGGCTGGCATCCTGCCCGTTAGCATGGCCGCCCATGCCATCGGCGATGACGAAGAGGCCAAATTGCGGCGCGGGCGCGTCGGGCGAGAGCACCCCCTGGGCGGCAAAAAGGCTGTCCTCGTTGGGCTTATGTTTTCTCTTGATACCGCGATCCGAGCGCGCGCTTACCACCAGGCCCAATCGCTGGCCCTTCAACCGGCGGGCGGCGTAGGGAACGGTTTTATCGCTATCGTTCTGCCCGTTGGCTCTGAGACTCGGCGACATCTCGACGGTGGGCTGCTCCGCCAGGGAACGGCTCGACGCGACGGGTGCTGGCCGCGGGGGAGAGACGGCCAGGTGCTTGCCCGATTCTGTAGGCGAAAGTTGCAGGCGGCAGTTTGAGCAAAAAGTGGAGCCTTGTGGTACAAGCGTACCGCAGCGGGGACAACGCAGGTCGGGCAGCGGGCTGGTGCGCGGGGCTGCCTGCGGGGTGGCCGGCTGCACGGACTGGGCAGGCTGCGCGGGTGCGGCCGGCTGTGCCCAAGCCCGCTGCTGCGCCGCTTCCATCTCTTTGATACGCTGTGCCTCCAGTGTCGCCTGGCGTTCGGCTTCGGCGTATTCGGCCTTGAGAGCGCGCTTGCGGGCGCGTGCGCGGCCAAACTTCAAGCTGGTCAGAATCAATAATATGGTCAACGCGATCAGGCCGAGAATACTCAGTGCCAGTGGCAGCGATATGCCCAGGAAGACCAGGCCGCCAGAAGCCCCGTTCGGAGAAGATTGGCCGTTCTCGCTGCTTCCCGTTGAGGGGGGGAGCGTGCGCTGTGCGAACTCCTGTGCTCCCTGAAACTGTGGATTGGCCGTTGCGGCGCTCTGAAAGGCCGTATGGGCCGCCGGCAGGTTCTGCTGGTAGAAGTCGGTAATGCCAGTATCCCAGCCGTCATGCACGGCATTGCGTATCAGCGGCGGCTTCAGCTCGGGCTGCTTCTGCATCAGTGCCTTGATATCATTGAGCGATGCCGGGGTATTCGCGTCGCTTAAATGCAATCCCGTCAGCTCGCCCAGCGCATTGACGATGGGCATGCCTGCCTCCTTCGCATCATTGAGCGGCATTCGGTTGGGTGTCAGGAACTGCTGTGCCTGCTGTGTAAACTGGCTGGCAAGCTGCGCATTTGTGTTACCGGCAACTGGCAGGTCACTGGAAGAGGCGCTTTTCGTTAGTCCAATACCGGTTTCCTGTGTGGGGGCGGCGGTGCCGGTATCGATGAAGGGGAGCGTCATGCTGGTATTAAAGGCAAAGAGCGCCGGGCCGGTATTGCAGTCGCTTTTCAGGCAGCGCACCGATGCGGGCGTCGCCGTGAAATTCAGCGGGAGCGCCTGGGCGTTGTAGGCAGTGCTCAGGAAGACCTCAACCGTCGCCAGTCTGGCCGTTGGATGCGATGGTACACAGGTGGCCTCGGTCCCTGTATTGACGAGGTTGCCATCGGTCAGAATCCAGTTATTCTGATTGGTGTTGGACTGGAACGGCCAGCTTGCCACCAGCACGCCCAGCCCGGTACACTGCACAATCCCCGTCGGTTTTCCAGTGCTATAGGAGACGATCAGGCGTACCACCGAGACTCCTGCGCGGGCAAGATCCTGTGGCTGATCCGCCAGGTGACGAGCAGAGGAGGCGAGGGCGGGAGAGAAGGAGAGCAACACCAGCGGCAAAGCCATGAGCAGCTTGCCGAGCATCGAAAAAGCTAACCGACTCGCGCTCCCGCACTTCATAGAGATGAAACTATGCGTACTCATTGACACTTTCCCTTCATGCCGGATAGACAGCGCATAGAAATTGCCTCTTATCGTCCTAAACGAGTTCGTAAACGCTGATACATCTGCTGTACTGCCTGCTTACTACCCAGAGGCCCTATCACGTAGCCACATTCACGGAACGCATCTTCCAATTTATTTTCGTGCTCATACACCTGGCTGAGCAGGAAGCGCGTCTCATGATCTGCCGGATTGATAATAAGCACCTGAATAAAAGCCTGTTCTGCAATTGGGAACCGGTTCATGCGCAAAGCGAACTGGCCGAGCGCAAAATGGATAGCTGGCTGTGGCGGCTGTTTAGGCGCCAGTTGCACAGCATCCTGGTACTCACGCAGCGCAGGTTCAAATTGACCTGTCTTATCATAACACTGTCCTAAACGGTAATGCGCTTCAAAATCCTTTGGATTTAGACGAAGAGATTGTATATAAGCAGGAATTCCCTGGAGGGGCTGCTGACGGAGGAACAGGAAGACATCGCCCAGGAGTTTATGCGTTTCGGCATCCTCCGGGTTAAGGCTGAGAGAGCGGTTATATGCCTGGATAGCGAGATCGCTCTGCGGAGGTATGCGTCGTGCAAAGACCTGGCCGAAGAGTTTATGAACGATAGCGTTATTAGGTTCGAAGGTATGAGCCTGCATTACCGCCGCGTGCGCCGGTTCAATGCGTCCGGCGGCGAGGTGGCTCTGAGCGGCGCTGATATGCGGGCCGGCGGGACCGGTAGTGCGTGTGGCGGACGGCGGGATGGGCGCCGAGGCCCCGGGCCGAGGCCCCGATCCCGGCGTCATCGGCGTCAACGGATTCGCTACGCGCTGCGGCTGAACTCCTGCCTGGCCTGGCCGGACTAAAGGCGGCGTGGCGGTGATGGGTGGCAGCGTGATGATCGCGCGCTCCATCTCCATAGCGCTCGGCCAGCGCTGATCCGGCGCGGGGGCCAGCGCCTTCATAATGATCTGATCGAAGGCCGGAGAAATATCCGGGCGCAGCGCACGCACCGGGGGAAAGGAGAAAATGCTCGGCTTATTGTTCACAGCATCGTGATGGGTGAGCAGGCGGTGCAGGGTCGCGCCCAGCGCGTAGATATCGCTGCGCGGCTCTGGCATACCATGCAACTGCTCCGGTGGCGCGTAGCCGATGGTCATGATGATTGTGGACTGGCGCTGTGATTGAAAGGTGCGCGCAATACCGAAATCAATCAATTTAATTTCATCGCGCTCCGTGACCATGATATTTGAAGGTTTGAGATCGCGGAAAATAATTGGCGGCGTCTGACGGTGCAAATAGGCCAGCACACTACAGATCTGTTGCGCCCAGTTGCGCGCGCGCGCCTCGGTGATGCCATGCGCACCGTTCAGGCCGGTCACGTTACTATCTTTCTCCAGCACATCCCCCAGCGTGCGCCCCTCGATGAAATCCATGACCAGGTAATGCCTGCCGCCCTCGACGAAGAAGTCGCGCACACGCGGGATGCAGGGATGGTTCAGGTCGAGCAGCAGCGTCGCCTCACGCGAAAACCACTCCACGGCCTGCGCTCGTTCGCTCTCGCTGCGAAACTCGTCCAGCATCTCCTTCACGGCGCATGGGCGGTTAAAACGTGTGTCTATGGCCCGATAGACGGCTCCCATCCCTCCGGCAGCTACCAGTTTCTCGATCTTATAGCGCTCGGCAGAGAGCATCGTGCCCGCTGTGAGCCGGCGGTGAGCCACCGCTGCCCCATTCTCGGTGACGGGGACTGCTGGCGACTGCGCCCCGGCGGGTGGCGAGGATCCCGGCACGGCTCCGTCCGGGCCACTCTGTGGTGTGGCATAGGGTGCCCCTTTCGGATCAATTGGATAGTTGCTAGCCATACGTTTAAAACACCACTTTATACTACCTGGACTCCGCTACCTGGTCGATACCTGATATTTGTTGTCACATGAGAGACCAGGAAACCTATCTTTCTACGCCTGCAAAATTAGCTTTTATGTTGGGGGCATTATAACACATCTTTCTGCGTGTGAGCAGTAGTCGATTCAACTATCATCCAGTGGCGGAGATAACACGCTGTGGAGGGACCGTGGAAGGACAGTCAAAAGGCGCGTGCATTGATCCCGTCCGCGTTCTGGTACGCCGGGGTATACCCGCGAGTAACAAACGGAATACTATGCAGGTTGATAGTACTAGCCATATGGCCTATACCCACGCTTGCGCGCGCCTGCGGAGCTTTGCAAGTGGTAGTGTCTGGTATATGAACGAACTGCATTTGCCCACATACCAGACACTATCAGGCAAGTTTGTTTATGGTGATGTTTTTGACGATGGCGGCGTTATATGGCGCTCCTTTACGGCATTAGCGTGCGCGGGGAAGCCCTCAAATTCCGCCAGGCGGCGCGTCGTCTCGCTCAGCGATGCATAGCCCTCGGCGGTAAGATAGCCGATGCCCGTGCGCTTGAGAAAGTCGTAGACCGAGGTGCAGGAGAAGGTGTGAGCGAAGCCGCCGGTTGGCAGAATGGCGTTGGTGCCCAGGCTGTAGTTTCCGGTACAGACAGGAGTATATGGGCCGAGCAGGATTTCGCCGGCGTTCTTCAGTGCTGGCAGGATCGCGAACGGCTCGCGTACCTGCACTTCAAGATGCTCGGGCGCATATTCATTGACGAAATCGATGGCGTCGCGCATGCTGGCGGCCAGCACGATGCCGCCCGTGCCCTTCTCGCCCTCGAAGCCGCTGCGGCAGAACTCGCGGCGCCATTCTGGCAGGGCCGCTATCTTCTCTGAGAGCAGCGGCAGCACCGCATCGACCAGTGCGCGGCTATCGGTGACGAGCAGGCTCGACGAGTCTGGCCCGTGCTCGGCCTCGATCAAGAGATCGCGCGCGACAAGATCCGCGTCGGCACTCTCGTCGGCCAGCAGGATCGATTCGCTGGGGCCTGCCGGCAGGCCCACGTCCAGCGTGCCGTAAAGCAGCCGTTTCGCGGCGGAGACATAGGGATTGCCCGGCCCGGTAATCTTGCGCACGCGCGCTATAGTCTCCGTGCCGTAGGCGAGCGCGGCAATAGCCTGGGCGCCTCCAATGCGGTAGATTTCATGTACACCGCACAGGTCAGCGGCGACCAGCGAGGCCGCATCAACGGCGCCATCCGGCCCTGGCGGCGTGCAGACGACGATGCGCGGCACCCCGGCAATGCTGGCCGGCGTGGCAAGCATATACATCACCGACGGGAACGCGCCTTTGCCGCGCGGCACATACAGGCCGACGCTGCTAATCGGCGTGATCTTCTCCCCGGCCATCACTCCCGGCGCCACCTGTGTAAACCATTGCTCATGCGGCATCTGCCGCTCGTGAAAGATGCGCACGTTATGTATGGCATGCTTGATAGCATTGTAGACATCTTTATCCAGCGTCTCGTGTGCGCGTGCGATCTCCTCGCGGCCCACGCGCAGTTGTTCGGGCGTGAGTTGTACGTGGTCAAAACGCGCCATAAACTCGATCAGCGCCGCGTCGCCCCGCTCGCGAACAGCCTGCACGATGGGGCGTACATATTCGATGAGGCTGTCGATCTCAATTTCGGCGCGGCGCAGCAGACGTGCGCGCTGGCTCGCGTCAAGCCGCGCCAGTTCGTAAAAATGGACCATTCAGGATTCCTCACAGAAATTCAGATGATAAATACATGGGCCGGCACAAGGCCGGCCCCTACAGTGGTCCGATTCGCGGCAGCCTGGTCGGTGCTACCGTAGGGGCCGGCACAAGGCCGGCCCACAGAAACATTTCTTAACAATGGAGGGTGTCAAATTCGTTAACAACCCTTCCTGAATACATATTATGATAAAGCTCGCCGCGTTGTCTATATGCTGGCTCCCTATAGCCCTGCTCTATGCCTGCGCCTCCTTCATCAGGCGGTCAGCGTTTGCTGCTGCTGTGACATCGGCGGCCATCCAGCGCGAGCCAAAGATGCCGACCAGGCCCGCGATGAGCAGCGCTGGCGTTCCTGTAAAGAGCAGGGCGAGGCTCAGGTCGTGGCCGGCGGTGTCGGTCAGAAAATGCATGCCGTGTGTCGGATCGAGGGCCGTGGCGATGACGCCGACGATAGATGGCGCGAAGGCATCGCCAAAGAGATGCGCGATCAACAGGCTGATCGCCACCGCCGAGGCGCGCAACATCGATGGCGCGACATCCTGCGTCGCGGCGGTGCAGGGACCGTTATAAATGGTGAGCAGAAAGGCGCTGGTGATGAAGAAGATAGTGAAGACGGCCAGATTGTGGAAAAGCACGGCGCAGGCGAACGAAGGCGCGCCGATCAGGAAGCCGATGCCGCAGACCAGCACGCGCGCGCCCCGGTGGCGGCGGTTCAGGTAGTCGGCCATGTAGCCGCCGACTATCGTACCGGCCACGCCCGCCAGGACGATAATGCCGCCGGAATAGAGGCCCGCCAGGCCCGAACTGAGGCCGAAGGTATCCTTCTGCTGCATGTAGGTGGGTAAGAAGGTCGTGCTGACTCCTGTCACGAAAAAGGCAAAGATCTGCATCACAATCAGTACGACCATCGTTCTGACGCGCAGCAGGGCAAAAAACTGGGAGAATACGCCACGCGGTACCACAAAGGTATGCGTCCGCTCCTCCGCTTCAATGACCTCTGGCTCTTTGAGGACTTCTGCCAGGCTCGTCTCTGCCTCTTCGTCGGCCTCGTTGCGTCGAGGCTCGCGCACACGCCACATAAGATACGCCAGCACCAGCCCGGGGATGCCTGTGATGAGGAAGGCCAGGCGCCAGCTTCCGAAATAGAGGCCCGCGACGGCGCCGCCAATGAAATAGCCGCCCAGGATGCCGAAAAGCTGGCCCGCGCTCCACCAGCTCATGATGCGCGAACGCTTCTCGCGGCTGTAGTAGTCACTGAGCAGGGCGGTCCCGGCGGGGAAATAGCCGGCCTGGCCGATACCCAGGATCATGCGCGAGAGAAAAAGCGTCCCGAAGTTGATCGCCAGCGCAGTGAGCGACGTGGTGGCGCTCCAGATGGCGACGCAGAGTGCGACGATATTCTTGCGACTACCGCGATCAGCCCAGGCGCCGAGCGGAATGGCGCTCAGCGTGAGCACGACGAGGAATGCCGAGGTGATATAGCCAATGCCGCTGAGGTTGAAGTGAAGTTCTTTGCCGATTACGTCGGCGGCGCCGATGAAGATATAGCGATCCAGGTAGTCGAGCATGCCAATAATGGTCATAATCCAGAAGACATAGCGGGCATAATTGGCGCGCCGGGAGGTGTTGATATCGGGCACGCCAGAGGATGCGATTTCACCCATGCATAGACCTCCACGATGAGGATAAAATAAACAATTGACGTGAGCTGGCTAACGAGCGATAATCTATGCGTACCATACCATATTAAGAAGGCCGTTGTATAGCCATTCATCGCCATCGCCAGCGACGAAGGGAAATATGTTATGGCAAATCAAGCTCCCCGACAGGCCATCATCAACTATCTCATTCAGCCGAGCATCCCCGTCCCCGATCCTGTCACTTTGCCCGCACCCAATGATCCAGACGTGCCAGAGAGTAAAAGATGGCGAGGCAAAGTCTCCACAGGCGGCCACGATGCAAAGGCGGAGACGATCAAATTTCACAAAGAGCGGGCGATTCCATGCCACCAGGTTCACTATGTCACTTTTGAGGATGATGATGGCATCTCATGGCATGGTACGTGTTATGTGACTCAGGATGAGTGTGGCGACTGGCATTTCGAAGGCTTTGCTGGCGGCAGTGGTCCCAATCCCGTGCGGGCACAGCCGTGGGCGAACCTCGGCGGTGGCTGGCGTGATTATCTGTATGCCGGGGGCCGCGTGAGCGACAATGGCCTCGATATAGCGCGCGTGCGCCTGGTCTCGAACGATGGCACCGTGCTGGAAGATACCGTCGATGATGGGATCGTGCTCTTCGTGTGCGAACATGGTGTAGAATTGCCACTCCAGGCCGAACTCTATGATCGCGCCGGGAACCTGGTGGCAAGCCATCCTGTCTTCAATCATCGCAACATCAGGCCAGATAGGAGGGCATAAGCAATCTTGTTTTTTTGAAGGGACCCGTTGAAATGCTGTAGGGGCGCTGAGATAGGAGGCATGAGCGATCTTGTTGTTGAAGGGACCCGTTGAAATGCAGTAGGGGCGCTGCGATAGAAGGGCATGAGCAATCATGTTTTTTGAGGGGACCCATTGAAATGCAGTAGGGGCGCTGCGAGCGGCAGCGAGCAAGCCCGCGCATGGTTGGTATAACATTGGGAAAAACTTGCGCATTGCATCTAAATAAGCCCTTGAGATTTAAGCTCCTGTAGCTCTTTTGCGAGAGACTCCTCCAGATCGCGTATTCTTTCGTATTTCAAGCATCTCTGCCCGCGCACGTCGAAACGCAGTTCCTGTCCGTCTTTTAATAGCAGCAGTGCAGGCACGCCCTTGCCCCAGGCGTAGCCGATCTCAAGATAGACGTTAGGATTCGCGCCGGTTAGCTCCGCAATTACAACGGCTGCGGTCTCGATTTTCTGTTTAACGCGGTCAAGGATATCCCCCAGGAAAGCTTCCTGGTCAACGCGTTCACATAGAAAGCCGGCTGCGCGAACGGGCTGTTGAATGCCGTAGTAAAATACATCATCCATATCCTTTTCTTCTGTCATGCGTATCGCCCTTCTCCAGTAGATAGACATAGGAAACGCTTCTTATGCTGTTCAGTATAGCGGATTCTCGTGGCTGTGACAATATTTACTGCTTGATATTCAGCATCTCCAGGAAGCTCCACGACTTGAGATCGCGTTCGAGGTGAAAGCGCAAGAGGCTGTGCATGGCCCCCTCGACCTCGGTGTGGAGGCGGGCATCAAGGCGCAGGCGCGGCACCTGCGTCCACTCGCTGCGCTGTAGCAGGCGCAGGACTTTCAGGGCATTCATTGAGAGTGACTGTGCCCAGAGGTGCGAGCAGTTGGGGCAGAGCGCGCCACCGAGCGGCGGCGAGAAGCCGTTCTGTACTGGCTCCAGTTCGCTGTGGCAGTGCGCGCAGGTGCGCAGCGCCGGTTCATAGCCGATGTAAGAGAGCAGGTTAAGCTCGACGTAGCGCAGCAGCAACTGGCTGCGACTGCGCTCGTAGCCGGTGGGAGCCACGCCTTGCTCGCGGTTGTGTTGTAGCTCCAGGGCATCGGCATCGAGGGCACGCAGTGCCTCCAGCAGCAGGTTGTATACATCGAGGTGGCGCGTGTCATCCTCGATGAAGCGGTCAATCAGTTCGGCGAGGTAGAAGCCGCAGGTCATATGCCAGAGTTCTGCGCGCAGGTGCAGGAAGTTTTCTATAGCCTGGGCCTGGGTCACGATATCGAGGTTGCGGCCCAGCGCCATCTGCAACTGGCTATGGCAGAGCAGATCCAGGTGGCCTGTCTTTCTGCTGATGGGGCGGCGCGCGCCTTTAGCCACCACACGCATTTTCCCTTTGTAGGGGGTGAGCAGCGTCAGGATCCGATCAGCTTCACCCAGATCGGTATGTTTGAGGATGACGGCCTCGGTGGAGTAGCTACGTTGCTGTCGCATGTGGTGGTCCTGAAAACAAGAAAAGACGTGATGCACAATCACGTCTCTGGAGGCGACGAGCGGATTCGAACCGCTGGTGCAGCTTTTGCAGAGCCGTGCCTTACCACTTGGCTACGTCGCCTTGAATGGGGCAATGGAGCGGGAGACGGGATTCGAACCCGCGACATCTTCCTTGGCAAGGAAGCGCTCTACCACTGAGCCACTCCCGCTTAAACTGTCATATCCGGTTTGCGTTACTAAGATATCATAGCTTTGGCGGTTTGTCAACAGTTTCACCACTGATATTTAAAACCGGGCACATCTCATGCCAGGGGGAAGCCGCGCTCGCGCAGCAGTTCCATTACCCGCGCCAGGTTATCCCCCTCTACGCGCACCAGCCGGCTGCGCTGCTCAACCTCGGCGCCGAGCAGTGGGCCGATCTCTTCGTCGGCCTGCAAATCGCGCAGTACCGCTTCTGAGAGGCGCAGCATGGGCGCATGTTCGACGCGTACCTCCTGGCCGCCTTCGTAGCCGCCGCCCCACAGCTTGAGACGGATCAGCAGAGAGCCAGGGATGCCGCCCCCACAATAGCGCTGCAAGAAGCGTATAATGTCAGTGAGCGTCATATCGCGCTCCAGCGCTTGCCGCAGGGACGTGGGAGTGATGCGCGGCCAGCCCGTCGGCTCGTCGCGTTCCGTGAAGCGCTGGACTTCCGCCGCCAGGTAGAGATCGAGCACGGCATAGAAGGGCTGCAACAGGCCATCATTGTGCAGCCGCCACTGTGGTTCGCGTTCGACCAGGCGGCCACCCTCGGATAAAGCGTGCTGTTCGGGAGCAGAGGCGAGCGCGGGCAGGTAGCCGCGCTGCCAGAGCAAATTCTGTAGCTCTGATAGATGTTGTGGCGCGACCTCCGCCAGCGTTGGAGCCAGGCGTCGCCTGAGCAATGGCCGCGTCGCTTCATCCGCAAACAGCGCATCCAGCAGCGCTGCCTCATCGACCTCGAAGAGCGTGGCATCGCGCCACATCTCAACGCGCCTGGCCTGCCGCTCCCACTCGACCAGAGAGTAGCGCACATTCTGCGGCAAATCGCCGCCTGCTGCGCGCTCCAACATCTCCTGAATCTCCCCGGCATGCAGCCCCGTCTGGATAGCGCGCGTGACGCTGGCCTTCGTCAGCCGGTACTGCGCGATATGTTCCAGGCTGACGCGCTCGGCGAAGCGATCAAGGCTGACGAGCAATGCTTCGGAGACGGGAGCCAGAGCCACCAGTTCGAAATTTGGCTGTACAATGAGTCGTCCCCAGACCGGCTCGTCACTCGCTAAAGGGGCGTCGCTCATCACCGTATCAATGTCGGGCGTAAGACGAAATGCGGTGGGATTTTCGGCGTGATCAAGCTCCACCAGGCCCAGCCAGTACAGCGGGCCGCCGACGACGGCGCGAATAAAGCCGCCCTCGATCATGTGCCATCCCTCGCGCGGCATCAGCCAGCCACGGCGCAGCCGGAAATCCCAGCCGTAGGGGTTGCTCTCGCTGGAATAGCGCTCGGCGCGCGGTCCATACTGGCGCGGAAAGAGCAGATTTGGTATGTGCAGCTTGCAACGCGCGATAAAAGTAGAGAGGTTGCGCCACTCCTCGCGCGGTTCGTGCAATAGACGTTCGATGACCTGGCGGCGCGCGTTGACGACTTCCGCGTGGGCCTCTTCGAGCGGCGCCGGGCCTGGACGCACGCTTACCTCTGGCAGATAAAGCATTTCATTCCAGAAGGGGGTTTCGACATAAAGGCGGCGGCAGCGACGGACGCGCTCGACCAGCGGTAGTGAGAAAAATGGCTCCGCCGGAGCCGCGCGCAGCGTTCCATCTCGTTCGAGCAGCAGGCCCAGCTTCATCAGGAGGAGCCGGATAAACAATAAGCGCGGAACCTCATTCTCCTGCCTCGCCTGCTCGATATGCAGCCTGTCGCCCATCCCATCCGTCACCTGCCGCAGAGCGGAGCGTGCAAGCAGGCCGCTGGTCAGGAGAGGAAGGCCCTCGCGCGTGGCGGCCACCAGGGACCAGTAGAGATAGAGCGTGCGCTGCAATTCCTGTTCCCCTTCGCCGGTGCCCTGCTGGCCCTGCGTGCCCGGCGAGACCTCTTCCAGTTCCCATGCGCTGCGTACTGCCTTCTGCACGGCAACAGGAACGATCAGCGTACCATCATGGGTGCCAGCGGCGTAGTCACGTTCGCGCCCCGTGAAACCCGTCTGTTTTCCCCAGAACACGAGTCCCGCGATGAGCAGGTGTCGCAGACCCTGCTCAAAAATGCCGTGGGGGTGAGCAACGGGATATTCCGGGGCCATGAGTGGCTGTGATGCGCGAAAGATATCCTGCACACGCGCCGGGGATTCGCGCGCGGGTGCCGTCTCGCCTTTCTTGCCGGGCGAGAGCAGGCCGGCACCGGTGAGATACAAAGCGAGATCGCGACTATTGGCGCGCCCGCCGCATGCGACCAGCTCGCGCAATATCGCTATCTCCACCTTATCGAGATCTTTCAGCGCCTCGCTTATAGCCGACGGATCCAGGAGAGATTGCGCGATTTCCGGCGTAATGATAGAGACTGAGGAAGGGGAAGGATCAGAGCGTAATTCGTCCTGCGCAATGGCTATGTGCCTGGTTCTGAGCAATGTTTGTAGATGATAGGCCGGTGCCGTGCGCAGCAGATCGAGGTCACTCTGTTCCATACAATTCCTCGTCGTGCAGGAGAGGAGACTGGCCGCGCCGCTTCAGTTCGTCGCTGACAAGTTCCGCTCCCGGCTTATTAAGAATGAGCAGAGTGGGCTGGATAGCCTTTACAATCTGGCCGTCTAACGAGGTTGTCGCGGAAAGTTCGCGCATGACCATACTATCCGCCGCCTCAAGCAGCGCGACGCCGGTGTAGATACGCATACGGCCATAGCTTGCGGCCCAGCGTTCAAGCTGAGCCACCAGGCGTGCCGCCGGGCCATCTGGTTCCGTCTCTGTGGAGGCTGCAAGTCGCAACAGCTCCAGCAATCGCCCCGGGCGGTGTCCCTGGCTCAGCGCGGTGCTCAGTGCTCGCGGCGTCAGGCGATAGCAGAGGCAGCCATCGTGCACACCGGCGCTCTCCGTGAAGGTTTCCAGTAGCGCAATCGTCGGCCACAGAGCCGGAGCACAGGCAACGCGTATTTCTCCAGGGCCGGTCACAATCAACGCTCCGGCGCTCGGCGGAGAACTCTGCGCGGGCGGTTCCTCTGCGACGGGGGACAGGTGGCTGAAGAACCATCCGGCGAGCGCCGTGAGGCGGAACGCGAGCAAACGCCCGTCGGCAGAAAACGCGGTATCACATATGCCCCACCAGTGCAGCGGTTCGTGCAGGAGACGCGCGATGTAGTGGGCCTCCGCCTGTGACCAGTCGTGCTGCTGTAAGGGGCGCAGGGGACGCCCTTCCTCGCGCTCTATCCACCAGTGCGGCGAGGAGTAGAGCCGCTGCCGCTTCTGCAAAAAGAGCGGGTTCAAGCGATAGACGAAGCGCGCGAAGGCCGGGAAGCTGATCCACTGCTCAAGCGGAGCCTCAGCCAGCAGTGCAAGTAGAAATTGCCTGGCCTCGCTATTCTCCGCCTCCAATTCTCCGCTGCGCAGGGCAGGAAGATTGAGCGCAGTCGCACGGCAGCGCAGGCGCAGCCCTTCTTCCTGTAACTCGAACAGATCATCGTAGGAGGATTGCCGCAGCCAGAGTTCAAACAGTTCGTGCGCTATATCGGCGCGTGCCGGCCCTAACAGCAATTCAGCAGCGTTAGGTAGAACACGCAGGTATGGAGTGCCACTGTCATCTTGATGCAGGATATCTGCCAGCCGCAGGAGGCGAACGGCGAAGCGCAAAAACGCGGGCGAGCGAGGGACGATGTTCCGCAACGTTTCAAGCAGCGATGGCGAGGGCGTATCGCCGGGCGGAGGGATGGCAACGGAGCCATCGGGCGAGAAGGTGATCGGCGGGCGAGAAGGGGATGCTGTATCATATGAACGCCCGGGCACGCTCCGTTCCTGCCAGGTATCGCTGGCGGAGAGCCGGTAATTATCCAGGGCGCGCGCTACGAGAAGCAGATCCGCCAGCAGGCTATAGGGTTCGGCCTCCTGGATGTGCGTGACATCGGTACTTTTCTCGATATTGAACGTGGTGATCGGGACGGTCACGCGCAGAGCTGCCTGCACCTCCTCCGGCACGCACCAGCCAATATCGGATAGCGAACCGCTCAAACCTATGCGCGTCTGTAAAGGACTCTCCAGGCTGGTGCGGAAGATCAAAAATTTGCTCTGGAGGGCGACGATGGCGCTCTGGAACTGGCTGGGGTGGCCCAGGCCAAAGCGTTCGTAGAGGCCGCGCAGATCCTCGTCGGTCATCGCGCCCCCCGCCAATGTCAATGCGGCCAGCAACTGGCGCTGGGACTTCTCCAGCGTCGCCGCGGCGCGTCGCACCGCTTCGGGCCGGCTCACGGTCTCCAGAATAGTGTGCGCCAGCGCTTGTTTGCTCATGCCGTTGGTGACGATATCATATTCGCGCGCGATGCTGCGCAGTTCGCTCACTCCCATCTGGCTCAGAACGTCCTCAAGACTATCGAGTGGCTCCGACCCGCGCGTGACGGTCATCGAACGCAGCGATAGAGGTGGCGCTGGCTCCGGTGTGGGCGTCGTTGCTGCCGTTGATTTTCTGTACGTGCCGCCGCTTGCACGCATTGTGTTAGAAGAGGAGGTCTCGCCGGGGGTGGCAAAAGCCTCGGGATGTGCGAGCCAGTAGTAGAGGAGAGCCGCTGCGTGGGGACAAAGCCGGGCAGAAGAAGCCTCGCCACATAGGCAGTTGCTCTCCCATGCTGTCGCGCTCTGTATCTCAACCTCAACGGGATAGGAATGCTGGTCGGCTGCGAATGGCTCCTCAGCTACGCTCTGGGGCGATACAGGCGTGCCGGTCCGGGGGATATGAACAACAATTCCGCTGATTCTGGCTCCCTGACGCTGTGGGTTCTGTACTGCTCCTGTGCGACAATACTCCTGCCCTTGCGATGCTGCCGTCAGCCCCGCTATGCGCATGATATCAGCGGCGCGCAGGCGTTGCAGGGCGCCGGGTACAACATTTTCCATAGAACTTCTGCCATTACGAATCTACATTGAGCTATGTTGAGTTATGATAGCACGACGCGGGCGTCCGGTCAATCGCTCCGAAACCATGCGCATCTCACTCTTTCTGTTGTATATTGCTTATAATTTGTTTTATGAGAAAATGCGTACAGCGCATTTTCTCATAAAACAAATTATAAAGGTGAGCGCCGCAGGTACTCGCAAGCGCTGGCGCTGGGAAGCAAGTACTGCAAGATTTGCCACACTTCATGGCGGCATAAACAAAGTATGACACATTTCTTGTGTAAATTCCTGTGCAACAGAATATTTATATCTTCCAATGATTTTTAATAACTTTTTAACACATCACCGGCAAAAATCGAGTATAGTATTTCCGGCTGTTATGCCAGGAACCTATCCTATCGATGGGTGGAAGATAGCAAAGGGGGAAAGATAACATGATAAAAAGTGCCTCTACTCAAGATCTATTCCAGCCAGCAGTTCGCAATATGCAACTGCTGATTATTGCCCGCTTGTTGCGACAGGCTCCGTTCATACGTGATCTCGATGAGTTGTTCGAAGGGCTGGCCCGCGCCCTTGTATGCCACTATCATGTGCGGGTCGCGCAGTTCTGGGTGACGCCCGGCGATAGCGCTGCATCCTCGTCTCTGATGTTGCGAGCATTGGAGTGCCAGAACGAACGACTGGTCGGGCCGGTGCTCGTGAACGAGCGGGTGGTGGCGGTAGCCGAGCATGTGATGGAGATGCGGCGCGATATTCCGCTGCGGGACGGCGCCGGCATATTCTCAGAACACCAGGCCGCCGTACTCAAGCGCTACGGCCTGAACTATTGCAATGGCTATTTTGTGCAGAATGTCGCGCCGCCGGATGTTTCGCAAATGGCTGTGCTGCTCTTCTGGGGGCAGGTTCCCCCTGAGAAATCGCTGCGCGATATCAGGCGCATTCTGGAACAGGCTGCGCTGCTTGCGCAAAAATATGCGTTGCAACTTCCGCCCGCATGGCCCACACTGGTGCCAGCGCCTCCGATTACTCCTCTGCCGGGAAGCTACTCCACTGGAAAGTGATATAATTCTGGCAGGAAGCGCGTAAACTCCGATTGTGCATAGCGGCACGATATCGCGTGGCTACGCAACCTGAAATGTTGCCGATCCTGGTCGGCAATGTCCGTTACCACAGTTTTTCTTTTTTTAAGGAATAGCCATGAGTACAATGACACCGGGTGAGCGCGTTCGCGCGGCAGTAAAGGGAGAGGCGGTAGATCGTGTCCCCCTTGTCTTCTGGCATCACTTCAAACCAGAAGGGTCGGGTGAGAAGCTGGCCGAGTTCACCATTAACTTCTTCGTCGATACCTTTAAGCTGGATATCGCCAAAATCATGCCCGATCTTCCTTATCCTGGGCCAGATGAGGATGTCGTCGATGTCTCACATATACGGCTCCTGCCTAAACTTGACCTCGATGTGCCCGCATTTCGCGAGCAACTTGTCTGCATTCGCAGCGTGCGGCAGCGCATAGGTAACGATTATCCCTTGATCCTGACGCTGTTCAGCCCCTTTACGTATGTGCTGCGCTTCATGGGCAAGCAGCGCGCCATCGCGGCACTGCGCGCCGATGCCGGCCCCATCGAGGAAGGGATGGGCACCATCGCCTCGAATCTGCGCCGCCTGATGGAAGCGGCGATCAATGAAGGCGCCAGTGGCATCTTTTTCTCCTGCATGGGGGCGACAACCGCCGATCTGACGCTCGACGAGTACAGCCAGCATGCCTATCCCTACGATGTTGAGGCGCTGCGGGGGGCGGAGCAGGGATGGCTGAATATCGTCCATGTTCATGCCGATCCAGATCAGACCAGCGATCAGATCTATTTCGAGTTCTTTGATCGCTACCCCGTGCAGGTCATAAGCTGGAGTGATCGGCTGACGGGGCCGAGTCTGGCCGAGGCGGCAAATTCTACCAGCAAGGCATTGATGGCCGGTCTATGGGAGCGTGGGGCGCTAACGCATGGCAGCGAGGCGGAACTGAAAAACGAGATGCTCTCGTCGGTCTCGCAGGTCGGTGGCAGGCGACTCATCCTCGCCAATGGCTGCTCTATCCCCGACGATAATCCCGAAGAGTGGCTGCACGCTGCTCGCCGCCTGGTAGATAACCTGTCCTGACAGATCTTGATTGGTAACTATTCGAGTCCCCTCTTCCCCTTGCGCGGCGCCTCCGACGCCGCGCAAGGGGAAGAGTGAGTGTATGGAGGGCGGACGCCGCCCGTCCCCCATACACCCACTCTTCCCGAACAAGCCGCTGGAGGTGGCAAAGGGGTTTGAAGAGTTACATTGACTATCTTAATCTTCATTATCGCGCGGCTATGTGTGCTTAGGCGACCCGGCGCTGGCGAAGTAGCGTTCGCCGAAGGACTCAATAGCTTTGAGGATGTCTGCCAGTGCCTCCCCTTTCTCGGTAAGGCGGTACTCGACGCGCGGCGGAATCTCGGCATATGCCTGCCGCTCTACCAGCTTCGCCTCTTCCAACATCTTGAGCCGCTGCGAAACCGTTTTGGGGCTGACACTGCCCATCGCCTCCAGCAGTTCGCCGAAGCGCCTGGCCCCGCTCAGCAAAATGTAGACGATCATCAAGGTCCACTTATCGGCGATCAGCCTCAGGATCTGCTCGATGTCGCAGCCGCCAGAGTGGATCTGCTCGGCTATCGATGAGGGCTTATGCGGCTCAGTATGGTCGGATGGGTTGGCCTGGTCTATCGTATCCATGCTCAAAGTATATCATATGCCTCCATTCTTGACATCCTTTATTTCCCTATGTATAATTGCTTCCGATAAGGAAATAAATATCGTTTGGGAAATCAAAAAGGAGAGAAGACATATGAATGTTGCGCTCTGGGTGGTCCAGGCTTTGCTAGCCCTGGCATTCCTGTTCGCCGGTTTCAGTAAAGCTACCCAACCATTAGACAGGTTGGCCGGAAGGATGGGGTGGGTGAAAGTTGTTCCGCAGGGGCTGACACGCTTTATCGGCGTCAGCGAAATGCTGGGAGCAATTGGCCTCATTTTGCCTGCGCTCACACATGTTCTGCCGTGGTTGACGATAGCGGCCGCCGTTGGCCTCGCGCTGGTCATGGTTTGCGCCGCCGTCTTTCATGCATCCAGGCGGGAATACTCGCCTGTTTCGATAAATGTGGTGCTGCTGGTGCTGGCGCTCTTTATCGTATACGGGCGCTGGATGCTTGCGCCCCTGGCTTGAAATGATATAGTGTAACGAACACGTTCGGCAATGTCATGCTCAGCGACAGCGCAGGAGCTGGGAGGCTGGATACGCAGATCCCGCACTGTCGCTAAGCATGACAGGCTGACTCGTTCTTCCTGATGCTTACCGATCTGGGTTCGAAAAAATCATATTTCACTCTCTCCCTATCAAATACCTCCAGATAATAAACCATTTTTAGCTGTTTGCCTTGACGAAATCGAAAAGATATCATAATATTAACATTAAAGTAACAAAATTTGCCTATCAAAAAGACATTTTTCCTGGAAGTGAGAGCTATATGATAGCGGGAAAAAACATGGTGACGCGCTCACGAGCAGACTATGGATTGGATGCACCGGGGTTCGTCAAGACATGTCTCCGGGGGGGCATAGCGCTGCTGGCGCTGGCGCTGGTGTTGATCGTTGTCGGGAATACGCTGCTGGCGCACGCAAGCCTGCTCGTTGTTGTGATTGTAAACATTATCGTCATACTGGCGCTCATCAACGCCTGCTGGATGATTCCCACGGCGCTGCTGATGTTCAGGAGCAGCTTTGTTGGCAAGTTTCGTTTGCGTGATCGCTTGCTTGATAATCTGCACCTGCGCGGAGACGAAAAGGTGCTCGATGTTGGCTGCGGCCACGGTCTCCTGCTCATCGGGGCAGCTAAACGCCTGCCGCATGGTCGCGCCGTGGGCATCGATCTCTGGTCCAGTGCCGATCAGAGCGACAACTGCCCGGCGGCGACGCTGGCGAATGCGGAGGCCGAGGGTGTGGCGGATCGTGTCGAGGTGATTGACGGCGATATGCGTCATATGCCCTTTGAAGATGCTGCCTTCGATGCCGTTGTTGCGAGCCTCTCTATCCATAACATTTCCAATCGCGAGGAGCGGCGCAGGGCAATCCAGGAGATTGTGCGCGTCTTGAAGCCGCAGGGACAGGTAGCGCTGCTTGATATCGCGCATACCAGGCAATATGCGCAAGATCTGGCGGCCTGCGGTATGCGGAACGTGCATGTCTCCGGCCTCAGCTTCCAGATCTACCCGCCTGTGCGTATAGTCACGGCCACGAAAGGTTGAGGGGGATATTCCTTTGACAGCATATCATCGCGAGCGCGACATGTCATCCAGAGCGTAACGAAGGATGACATGTCGCGCTCAGGATGATATGGCTGCGCTCAGGTCGCCTGCCACACCTGCAAGGTGCGGTCAACGCCCGCCGAGGCCAGGCGCGTCCCGTCGGGCGACCATGCCAGCGCCATCACATAACCACGATGCCCGTGATAGGTTGAGGCCAGTGTCCTGCTCGTTGTGTTCCAGATCTCTACGGCCTTGTCGTTGCCGCCAACCGCGAGATGTGTGCTGGCAGGCGACCATGCCAGCGCATTCTTTGTTGCGGAGCCGCCTGCCTGAAATACTGGCCTGCCCATCAGTAGATCCCATACCAGCACGCGGTGATCGCTGCTGGCCGAAGCCACGCGTTTGCCATCGGGCGACCATGCCAGCGCATTGATGCGTTTATAGTGACCGGAAAGCACCATCTGCCCGCGATTGAGCGCCAGCATGAGCGTCAGCGAGCCGAGCAGGGAGCGTTTTTGCTGGCGATCCTTGACCGGCTCCCAGATCTCGATCCTGCGGCCCTCACCTGCCGAGGCGATGCGCTTGCCGTCGGGCGACCACGCCAGGGCGCAGACCTTGCTGGAGTGGTTGCGGCAGGTAAACAGGCGCAGTCCCGTCTTTGCGCGCCAGACCTGTACGGTGGTATCCTCACCCGCCGAAGCAATGTACTCGCCATCGGGCGACCATGCCACGGCGTAGAGTGGTCCCTGGTGCTCGCTATACGTGTGGAGCAGCTTCCCTGTATCGGCCTCCCATAATTGAACGCTGCCATCGGCGCTGGCCGAGGCGATGCGCTTGCTATCGGGCGACCATGCCAGCGCGTTCACATGCCCGAGATGTCTCCTGTAGGCCAGCAGCTTATTGCCGTTGGCAGCGTCCCATAACTGAACGGTCTTATCGTACCCGGCCGAGGCGATGCGCTTGCCGTCGGGCGACCATGCTAACGCCGTGATGCGGCTGCTGTGGCCGCTGCAAATAAAAAGCGTATTCTTCTGTGGCTGGATCTGCGAGACCGCCGGCCGGGTTCGCTTCGCGCCTGGCTGCGCGGGCGCCTGGTAGATGTTCGGCACGGCGCTGCGCAGTGGCAGCGTCTGCCCCAGCCTGTACTGCATGGCAATGCGCTCCAACTCCTGCTTCACGGCGGCAACGCTGGCCGGCCTCTGCGCGATATTCACGCTCACCATACTCATTACTAGCGTATCCAGCCCTTGCAGCGCGGACTGGTTTTGCAGGTTCAGCGGAGCGAAATGAAAAGGAGTTTCTGCGGGATCATCGCCGCTTAGCAACTGGTGCAGCGTCGCACCCAGAGCGTAGATATCGGCGGCGGGCGTGCTCTGCGCCTTGCCGTACTGCTCCGGCGCGGCGTAGCCCGATGAACCCAGCGCGGTGGTATCTTTGCTCTGCCCCGGCTTGAAGTGGCGCGCGATGCCGAAATCGATCAAATAGGCGTGGCCGCCAGGAGTGAGCATGACGTTCGCGGGCTTGAGGTCGCGAAAGATGATCGGCGGCTGGCGCGTATGCAGGTAATGGAGTACCGAGCAGAGCTGGAGGGCGATATCGAGTGCGCGATCAACCGGGAGCCGTTTACCGGCCAGGCCGGTCAGATGCTCCTCCAGCGTCTCGCCTTCGATGAAATCCATCACCAGATATGAACGCCCACTATCGGTAAACTGCTCGTAGATGCGCGGCAGGTTCGGGTGCGTCAGGCCAGCGAGCAAAAGCGCCTCGCGCTTGAATGCCTCGCTCGCCTCCCGCAGTTCCTGCGCATCAAGATTGCTCTGGCTCATCTCCTTGATCGCTACGAGCCGGTTGCCGAACTGGGTATCCGACGCCTTGTAGACGGCGCCGAAGCCGCCCCGTCCCGCCTGGCCGAGAATGACGTAGCGCTGCTTGAGCACATGCTGGCGGTTCAGCAGCCCGGTGAGCGTGGAACTGACGCTGTTGGTTCCTCCAGAGGAGGCGCCAAGCGCCTGCCCACATACGCGGCAGTACAGCGCCTGCGCCCGGTTTGCCGCGCCGCACCTGTCGCAGAAGAGAGGAGCAGAAAGCGTCATGATTCTTTCCTGATGGGTTGTCTGATTTCCGATCTCATCGCGTGCTCGCGCCTGCGGCGCTTGCTCTATGGAGAGTGTGATACGGAAGGTTGCGCTTCGCACAGCCTTCCGTATCACACTCTCCATTCCATGCGCGGCTCCGCCGCGCGACAGCCCTGAATATTTGTACTAAACGGCGGCTTCGGCTGTACAGTAGTACAAACATGAGGGCTTGTCAAGCCCTTATGGTCCTATCTCTGAGCCTGAGCTGCCTTTTTCGCCGTACATTCTGTGTGGCATAATGCTATAATAGGCTTGTATCATTTTGAAGATCGGGGTTGTCAGAGTGTGCCTGATCGCTGCCCCAATCACTGCTCGCGCCTGCGGCGCTCGCTGTATATGGTTTATATGGCAAGACAATGCGCTTCGCCCATTGTCTTGCCATATAAACCATATCCCCGGTGCGGCGAAGCCGCGCGCGAGGGAAGGCGCCGAGGATAGGCATACTTTCAGGGGCGTGGCCCCGGCACCTTTTTAGATGAGGGGAATGCTGGTAATATGGCGAAAAAGATACTGATTATGGATGATGATCCGACCATCGCTGACCTGCTAACCGAGGCGCTGGCCGATGAGGGGTATGAAACGTATATGACGACGCAGAGCCTGCGCTTCTACGACGCTGTACGTGAGCATAAGCCCGACCTTGTGTTGCTCGACCTGATGATGCCCTACCTGGATGGGCGCGACGAACTCAAGCTCATGGCGATGGGTGTGGACAAACAGATCCCGGTCATCGTCGTCACCGCCTTCCTCGGTGCAGCCAGCGAGGAGAAAGAGTTCCGCGAGGCGGGCGTCGCCCACATCGTGTATAAGCCCTTCGATCTTGAAAAGCTCGTCGAACTGGTCAAAACAACTATTGGAGAACCTGCATGAGCGCCTCTATTCGTGTCGCTCTCGATGCGATGGGCGGCGATAAAGCTCCCGGCGAAACTGTGCTGGGAGCCGTCCAGGCCGCGCGCGAGTATGGCATAGGTGTCTATCTCGTCGGGCGCGAGGATGTGATCCGCGCGGAACTGGCGCGCCATGATACCGCCGGGCTTGATCTACCGATCATCCACACCGACGAGGTGATCGAGATGGACGAGCATCCGGCCAATGCTGTGCGCCGCAAGAAAAACGCCTCGATGATCCTGGCCTTGCAGCAGGTGCGCGATGGCGCTGCTGTCGGTGCGGTCTCGGCGGGCAATAGCGGGGCTATGATGGCGGCCTCGCTCTTCACGCTCAAGCGTATTCCCGGCGTTGAGCGCCCCGCGCTTGGCCTCGTCTTTCCTACCAAAGACAAGCCCTGCCTCATCATCGATATGGGTGCCAACACAGATTGCAAGCCCGAATATCTGCTCCAGTTCGCGCTCATGGGATCTATTTACATGCAGCGACTCTTTCATGTGCAGGCTCCGCGTATCGGCCTGCTGGCGAACGGAGAGGAAGAGAGCAAAGGCAACCAGCAGGTGATAGAGACGCATCAGCTTCTTAAAGCCAACGCCGCAACGCTTGGCCTGAACTTTATTGGTAACGTCGAGGGGCACGATATTCCGGCGGGCAGCGCGGATGTCGTCGTCTGCGATGGCTTCCTGGGCAACGTCGTACTCAAGCTCAGTGAAGGACTTGCCGAGACCATTCTCGAACTGATGCGCGCCGAGATGACCGGCTCGCTCATTAACAAGCTCGCCGCCGCTGTGCTGCGTCCCAGCCTGCGCAAAGTTTTCAAACGGCTGGACTATGCTGAATATGGCGGGCTGCCACTGCTGGGCATCAACGGCTCGGCCATCGTTGCGCACGGCCGCTCGAACGCGAAGGCGATCAAGAATGCTCTACGCGTGGCCCGTCAGACGGCGGAGACGGGCGTTGCTCCGGCCATCGCCGAAGGGCTGGCAAAACTGGGAACTCAACAGGCAGAAGTCCAGTGAAGATGCTAAAGAAGCAGCGAGCGCAGCTCGCTGCTTCTTTAGCATCTTCTATTTTCCTTCTTTTTTGCGACGCCTCGCTTCTCCTCCCTTTTGCCCGATGCGCCGATAAAAGTCGGCGTCCTGGCGCTCTCGGGTCGTATTGCCGCCGCGCTTACCCATTTCTGAAAAATGGCTTGGGCCGTACTTGTTCATATTGGCTTTGCCGCCTTTCTCGGCAATCGTGCGGTAATATTCGCTGCCCCGTTTCTCCTTGAGCGTGTTGCCACCCTTCGTGCCGATGCGGTGAAAGTAGTCTTCGCCATACCTGGCGCGGATGGTCCTTCCCCTCTTGCTACCCTCTTCCGCCTGCGGTGTGGGAACGGGCTTCTCCTCGTCTTCTTTCAACATAACTATCCCCTTTCCCGGTTCATTAAAAAAATAAGAGGCGTTTGACGATCTCTGCAACACGAGCAAACGCCTGTGCGGGTTTTTTACCCGGATTCCAAAAATAGGGCATCTGCGAGAAGATGCCCTTATGATGTCGACTGATGCGCAGTATACTGGAATGCTCGTCGCTTGTCAACAAAATCCAGCGCCGCTCCAGGGCTATGTAATTCTCCCCACCCCCCGCCCCGCAAGGGGGCTGCCGCCCCCTTGACCCCCGCTTCTGGCGAGCATTAAATCGCCCTGGCGCCGCTTAGAGTATGAGTTCTGACCCGCTGCGCGGGTGCGAGGGGTACGACACCCGGGGCGGTACTCTGGACAAACGGGGAATCAGCGTCTATACTAAAACTATGCGAGTAATGAGGTGTGATGTATCATAGTATCTCCAGGGAGCATAGCGCTGCATGCATGCAGGAAAGAAGCCTGATTCTGTGACCTCCTCTTCTCCTGGTGGACGTAAAGGGTTCTTCGACGGGAGATGGCCCGGTGTGAGATTGCTCGTTCCGGTCTATGCGCGTGATCCCCATGAGCGGCCACAGCAGCCACCTGTGGAGCAGATTTCGTGGTGGCAGATCTGTACAGCATGGGTGCGCTACCACAGCATTCAGGTGCGCTGGGACATTGAGCGCAGCCTGGCCCGACTTTTCCACCGTCGTTGGATCAATCGGCGGGGTGCGAATCCCTATTGATGAGGCCGCGCAGCCAGGTCGCATCGGCTTTTGGCTGATCGGGCGAGAGATCGCCTGTGCGCCTGATGTGCGGCAGGCCCGGCTGCTGAATATCCCGTGGAAAACGGCCCGGGTATTTGCGCTCCATGCGCAGGCGCTGGCGGCGCTCTTTCGCCTCCTTAAATTCAATCGCCAGGCGGCGATATAACTCCTCCCATTCTTCCAATACTCGCGCACGATCATGGCCGGTGATAAGCTTGAGGCTCTCCGCTCCCATGCGCCTGCGCATATCTTCGTCGTTCGCCATCTGGTCGATCTGCCGCGCCAGTTCATCGCTAGCGCCGGGCTTGAACAGAAAGCCATTCTCCCCGGCATGGACCAGCTCCGGCAAGGCGTAGGCGTTGGCCGCGATCACCGGCAGGCCGCAGGCCATGGCCTCCATCGTTGCCAGACTCTGAAGATCGGCTTCCGATGGTATCACGAACATGTCCGCCGAGCGGCGCAGGGCCAGCAGGTCGGCATCATTAACATAGCCCAGAAAGCGCACACGGTCTTCCAGATTCAAGCGCCTGGCCTGAGCGTGCAGTTGCGCCTCGGCCGGACCGGTGCTGGCTATAGCGATGAATGCGTTGCTCTGTAGCCTGGCAGCAGCGTCCAGCAGGACATCCACGCGCTTTTCCGGGCTGAGGCGGTTCACATGCAGCGCCAGAGGTCGATCTACGGGCAGGTGGAAGCGCCGCAAGATTTCTGGATCGCGCTCTCCCGGCGAATACTTCTTCAGATCGATGCCGTTAGAGATCGCCCGGGCGGGCGCGCGCAGCCCGTGCTCATAGAGCAGATTAAGCGCCGTTTTTGTTGGCGCGGTCACATACTCACAGCGGTTGCAAAAATGCACCAGGTAGCTGTAGGTCACATCGCTGAACGGCTTGCCAATCAGTGGATCGGACAGCAGCGTCGGGTTCATATTGATGGGCATGTAGTGATTGGTAGCGATGACCGGCTTGCGCAGGCCGCCGGCCAGGATTTGCGCGATGTTGCCCAGCACGATAGGCGAGTGAATGTGGATAATGTCGGGATCGCTCTTCTTGAGCAGGTTACGCAGCGCGACGAAGGGCAGAAAAGCGATGCGCAGCCCCTCATAGGCGGGCCACTCGAAGGAAGAGAAGCGGTATACGCGCACTTTCTGTTCCAGGCGGCGCACGTTGTGAGGGCCATAGCTGGGAGCTGCAACCCATACCTGATGGCCTCGATTCGCAAAATCGATAGCGAGATCGTGCGTTATCGTTGGTACACCTCCCAGCATCGGGGGATACTGGTCGGTCACAATCATAATGCGCATGTCTGCCGCTCGCTTCTCTCTCTTAATGATTCTCGGTAAGGGCAGGATTTATCCGCCCGCCAGATTGGAGCGGATCGGCTTCAGGAGGGGGCAGATAAATTCTGCCCCTACCAGCATCCTGTGTTACCGATCTTGATTGGCAACATTCATCATCACGCAGCGACGCGCCTACGATTCCTCCTCCGTATTCGGAGCCGTAGTGGGAGCAGCCGGGGCCGGCTCTTCCGCGCCCTCTGCCTCGGCAGCCTCCTCGGCGGCCTCGGCCCGTGTAACGGCTACCTTAGCCACTGGCTCGTCAGGATCGGTAACAAGCGTATAATCAGGCGGAAGCTGCACTTCCCGGGCGTAGATTACCCCGTCGATCTGGGTAATGGGAGAGACATCGACCTCCAGCGCTTCGACGATATCCGCTGCACGGCACTCTACTTCCAGCGCATCCAGCAGATGCAGCAGAACGCCGCCCTCATTCTTTACCGCCGGCGACTCGCCGACAAAACGCAGCGGGATCTTCACCTCGATGCGCTCGCTCAGGCTCACACGGAAGAAGTCTATGTGCAATATCTTGCCTGTGCGCGGATCTCGCTGCACATGACGGATCAATGCCGTCTCCGGGGCAGCATCGGGCATATGCAGCGAAAGAATGCCCCTCGTGCCGCGTGAGCGCCGCAGGTGGTCGTACTCGGCCTCTTTGACCTGTACCGCTACCGGCTCCTGCTTGTGTCCAAAGATATTCGCGGGGATAATGCCATCTTTCCGCAGGCGCTTCACTGCTTTCCCCATCACTGTGCGGGGAGCGATTTCCAGTTCTACTCTATTTGCCATGTTACTTCCTCTCTACTATATTATCAGGCAGGCGGGCTTGCGAGCGCGGCAGCGCGCGCAGCGCCCCTACACTTTATGCCGTCGTTGTCGAAAGAAGGTTAACAGTGCCTCCGCATCCATGGTATTAAGCACGTCCCCGGCTCGTAACCAGCCTTTGCGGGCGACTCCTATACCATAACGCATATCGTCCAAACCTGCAAGCGTGTGAGCATCCGGGCAGATGGGGATCTTGACGCCTTTTTCGCGTGCCCGGTGCACAAGCCGCCAGTCCAGGTCCAGCCGCGACGGATTCGCGTTGATCTCGATGCAGGTCCCGCGAACGCTGGCAGCCTCGATCACTGCCTCCATATCCAGCTTATAGCCTTCGCGTTCGAGCAGGAGGCGCCCTGTGGGGTGCCCGATGATATCGACGTAGGGATTGGCGATGGCGCGCAGCATGCGCTGCGTCTGCTCCTGCGGCGGGAGGTTGAAGTTGCTGTGGATAGAGGCGATCACAAAATCCAGTTCCGCGAGCACGCTGTCATCGTAGTCGAGTGAGCCATCGCGCATAATGTCGCACTCGGTGCCCTTGAGGATGCGAAAGCGCCCGGCGAACTCCTCGTTCAAACGGTCTATCTCCTCGCCCTGGCGGCGCAGGTCGTCTACTGAGAGGCCATGCGCATAGGCAACCGACTGGCTATGATCGGTAATGCCCAGATAGGAGAAGCCGCGCGCGAGGCATGCCTCGGCCATTTCGCGCAGTGTGTTGTGACCGTCACTGGCCGTCGTGTGGGCATGCAGCACACCGCGCAGGTCGCTTTCCTGTACCAGCACGGGGAGCGTGCCACGGATGGCCGCCTCGATCTCGCCCATGTCTTCACGCAGTTCCGGCTCGATGTAAGCCATGCCGAGAGCGGCATAGATATCGGCCTCGTTCTGGCACGGAACAAGTTCCTCTTCTCCGTCCCTGACTTTGAAGAGGCCGTAGTCGTTGATGGTCATGTTCATGCTCAGGGCACGGCGGCGCAGCGCGATATGATGCTCGCGTGAGCCGGTAAAGTGATGCAGCGTGTAGGGGAAGCGGCTATCGTTGACCAGGCGCAGGTCCGCCGCCAGCCCGCTGCCAAGTACAACGCTCGCTTTGGTCTCGCCCTTGCCCGTGATGGAGCGCACCTCGGGCCGTCCGGTGAAGAAATCCATGATCGCGTTCCGCACCTCGCTGCTGGCCTGGTCGTCAACGCTTGCCACGATATCGATATCCTTGACCGTTTCGCGCCGCCGCCGTATGCTCCCTCCCACTTGCAAGCGCACAATCTCCGGCAGCGTCGCCAGCGCGGCGCACAGCCGTTCGGATTCCCGCTCCGCCAGCGGGTACAGTACGCGGTCAGCATGCTGCGCGAGGAAGGCGATGCCTTGCAGAATCTTGTCCTGGGTTTTCTTGCCAAAGCCGGGCAGGCGTGCGACGCGATCATCTTTGCACGCCTGCTCCAGTTCGTCTATGCTTGTGACGTGCAGTTGATTGTAGATGGCATTGATCTTTTTTGGCCCGACGCCAGGAATACGCATCATGGCGAGCTTGATAGAGGGCGTGTTTGCCCGCAGTTCATCGAGAAATTCGATATGCCCGCTGTCTACGGCCTCCTCGATGCGCTTGATAATCGTTGATCCCAGTCCCGGCACGCCTTTGAGCCTGCCTTCGTGCGCCATCTCTACGATGTCGCCGTCGAGCGCGCCGATAGTACGAGCGGCGTTGTCATAGGCACGCACTTCATATATGTTGCTGCCTTCCTTTAATTCTAGCAGCACAGCGATTTCTTCTAGCATTTGAGCGACCTGGTTTTTATCCATGCCGGTCCCTGCCTTCTAACTAATGCTATGTGCAAGTTTCGCTGATGGTTCACCGCTGCGGCGCACGCCAGGATGAAGAGCCTGCGGGCACAGCGCCGCAGGCGCCCAAAAACATGCACATGGGGTTAACTAATACTATGCAGGTCTTGCTGACGGCGAACCGCGCAGCGGTTCGCCTGTGTGGTTTGTGGACACAGCGCCGCTGGCATTGTGTCCACAAACCACACCATCGAGGACCCGTAGCCGGCGTCCCCGGACGTGCATATCGGGTTAACTATGGTAACAGGTCAAAAAATTCGGGTGCGCTGCTGGTAACTTCGAAGGGATTGCGCCCTTTAAGCTCGCGGTTGAGATAGCGCTTGCAGTCGAAGTGAACCAGCAGCCAGCAGTATATGTCACTGGTAATAAAAACAGCGTCCCACGGCCTCTCCGTACCCATATCCAGAACACGGTTGCAGACGAAACAGCGCGCCATGCCGGCCATGATGGCCTGCTCTAACCAGGCCAGGACGAACTCGTGCATATCTTGCAGCGTCATCATCTCCAGGCTGGACTCGGGATAGCCGAAGAGTACGGGATCAGGGCACTCACGAAAGTCACTGCTGGCGCGACTGAGCGCTACCAGTGGCGGCCTGACCGTGATCTTGATTTCGTCATGTTCCGGGTCCTCCGCTGCCGTCGTTGCACTCGTCAGCAGCAGGCCCTCGCGTGCAAACCAGGATAAGAGTTCGTTGCGCATAGCCTATTCTACAACATCCGTTCAACCCTCATAATCCTTCGCCTCCGCTCAGGATGACATGCTTACTTACCACTTTTGATCGTTACCCTCATCATCGCGCAGCTACGCACAGGACGGGGCTACGCGCGTATGCCCTCCAGCAGCGAGTGCACGGAGAATTCGAGTTGCTCGGGCCAGGAAAGCCCTTGTGGGTCCACAAAATATAACAGCGCCGTCCCTTCATAGAGGGCTGTCAGCGTAATTGCGGTAGCCTCGGTATCCACGGAGCGGAACTCGCCGCGCTCGATGCCGCGCTGGATCAGGCGAGCCAGAGCTTCTCGGAAAGTCTTGAAATACTGCTGCAAGAACTGGCGTACTTCTCCGTCGCGCCCGGCCAGCGCATAAAACTCGAAGGCAATCGGCATCAGCCGCTGCATCCATTGCATCGCCGAGGCAAGCTGGCGCGTCAGGAGGATAATCTGCTCGGCAATCGGCTCCTGACGCTCAGCTTCGAGAAAACTTTGCAGGCGCTTGAATTCCTGGGTAAAGAAGTATTTAAGCAGCGCGCCAATAACCGCGTCCTTGCTTTTGTAATAGAGATAGAGTGTGCCTTTGGAGAGGCCCGCCTGGCTGGCGATATCATCCATGCGCGTTTGCTGAAAGCCGAGCCGCGCGAAAACCGCGATGGCCGCTTCCAGTATTTGACTTTTGCGTTCCTCACTCACATCGGGACGGGGAGACATGCCTACCTCCAACTCTTTGCTTGCGCTGCGGGCGCCCGAATTCGCTCTACCCTGCTTCGCTGCCTATTTTCTCTCATTCGCTGCCCGCGGCGCAAGCGGGGAGGACTTTAAAGGTGATGATGGTGCTCTGACGGGCTATGGCACGTATATCTTCCTCTGTTCCATTGCTCCGATAGCCAAGCAAGCGGAAAACGAAATGGATCAGACGCGGATATTTGCGCGCATACGCGAGTAGTATCGTTTCAGCTTCCTCCGGCCCTGGACGGGTCGCCCGGGCGCGCAAAGAGCGCTGCCCCACCTGAATGATTACCTGCGGGGTTTTCTCAACGTTTTTCACCCAGTCGGATTGCTTTCCCCAACCAGAAAACACTGTATATTCCCCTGCTGCCTTGTCGGAATGAATCACTTCCAGAACCGTTTTGCGCGGCCGACCACTCTTGCGACCGGTATGCGTGAGCAGGAGAAAGCGGCTCTGGAGCAGCCAGCCGAGATGGAGGCGATACAGCCAGATAGGCAGACGCCAGAGGAGGCGGGCTACGCCTCGCGGAGAACGCATTTCTTTGATTTGCACGGACATAAAACCCCCTTATAGACAGACTTATCGTTAGTTTCCTTGCCGCAGTGAAAATACGACGGCGGCGCTCAATACAACAATAATAACTGACCAGCCAGTTATTATTGTAACGAAAAGGGGGCGCCCTGTCAATAACTGACCAGTCGGTTATCTTTATCTGTGAAGACAAAAAGGGGAGCTGCTACACCTCTTTTTTAGCGCGCTGCCACAGCGTGCTCCACTCCTGCGAGTTGTAGGAGGAGAGTGCGCGCCCCTCCTGGCGCGCGAATTCTTCCATCGCCTGGAAACGCCGGCGAAACTTGCGGTTGGCCCGGCGTAAAGCCTCTTCCGCGTCTACTTTCAGCCAGCGCGCGATTTTGGCGATCATGAAGAGAAGGTCGCCGACCTCTTCGATCTGCTCTTCCGGGGTCGTCGCCTCGCGCAATTCCCGCAGTTCTTCCTCAAGCTTGGCATAGACGCGCTCGATGGTGGTAAATTCAAAGCCGGTTCTGGCGACGCGCTTCTGGTACTCCTGTGCCACGATCAGCGCGGGCGACGCGAGCGGCATGCGGTCAAGTATGCTCTCCCGCTCCACATCCTTGCCCGCTTTGATGCGCTCCTGGCGTTTGATTGCCTCCCAGTTCTGTACGACCTGCCCGGCGTTCTCGACCTCGACATCGCCGAAGACATGGGGGTGACGGCGGATCAGCTTGGCATTCACATGCTCGAACACGTCGCCGATGGCGAAAGCGCCTTCCTGCCGCGCGATCTCGGCGTGCAGGTAGACCTGGAGCAGCAGATCGCCGAGTTCCTCCGCCAGCTTCTCCATATCGTTTTCTTCCAGCGCCTCCACAACCTCGTAGGTCTCCTCAATCACATAGTGGATGAGGCTCTGGTGCGTCTGCTCGCGGTCCCACGGGCAGCCATCAGGATCGCGGCGCAGGCGCATGGTGATGTAGCGCAGCGTTTCGGGGAGGCGCAGAGCCTCCAGCGGGCCGAGCGGCGGGACGTAGAGCGTGCTGAGGTGATTGGCGTGGCTGTGGCGATCAAGCTCGTACAGCGGCATCTCGATGACCGCTTCCTCGCTGCTCAGGCCCGCCGCCCGCACCAGCTTCACCGGCCATTCATCGGGATAGCACTCGCTCAGCGCCAGCTTTACCGCGCTGGCGAAGCGGCGATTATACACCTGGGCGACCAGCAGCGGGAGGGTGGGAATAATCTTGCCCGCGATCTCGTCGCTCCCGATCCCCGTGAGCATAGTGGCATCGATGAGCTGCATGCCATCCGCGAAGGGATCGAGATCCAGCAGCGTGCAGACAGGCTCCAGAAACGAGAGGCCCGCGACAATGGTTGTGCTCAAGCCGCGTTCGCGTGCGATTTGCCGGACGAGCTGCACGGTAGCTTCGCCGATCAGTGGATGCCCCGGCACAGCATAGATGATGGGCTGCTGCTCGCCCTGCCGGCAAACCTCCTCCGCGATACGCCGGTAGAGCGTGTCCCACTCCTCCGACTCATCGTAGATGCTGTCAAACGATTCGATGTGTAGAGTGGGCAGCGCGCGCCGCAGGTCCTCTACTGTGGGGTGAAGGATGGTGCGAAGATAGACGCTCTGATTATTATGCGCTGCCTGTTGTAGTATGTCGTATGCCTGCCTGGTAAGATCGTTGATGCTGCCAGGCCCCAATCCCAGAATAGTAATAGCTGCCGTCGTCATATCTAATAAAAATCCTTTACTCTCCAGTGGTTGTCAGAATATGTCTGATCCCCGGACTGCTCGCTTGCTCACGCCTGCGGCGCTCGCCTTAGTTTTTGAGTGGTGTGGGACAGGCGCGGAGCGCCTGTCCCACACCACTCAAAAACTCTATTGCGCGGCGGAGCCGCGCGAGTGTCAGGGAAGAGCGAGCGAGAGTGCTGAGAATCAAACTTTCTACCAGGGGCTATGTCCAGAAACTATAAAGCCATGGTCATGAAGATTATAACATTGTCGAAAAGCCAACAACGTGCTATGCTTAGATCAACGGGACCGTAAAAGGTCTCACCCTTGTTGCATCATAAGGAGGTTGTGATATATGGCATCTGCTGAAAGCCAGAAACCATCGTGCCCGGTGTGCCATAAGTCGGATCGCGTCAGGACGATGCAGGCCGCCTTCGAATCCGGAGTGACGCGCTGTGCTCCGCCGGATATGCCGACCAGAAACGTTCCCATGCTGTTGTACATGTTTATCAGCGTTCTCCTTGTTGGCATCGGCTCTTTTGCTATCATCGTCATTGCGAGCACCGGTGTCCTCGACCTGGGCGGTGAGATCGCAATCGTCTGCATCATTCTGGCATGCATCCTGACAGCTCTGGTATTGAGCTTTATCGCTTTCCAGCGCGTAGTCAAAGGCGATAACGAGGCAACACTGCGCTACCCGGCGTGGGACCGGGCGATGACGGCCTGGCGCAGCCTGTACTATTGTGGGCGTGATGATGCTGTGTTCAATCCCAGAACGAATGCGACGCTCTCTGACGAGGAGCTTGCGAGCCTGCGCTCGATAGGTGAGCATGAGAAAGCGGAGCAATCCGCACTGATGGCCTCACAGTAGGGCGGTATAGATTACTATATTTTTGCGGCGCCGTTCATGTGCGCGTCCCGGGGGGCGTCCTGCGCAGGCGCCGCGCCTTTTGCTCCGTGCGATTTAAAAGCTGCGCGCCCGAACGTATCCTTGTACGGCCACGGAGGGGACTTTTAAAGCGCCGCTGTCCCCAATCGTCGCGCCTCGTGACCGAGGTCAGCTTCCCCTCAGCCAGAAAAGGCACCACTACCGCCGCGATACTGGATGCGGCCAGCATGGGCGCGCCGTGGGTGGTGGGGATAAACACATCGTTAGGGCGCGGGCGACGTGGGCGCGCTGTCAGCGCATCCCGGCTCCCCCAGACGAAGAGTGTGGGAACGGCGGGCAGGTTGAAAGGCGCGCGCCCGCGTCCCGGAAGCTCACACAACGAGCGCACGAGAATATCGGTGGGCTGGAGTTCGATCTCGTTCTTCCAGGTGCGGCTGTAATCGTGGTGCAGCCCGTTGAAGCCGAGCGCGCGCACCAGGCCGTATAAGCGCCATTTTGAGAAGAGCCAGCGCGTAAACGTGGGGAAGGGATAGACATCATGCAGCAGGCGTATCCCGAGCGAGCATATTTCTGTAAGGTAAATGGGGCACAGGAAGACGGCTCTATTGACATATTGCGCATAGCGCTGGAGGTATGCTTCGGCGGCGCGCGTGCCCGAAGAGTAGGCGAGAATGGACCACTGGCCGATGTTTAGCGTCTGGCGCAGTTCTTCAAGAGCTTCGGCGCAGGCCGGGTAGTAGGGCTGCTCAGGGCTGATTTCCGGCGAACCGCCGAGTCCTGGCAATTCGACCATGATAAGCTGAAAATATGGTTGGAGCAGCGGAGCGAGATTCTGCCATATTGTGTAGGTCATCCCCCAGCCATGAATGAGGAGCAGCGGCGCTCCATTTCCTTCTAGCCGATAACGTAACATAGTAACTTCCCGTTAATAAACGTTTGGTCATGAATGTAACCAGACGAGGGCAAGCCTCGTCTCTACATTACGCCTCGTGAGGGTGGGTGTGTAGAGGCAGGGCTTGCCCCTGCCTTGTGCTCATTCTCGAAGCGCGGTCAGGGTTAGAAAGAAATAGTCATCTTATGTTACAACCATTGTAGCATATGGCTGTGTCTATGCCAAGAACTATTGCCAGTCGCAAGGACGATCTATGGCGCAACGACGCAACATTCTTATCCTCACGTCTTACACAGGCGGCGGCCATATCAGCCTGGCGCATGCTCTGCGTGATCGTCTCGTGCCAATCCACGATGTTGAGATCGTCGATCCGCAGCCGCACTTCCTGCACCTGCACTATCGCCTGGTGAGCCGCTACGCGCTCTGGCTCTGGTCGGCTGAATTCCGCCTGAGCGATACGCCCAGGACGGCGCTGCTCACCCATCGCGCCTTTTCGCGCTTGCTCGGTGGCTCGCTGGTCTCCCTGTTACAACGTGTGCGGCCCGATCTCATTATTACTACCTATCCGCTTCTTACGTATGAGGTAACGCAGGCACTCAAGCGGGAACGCCTACAGGTTCCGTTTGTGGCGCTTTTCGCCGATCCCGGCAAGGTGCATGCGACCTGGCTTAGCGAGTGCCATGCGGCGGCCATACTGGTCCCCACGCGTGAGACATACGAGCAGTCCCTCGCCTCCGGAATCGCTCCCGAACGGCTGCATCTCGTCGGCTGGCCCGTGCGCGGGCAGTTCTCGCGTTGTAGCGAAGCGCAGCGCTCTCAGACGCTCGCCGGGCTGGGCCTCTCTCCTGATCGCTTCACGGTTTTTTTGCAGGGGGGCGGGGAGGGCGCGGCCCGTTTTAGCCGCACGGTGGAACGGGTGCTGGCTGCTGGCAGAGATGTACAGGTGATTCTGGCGACGGGGACAAATCGTCGCTTATGGGCGCGCTTTCAGGGTGTGGAGAATCTCTATGCGCTGCCATTTACCGCCGAGATTGCGCCTTTTATGGCGGCCTCTGATGTAGTTATGGGCAAAGCCGGGCCGAACATGCTCTTTGAGGCAGTGATGCTGGGCAAGCCATTTATCGCCACGACCTGGATTCCCGGCCAGGAAGAGGCAAACCTGGAGTTTATCCAGCGCCATAAGCTGGGATGGGTTGCATGCGCGCCCGAGCAGCAGTTTGCGCTGCTCGGAGAACTGCTCGCTAATCGCGCGAAGCTGCACACGATGGCCGCAACCGTCAATGCTTACCGGCGCTGGAATGCCGGGGCTAATGAGGCCATCGTGCCGCTAATCGAGGAACTGTGAAGATGGGGGCAAGCCCCATCTCTCCGGGTCGAGGTGGGGGGCTGGTGGAAACAGGAGCGCAATCGATCTGAAGATGGGGGCAAGCCCCATCTCTACAGGTCAGAGGCGTTCGCCATCAAGGAACGTAGAGGCAGGGGTAAACCCTGCCTCTTATCCTCCGGCCATGAGGTTTTCATCGCTGGCGCGGCGCATGCTCCAATCTGGCTTTGTCGCCTCGTCGTGGAAGCCCTGCTCACCGGATATCTCTTCGTATCTGGTGGCCTGACGGTAGAGGTTAAGGGCGGCGCGCGCGGCATCGAAGCTCACGGTCTGGCTGGCATGCGGATCTCTGGCAATGGCATCGAATTTCAGGGCCAGGCGGCGGATCGTCTCGGGATCGGTAACATTGCCGTTCTGCACTTCTTTATACGCCTTGATAAGCACCTCTTCTTTGATCGGCTCGGCTGGCGGAACGGCGTTGTCAGGCATGGGCTGACGGGCAGGAACCGGATGCACCGGCTCGGGTTCTCTGGGCCTGGAGACCTCCGGGGGTGAGGGTGGCTTGCTATCCGGCATTGGCGGCTCCTTGAGCGGTTCTGTGTCGCTCATAAAGGTATCATGCGGAGCGAGCGTGATATCGCGTATCTGAACCCGGTTGATCTGCACGCCCCAGAGCGCAACGCGGTCCTGCATATAGTGGAGCAGGTAGGTATTCACACGTTCCCAGCGCGGCGTGGTATCGGTTGTATCTTGATGCAGGCCATGCGGCCAGGGGATGAAATCGTCGGGCGTGAAGGTCGTGGCAATACTCTGGAGGGCCGTCTTGAAGAGTTCGCGCAGGCGCTCTTCCCAGTGGTCAACCTGGGTCGCGGCCAGGTGAGCATCTTCGGGGAGCAGGCGGTACGAGATGATCGCGCGCAGAATAAGGTCCTCGTCGCGTGACATCTGCACCCTCTGCGCCGGGCAGAGCCATTGTATTTCTTCCACATGCAGGTGCTGGCGCACCTTTTCCCAGGGAAAAAGGACGTTGAAGCCGGGATAAAGGGTGCGGCTGTACTTGCCAAAGGTATAGACGAGATCAACGTAGCCCTGGGGGACGGAGCGGATGTAGAGGCGACCCAGAGCCACGGAGATTGCGACCAGGATCACGAAAAGCGTAATGCCCGGCGTCAGGCCGAAGATGGTAAAACAGCCGACCAGCAAGAAGAGGAAAAAGCCGCCCACAGTCGTAAGCACCCACAGACCGGTATTCTCGCCAGCATAATAGATGGCGATGGCCTGTGCTATCACAATAAGAATAATGACGAGCGTTACCAGCCAGAGTCCCGTCGAGGGGATCTGGGCGCGTCCTGTCGCCACCAGCGGCAGGACAAACAGGCAGGTAAGTGCGCCGAAGAGCAGCGGCACCACCATGAGCGTGAAATATTGCTTGAACTGGCTCAGCAGGCCGGGGGGAGGCGAAGCTACCTCTGCGCTCTCCGCATACGGCTCGTCCTCCTCCGCTGCCACAGGGGTGTGCCATTGCAGCACCTCTTCCTGTCGCTGCTGCTCGGAGAGCGCTGGTAGATCGTCCTGCGCCTCCTGGTCGAAAGACCGGCGCCAGCCCGATTGCTCAGGCCCCTGCCATGTGGCTCCCGGCTCCTTCCCGTCAGACGACATACATACCTTCCTCTCGTTCAAGATTTCTTCTTGTTGTAACTACAGGAGTTACAGCACTTGCTACCACCCGGATTACCTGTGTTGCCTGCTCGTGAGCATGTACCGCAGCCACCGCCCTGATCGCAGGTGCAGTTCTCTTTGCCACAACTGCACCGCTCGCTGCTTTTCTTCTCCGCCAGCTGGTTGACCGGGATCTGGATCGTGACTCCGCTCTCCAGCATTACCTCAACTGAATTGCGCGGCACATTGATGGAGACGACCTTGCCCGGCCCGCTGGGCGTGTTGAGCATGGTTCCGATCTGTGGCATCTGCTGCTTGGCACGGATGTAGTTATCGTTTTCGTAAGAGAGGCAGCACAACAGGCGGCCACAGACGCCGGAGATTTTCGCAGGGTTGAGAGGGAGTCCCTGCTCTTTTGCCATCTTGATCGAAACGATGCCGAATTCGGTGATCCATGAGCTGCAGCAGAGCGTTTTGCCACATGGACCGACGCCGCCCTGCAACTTTGCCTGGTCGCGCGCTCCAATCTGGCGCAATTCTATGCGGGTGCGAAAGGTCGCAGCAAGATCACGGACCAGCGCGCGAAAATCAACGCGCTCATCCGCTGTGAAATAGAAGGTCAGACGACTGCCATCAAAGGTGTATTCGGACTCTACGAGCTTCATGGGGAGGTTGTGCTGGCGAATGCGTTCCGCGCAGCGAACAAGGGCTTCCTTCTCTTTGCTCTTGAAGGAGAGCATCATACGCAGTTCATCCTCGGAAGCCAGGCGCAGAACGGGTTTGAGTGGATCGGTCAGGTCTTCCTCGGCTACTTTTTTTGAGGCAATAACAACACGCCCCGCCTCGACTCCTCGCACCGTTTCTACGATCACGTACTGACCGTTGGTGAAGGTTTGTCCCTGCGGGTCAAAATAGTAGATACGCCCTGCTGGCCGGAAGCGAATGCCGACGATAGTAACGGTCTTTTCTGTAGTCGTCGCCGATGACATGTTCACTCTCAATCCCAGGTTAGGACCTTCTCGTCTCCCCAAAAAGCCTGTCGAGCGTGCAGCAGGCGAAGAGGATGCAGCTTCATTGCTACATCCCTGCGCATCCGCTTACATTTCGTTGGTCAACAGGATGGCTTCAGCTACCTCCCGCATCGATTTACGGTTGTTCATGCTGGCCTTCTGGATCTTGCGGAAGGCTTCCTGTTCGCTCAGCCCCTGCTTCTCCATCAAGAGTCCTTTGGCCCGTTCAACGACCTTACGCGTCTCCAGTTGTTCGGAGAGTGTCCGCGCCTTATCCTCCATCGCGCGGAATTCGTTGTACCGTGCCAGAGCAACTTCAATCGCCGGGGCAACTTCACTCTCGCGCAATGGCTTGACGATATAGTTAACAACACCAGCCTCTTTTGCCCGTTCAACAAGGGGCTGGTCTCCGAAAGCGGTCAGCAGCAACACTGGTGCAATCTTTTCCTGCGTCAGAGTTTCGGCGGCGGCAATGCCATCCATGTCAGGCATACGGATGTCCATCATAACCAGATCTGGCCGCAGTTCGCGCGCCAGATTGACGGCGCTCTGCCCATCGCCCGCTTCCCCGATCACGAGGTAGCCCTGCTTGGACAGCACGTCCTTCAGGTCCATACGCTGAATAGCTTCATCATCTGCAATAATAATACGTGTTGGCATGTATGCACCTCAAAGCCTCGGTCTCTTTGACCTTTAATGATATGTCTCTCCCCACATATTAAAAAGTATATCATACTGTTCCGGTTGAGTCGATAGGCGTTCAGAGATGTAGAGACGAGGCTTGCCCTCGTCTCTTTATACCCCGCCATTGGATGGGAAGCCGCCATCCTCCAGACGGGGTGCCAGGCAGGCGGGTGCCAGGCAGACGGGGGCAAGCCCCGTCTCTACATTTGTTTTTAGGCAACGGGCGATAGATCGCCCTCTCCCCTCATGATGCGCGTCAGCGCGCGCGTCTCGCCCACGATGGTCGCCAACTGTGCTGGCGTGATCGATTGTCGCCCGTCGCAGAGGGCGCTGTCGGGATCGCGATGCACTTCGATTATCAGCCCTTCGGCCCCGGCGGCGATACTGGCGCGCGACATGGTGGGTACCAGTTCGCTGCGGCCTGTGCCGTGACTGGGATCAACGATGACCGGCAGGTGGGTAAGCTGGTGGAGCAAGGGGACGCAGGAGAGGTCGAGGACATTGCGCGTCTGGGGGTCGTAGCTGCGGATGCCGCGTTCGCAGAGGATGACATTGGGATTGCCGGCGGAGACGATGTATTCCGCAGCCAGTAACCACTCATCGATGGTCGCCGCCAGCCCGCGTTTGAGCAGCACGGGCCGTTGCTGGCTGTGTTGTCCGGCTGCGCGCAGCAGGGGGAAGTTCTGCATATTGCGACTGCCAATCTGTAGTATGTCGGCATGCTCGGCGACAATCTCAACCATTCCCGGCTCCATAACCTCGGTGACGATGGGCAGGCCGGTCTCGCGGCGCGCTTCGGCGAGCAGATGCAGGCCGTCGAGGCCGAGTCCCTGGAACTGGTACGGTGAGGTGCGCGGCTTGAAGGCGCCGCCGCGCAGGATCTGAGCGCCGGCGCGCTTCACAGCCCACGCTGTCTCCAGCAGTTGCTCTCTGCTCTCTACAGCGCATGGTCCAGCCATGATGACCGGAGATGCTGTTGTACCGCCAACAATGACCGGATCACAGTCGTGCGCGTCGCCGACAAGGACGCTGCTATTCTCGTGTTGAAATAGCCTGCTGACCAGTTTGTACGGTGTCGTATCAGTCATGAACGTAATTCCTCTCTCTTCTCTAATAATTTCGGGAAACAAAAAAGCAGAGGTTTAATTTCCTCTGCTTCTCCAGCATGCTGGTGGTCAATTTTTGCTCAGCCCAAAAGGCCCACCATCATGCTGGAGGGCTAAACCAGTAATAAAAGTAGAAGCTGCTATTCTGTTGCCTGGTTTTATGGCTGAGCATAGCTATCCCGTTGTTTTTTTATTGAGTGACCTCATCAGGGATTATAAGCGCCGGGATACAACTCTGTCAAGAGGCACCTGCCTTTTCCCAGGGCTATTTAACTCTCCCCACCCCACGCCCGAAAGGAAGAGTTTGGGCGGGGACACCCCGCGCTCCGCAAGGGGGCGGCCGCCCCCTTGACCCCCGCTTCTGGCGAGCATTAAATCGTCCTGGCCTTTTCCCGGGCCATTGAAAAGTCGCGGCATGAGACTTCACTGCGCGCAGCGGCGCGATGATAAACAGTACCATTCAAGATCAGCAATCTTTTCTCATCATCGCGCCGCTGCGCACGGAAGAGGACTTTTAAATCGCCCTGGCCTTTTCGGGGAAGAGGCATCTTTTTATGCGCTGGCATCCTTTCTCTGATCCCTCGGCACCTGCTGCGCTTCGCATAAAGTTATTAAGGAGAGCCAGAGAGGCGCCATTCGGCGCCTCTCTGACACTCGCTCTCTCCCTCTGCGAGTCACCGGAGGTGGCGAGGTGTGCAAATCAGGCTTTCATGATGAGTATTTTGAAGTTGCCCATGCCCGCCGGTTCGGTGAGGGCGGAAACGCGCTGGCGCAGCATATACCATTGCAGCAGCGCCGTCTGTCCACGATCACTCCCGCGCTCGCTATCGATTACGGCAAAGTCGCGCTGGCGTGTGCGCTCCAGCTCTTCGTAGATTCCCATAGCGGTGAGCCAGAGACGCTGCGTGGTGAATGTATGCAGGCGCAGACCGTGGCGCCGCCCCTCATCGATGAGCGCGCTAAAGTTGACGTGCGCGGTAATATCCTGTTCACCGGGGTGTATGAGCGGCTGCTCCAGCAAGCGATGGCGATAGTAGCAGGCGAGCGTGCCACGAGGCCGGTAGGGCGTATAGAGCGCGCGCGCCTTATCGCCATAGTCGATGGTGAGGAGGAAGCCATGCCTTTTGCGCGCGCGCCGCGCCGCCGCCATATCCTGGCGTACCGGAGATGTGTAACCGAGCAGGAAGCGAGCGCAGCGCTCTATCCAATGCAGTGCATCCAGATTGATTTCCGCGCGCCAGCCATCGTCGAAGGTCGTCCAGGGGATCTTGTAGCGGTCCAGGTAGCCGGCCACCTCCGGCGTGCCCGGCTCATCCAGTACTTCGTACAGGTGCCCCTGCTGCTCCGTCACGTAGATTTCGTATAGTCTTGAGCCACGCTTCTCGACGATGTGGACGGGGAAGGCGTCGACCAGTTCATTCGAGAGGATGACGGAAGGCGAGGGAGCCTTTTCGTCGTGCGGCGCGCTGGCATCCTGGCCGGAGCGTATATCCTCACCACGGTAGTCGAGCGCGGCGCCAAAGGCGGGGGCCTCCTGCTCCGCCCAGGTGCGTACTCCCTGAGCAAGTTGTCCGCGCCCCGCCCCTTGCTCCAGCACGACAAACGGCGCGGGTTGTCCCAACTGCTGCCACATCTGGCAGAGCTGCCGTCCCATGCAGTGCGCGAAGAGGTCCGAAACATCGCTGCTGGTGTAGTAGTCTCCCTCCCAGCCCATTTTATAGGCCCCGCTGACGTAGTAGCCATAGCCCGGCTCGTAGAGGGCCATACGCATATAGTCGGCGAAGGTGATGGGGCCGTTGCGCCGGATGCGCTCTATAATTATTTGTTGCAATGGTGACATATTACTGCGATTGCTGATAACTGTGCGTGGCGGTACGCTTCATCGCGCCTGGAGCCGCTCGACAGGCTGGACGAGGCGCGATCAATCGCGCCGCTACGCATCGGGGAACATCGCCGATCCTGGTTGTCCATGTTCATCATCGCGCGGCTACGGACGAAAGGACGCCCCAATTTTTCATGTACCGAATTGCGCGATTAGCAGGTCGAGCGCCATTTCAGGAGTCAGGCGGCTGCGTTTGAGTGCGGCATCGGTTGCCAGCAACTGGCGATAGGCGCCTTCCAGCTGCGCGGCGGTGAAATTGCCACTCTGGCGCAGCGCTTTTTCCGCCAGAAAGGGCTGCATGCTCAACGTAGAGGCGATCTGCGCCGCGCGCATCCCCTTCTGGGCCAGCTCCTTGACCAGCAGCAGCGAGCGCAGGTGTGTCGTGATGGTACTGAGGAGCTTCAGTGGCGGCTCACCGTCGGCGAGCAGATCGTGCAGAATATTCATCGCCTGCTTGCGATTGCGCTGCGCCAGCGCGTCGGTCAGATCGAAGATGCGCGCCTCCTGTACCTGGGCGGACAACTGGCGCACATCCTCGACGTTGATCGTCCCATTCGGGCCAACGTAGGTTGCCAGCTTATCGAGTTCATTCGCCAGTAGACGCAGGTTGTTGCCAATGAAATTCGCCAGCATCTTCGTTGCCTCCGGCGTAATCCGTGTGTGGATGCTTCTGGCCCGCCTGCCGATCCAGCTTTCCAGGGCGGCGCCTCTGGGCAACGTGCTCTGGATTACCTTGCCGTACCGGGAGGCGGCTTTAACCAGGGGATTCGCTGCCTCCAGCGCTTCATCGACCAGCAGCACAAGCATGGTTGTCTCCGGCATGGTGGCGACGTGTTCGGCCAGCGCCTTCTCGAAGCCAGCGCGGCTCAGCGTGCTGCCCTTGCTGCTCTTTTTGCCTCCTTTTCTGGCCTTGCTCCCCTTCGTCGCGGCGGCCGCTGCCTCCCCCTCGGAGGAAGATGCAGCGGCGGCGCCCGTTGCTTCGGAGCGCTTTTTTTTGGGCAGCCCCTCGACGACAACCAGGCGCTGTTCGGTGAGGAAAGGCAGCGTATTACTGGTCATGATGATCGTTTTCAGGTCTACCTCGGCGCCGTTATAGGTATCCTGGTTATAATCGAAGCCGCCCTGCTGGCGCAGTTGCTTCAACTGCTCGCGGCTGGTAAATTCGTCGTCGCCGTGCAGAAGATAAAACATGGTCCTGGCAGCGCTATTCGTGGGCGGGCTGCTGGTGGAGAACCTGCTGCCGGCGATAATCGCGTGCGCTCTTGCGGGCGATAAGCAGGTCCATGAGGATGCCGCCGGACAGGCCAAGCGCCGAGCAGAACAGCACCGAGCCGAAGAATACCGAACCGCCGTTGGCCCCGGGGAGCGGCGTATCAAAAATAAGCGTTCCGGCCCAACCAAGAATGATGAGGAAGCCGAGGACGACACCGATAAAGCCGCCGGCCACCACCGCTTTGCGGTTCTTAACGGCGCTCAGCCAGAAGACAAGAAAAAGCGATATGGGCAGGGCAAGCAGTGCGCCAAAGAAATCTCCAATGAAGATGGGATCTCCTATATTTACCATAAGTGCAGGCATACGAACCTGAGCCTCCTGAAAGCGAAATCGTAGTGTTATACTCATCTCAATTATACGGCAGTTCTTTCGACTGTGACAATATGGGCTATGCCGCCTGGCTTTCTTTCAGACGGTGTAAAAATGGCAAAGATGTGCTATGATGAGTGCGGATAATGCCTTTACATGTAATTATTGTTTGATGTTGTTACGTGTCCAGGGAGGGAACCTTATGCCGCGCAAACCGTTTCTGATTGTAAGCGTAATGCTCCTCATCGTCCTATCCATCCTGTTGCTCGCAGTGTCTACCTCTGGCGCACGGGCGAGCGTTGCGCAGCCCACGCCGACGCCCGACGCCAATGCTATACTCGATCAGGCGGCGACGGCTGTGACTGTAGCGAATCAAACCGCGTCCCAGGCTGATCGAGAGTCAGCAATGATGGCGAACCTCCTGAGCTGGATTAATGATCTCTCTGTCATCATTCCGATCCTGGTAGGCGTGGGGGTTGGCATATTGGGCTACTTCGGTATCAGGAGCTTTCGAGATCTGGAGAAAAGGGGCAGCGGGAGCCTGGAAAAAATAGATGAAATGAAGAAAGAGATCGATAAAAAGAAGCAGGAGATCGATGAACTTCACCAGAAGCTGACGCGGGATGTGGAGAAGACCAGCCGGGCGATAGCCTTCCTGATTCTGGGTAACGAGTTTGCAGAAAAGGGAAAAAACGGCCAGGCTATCGAGGCGTATCAGGCGGCCTTGCGGCTGCGGGAGCATGATCCGCAGGCTCACTATGCTCTGGGCCGCATCTATAATGATATTGGCGCTTATGATCTGTCCATCGAGCATCTTACAGCCGCGCTCGCCGCTGATCCAGATCTACCGCAAACTCATAAGGAACTGGGGTTCGCTTATCGCCTTCAGGCTGATAGGGAGTATCAAAGGACACACGATGCGGAGAAACGCTTTAGCGCATATACCAGAGCTATAGAGCATTTCCGACGGGCAAACGAGCTGCTGCCCAACTATGAGGAGGCGATTGCTGGCCTTGCCGGGACCTATCGCCGCTTGAACCAGTATGCCCTGGCGCTGGATTATTATAAGCTGGCCCGCAAGGCCAATCCTCAATCCTCCTATGCCATCAGCAACATTGCCGCCCTGGCGCTGCATGAAGGCGACATAGAGACTGCGTTGCCGGCTTTCGAGCAGACGATGGAGACGGCGCAGAAACGCATTGCCGCCAGAGCTTCGGAGGAACCTTACTGGGATTACTATGACCTGAGCATGGCAATACTCGTGCTCAAAAAGGGCGACGCCGTTGCTGCCTACAAGGCGGCGATAGAGCTGACGCCTGCCTCCGGTGTTTTTCAGAGTGTGCTCGATGGCCTCGCGTTTTTAAAAGAGGCTGAGAGTAAATATCCTATCGAGCATCTGGATGAGGTGATCGCGATGGTTACGAAGGCAAAGGCCGCTATGGAGATGCAGGAGGAGGCGATAGGGGCGGTGAAGGTCAGCACGATATCCCCGGCGCCTCTCGATGCCAGCGCAGGTGGGAGTGAGGATCATAAAGTCGCTCCCTAAGCTCTCTCATCCTGAACCCTCTCTTTTCCCAGCAGGCGAACGATGCGCCGGAACAGTTCATCAGGGGCGCCGTGCAGGGGGAAGAGGGAGATAGCGCCCCGCGCGATGATCTCGCGCTGCTTTTCGTCCGTGACGGCGGCAGGACGCTTGCGCCAGAGGGTGGCGATTTCGTCGGCTGCGCGCCCGCTACCTTCGATGACGAGCAGCGGCCAGTTGCTGCGCACAGCCTCCAATGCCTCGCTGCGGGCGATGGGGCCGCCGTTAACCAGGATTGCCAGGGCAGGAATGTCCCTGGCAATGGCGCGGGCCAGCGCGAAGAGCATCTCTGTCTCGCCGCCCCATTCCTGGCTATCCACCAGTACGAAATGGCTGTGATGGGGATCGAGCGCGGTGGCATCGTCGGGGCGTTCAATAGCAGGTGCGCCGGGGTACGTTACCAGGCCGGCAGCCGATACGCCCAGCAGCGTCGATGGGTATCCCTGCGCGGCCACTCCCTGGCCCATCAGCTCCATCACGCCTGAACATGTGCCGCCGTCGATAATCATTGCCCCGGTATGCGCGGCTGCTGGCGCGATACCCTGGCTGAATAATGGAACGAGGGAGGCCACGAGCTGCTGCTCCAGGTTATTCGCGCCCCCTATCAGGACCAGCAGCGCCTCTGGCTTCGCGATGCTGAGCGCCTCCAGAACAGCATCGGCGCTCGTGCCGGGGGACGCTTTCACCGCGCGTGCGCGCTGGCCGCCGGGAAAGTGGATGATTTTATACTGCATAACTCGCCTCATCCTTTCGCGTGTACTGCCTGATTGTATTCCGTATTCACGGGTGGCAGCAAGCCATGACCTAACCCGTATCTCCTTGTTGAGGGGTGCCTGGTGGCTGATGCCCTCGCACGCGCTTGCTCGCCCCTGTAACGCTCGCCTTCTGTATAGTGTGATGAGGGAAGGCGCGCCGCGCCTTCCCTCATCACACTATACCATTGCAGCGCGTGGCGCAGACGCGCGAGTGGCCGGTGAGCGTCAGGAGGCGTCAGGAGAACTGTGGAGGTTTGACTGAACAATGCAACACCGTCTCGGGCCGTTACGTATAAGTATGTGTTAGTAGTAAAATAATGACGAACGCCTCAACGAAGAGGGCTGCGTCTCAGAAGGGATGAGGCATGTTATGATGCATAGAATGACGACTCTTGGACTTGATGAGCGGCTGGAACGTGTCCTGGCCTACTGTCTATTCTGGTTATCGGGCCTCCTGCTCTTCGTGTTCGAGAAAAATCGGAATGTGCGTTGGCATGCAGCGCAATCAATAATCGTGTTCGGATCGTTATCCGTGGCGATGGCAGGGGTGAGTATCTTGAAGGCCATGCTGGCCTGGGTGCCGCTGCTCAGCCTGCTGACGAATTTTGGTCTGGGCCTGCTGCTGAGCGCCCTGTGGTGGGTATGGATCCTGCTATGGATATGGTTGATGGTTATGGCCTGGCTGCACCCCGATTACCGGCTGCCGTTTGTGAGCCGCTGGTTGCGCTATCTGGTATAATCGTATTAATGAAGTTTAAAAATATAAGTTGGACACTCTACATGTGCGGAACCGCGCACTAAAGCGCGCGGTTCCGCACATCCATTATGCTCGGATTATTATCTTAACGCCATGTGCATGTTTCGCTGACGGCTCACCGCTGCGCGGCTCGCCTGTTATGAGGAGTCTGCGGGCACAGCGCCGCAGGCGCTGTGCCCGCAGACTCCTCGTCCGAGGGTGCGCCGCAGGCACGCCAGGAGGGGGAGTTTGCGGCGCTGTGCCCGCAGGCTCCTCGCCTGAGAGTGCACCTGCGGCGCTGTGCTCGCAGGCTCCCCCTCCTGGCGAACCGTGCAGCGGTGAGCCGTCAGGAAAACTTGCCCGGCGCGTTAAATTGCATTAGTAGATGAGAGGCTCTGACGCTTCTCATCTTTTTTAGTTTTTGTCGTTATAGAGCAGGCCCAGCGTCAGCCCGAAGATGAGATGGCGCAGGAGATTTTGCCAGAAAGAGGGCCAGGTAGCGAGCTTCGGCATTGCGCCCTCTTTAATCAGGGGGTGATATTTGTCGGCGACGGGTGCCAGGGACCAGACCGAGCAGACAAATGCCTCGGAAAAGATGGCACCTTTGAGCCAGTTCGGGCCGGGGAGGAAACGCTTCGCTACCGCGCCGTAGATCTGCGCCAGGGCTATACCATTGAGCAGGTGAATCAGCCAGGCGAGGGCCAGACCTGCATCACTGCGGCCCGCTTTCCCCAGCAATCCCTGGATAAATTCAACGTCGTTGAAGCGATTGCCGACCACTTTGTAGTCTTCTTCCATCGCGACGCTGTAAGCAATCGTGGCAAGCAGACCGGCCAGCACAGCCTGCCCCGGGCGCCAGTGACGCGAAATAATAGTGCTACGTGCAATCTTCATGGTTGTCTTTCCTTCTCCTGTTTTGACGGATGGATCATTCTCGATGGTAGTTGTTCAATTCTAAGAGAGAGCGGTTTTCGGCATCATCGCGCGAGCGCCACAGGCGCTCGCGCGATGGATGAGAGTTATGTGGACAAATGCTCGTCGTATATTTGTCCACATAACTCTCATCCATCGTTGGCACGGCTTCATCGCGCCAGCACTGTGCAGGGGAGATAGAAACGCTGAGCAACGAACTCTCTTTATTTAGAGACACGTTTTTTGCCGCAAAAAGGGTGAGCGTGTTGCCGAGGCCAGCGCTGTCGCAGCCAGCGCGCCGGCGGCCGTCGCCAGGAAATTCACCACGTCGTTATTGATCCACTCGTAGCCGCGCAGCAGGCGCGTCCTTGTGCCGCAGTTGTGCAGCCGACGCTCCGTCTCTTTTTCGCAGTCCGGGCAGTAGTACATGGCCTGCACGCTCGCGCCCAGAAGACTATCGAAGAGGCTGCCAAGCAGCCCGCTGATGAGTCCGATGCAAGGCAATATTGCGCGCGCGCCGCGACCTCGCTGAAGGAGCCAGAAGACCAGGCCCAGGGCCAGCGCGCCCAGCGCTGCCGCGCTGCTGCCGAGCAGCGTCACTCCGCCGGAGGTTCCCGGCGCGGTAGGCTTGCCCGTGGTAATCAGGCGCGGCGACTGCGTGCTCAGCACTCCTAGCTCGGTGGCCCACGTATCGGCGGTTGCCGTAGCCAGTGCTCCCACATAGCCAGCCTGTAGTAACTCGCGCAGCGCCGGCGCCTTGCTCAACCCGTAGGCCAGCGCCAGCAGTGTTGCGATGCCCCCGTTGGCCGCGACCTGGCCCAGATCGCGCTGCGAACCTTTGCTGAACTTATCCGCTGCCGTCCGCTCCTTATCTCTGGCACGAAAGTGGGAAAGGAGGCTGGAGGAGACGAAGAAGAAGACAAGCGTCGCGCCCCAGCCCCAGCCGCCCATACCAAAGATCGTTGTACCGGTGATGGTCGCGCCCACGATGCCGCTGCGGCTGAGCGAGCGCCGCCGGTAGGCCAGCAGGCCGATGCCGCTGCTCAGAAATAGCCCCGGCAGGAAACGGGCGGGTGCGCCGCTCAAATATTTGCCAGCAGAACGGGGAGGTCGGGGTATGAGATGTCCCCATAAAACTCCTCCCCTGCGCTTGTGGAATAAATCAGTTATGCTAGACATTCTTGACTAGTACCTCGCAAAAAATAGGCAATAATGCTGTTACAGAACGCCCTCATTATCAGTTCTATCTAAGTGAAGGCAACGAGAGAGGGACGCAAACTGTACGTTCAGGTAAGAAGAATGTACTCCTTGTCGAAATGCCAGTCGATGATCGCTTCCAGTTCAACATAAAGATGGGGGTGCAACGGGTTGATGTGTTTCGTTAGATGAATGTCAACGATGCGGTTGTCGTTCAATCCCAGCCCTTCGCAGAGCGCGTCCTGTGTAATCTTGAGGCCGCCGTCGAGGTCTCGTTTGAGCGGAGTGGTAAAGTAAAAGTCCAGGAAGAGTGCCAGATAGTGCTCGCGGAGATGTTTACGCAATCCATCATGCAATATTCCCTCTCGTTCGAGATCGCGCAGTATTGTGCGTACCTGCTGCTTGAAACGACGGGCGGCGACAGTGCTGACGCGGCGACCGTCAACGGTTGCATATTGTTCATTGATGCTGGGAGGGAGTGGAAGTGTCAGGTGTAGTGGTGCCAGTGGCGCCCGGGGCGGTCTAATTTTATCTGAAGGCGGCTCTTGCATGAGATCTCCTGAAGCTAGCTATATAGTACTTTCGGGTTGTTGACACCGTGTGTATTGTATCATATCAGCGTGTCTTATGGTGTAGATTATCGCTGTTGTCAAGCCGGGAAAAGAGTGGTACACTGCCCTGAATTAAGCCCTGGCGAAAGTGAGGAGCAAAAGTGATTACGTGTAACAGTTGTGGGTACAGGTCCCAGGATGGCGCTGTAAATTGTCAGAGGTGTGGCGCGCCGCTCTCAAGCAAGGGTGCGAATGATGCTGGTGCACATATGGGAACGCGGGGGCAGCCAGAACTGCCGGCCTGGCTGGAATCCTTGCGTCCGGGTAGTCGTCCGGCGGCGCCCCCGTCTGGGGCGGCGAACTTTTCTGCGGCTGATCTAATCGAAGAAGGTGCGCTGCCGAGCTGGATGCAGGCGGAGCGCATGGGCAGCGAGAGCGCTGTTACCGGCCCCCATGTGGCGCTGCGTTCCTCCTCTCTCCCGGGGCCTGATACCGATGGAGGATTCGCGTCGCAAGGGCTTGCCGCCAGGTCGTTAATTGACGAGCAATCGCTTCCTGCCTGGATGCGTGAGGCCGGCCAGTCAGGCGCTGAGGGAAGTCAATCCGGGATCCAGGCGTCGAGCCTGGTGCAGCCCGATAGTCTGCCGGAGTGGTTGCAGAGCATGCAACCGCCAGCCTCCACTCCTCGTCCCGAAGGGCCGGTCCGGTCCGCACAGCCCGCGCCGCCTTTTAATGCAGCCCCGCCGGCACAGGGCTTTTCGGCGCATGATCTTATAGACGAGCAATCGTTGCCTCCGTGGATGTCGCAGTTGAACGGGCAAATATCCGCACCACCGATAACGCCAGCAAACAGGGGGCAGGGAGCCGCGTCGGGGCAGACTGGCATGCCGGCTTCCTCGCTGCTCGACGTAGATTCGCTTCCGTCATGGCTGCGTCAACCCGGTCAGGAGCAAAAAGGGAGCGCGTTTCCTCCTCCGCCCGCCCGGTCTCCTCTGCCCGATCAATCCCAGCAGGCGCCGCCAGTTAATAACGCCCCCGGCGGCAATATTGCCGGAAGCGGAGGGAAGCTTGCGGCCTCTTCTTTCATCGATACCAACTCTTTGCCCGATTGGCTGCGCTCCCCTGGAGCGGCCCCGCAGGGATCGCCGGGAGGCCAGCAATCAGGTGTGTACGCGGGACCGCCACGCGTGGAGAACGTGCGCGTGCCGAACCGTCCACGTAGTGAATTGAATCCTGCCGGCGATAGCGCAGCGGCTGCTAATGTGTTCGCTTCGATGCTGGGCGTGGCCTCGGCTGCGCCGAATTTCCCCTCACAGGCAGGCTCTATGCCAGGAACGCAGGCGCAATCCAATCCTTACAATAATGCAGCAGCGCCGCAGGGTATGCCAGGCCAGATACCGGCCACCCCATCAGGAATGAGCGGTCCCGCGCCACAGCCATATGGACCGGGGGGCTATGGCGCTGGATATCAAACTGCGTCCCAGAGCAGTTATACGATGCCACCGCAGGCCGGATCCCCGCTCTATCCTCCTCAGGCGCCAGGTATGCCGCCCGGACCGGGGGCAGCGGGAATGAGCGGTGGTCAGGGAGCAGGTGCTAAACCTGCAAAGCGCGGATTTTTCGAGGCGATCCGCGACTTGTTCTTCCGCTAGTGCGGGAAAGAAGGATATCTGTGAGATGAGTACACGACCCTACCCGGGGGGAGAGCAGGTTCCGCGCCAGAGTCGCAATCCGGCTCCTGCCAGCTCTCTCCTCGTCGCTGATTGTGGGACCATATTTACAAAGGTCTCGCTCTTTGGACTGGTTGAGGGCCAGTATCGTCTGATGGCGCGTGGGGAAGCGCCGACAACGACAGCACCTCCGCAGGAGGATATTACTGCGGGCGTTATCCAGGCAATCAATGTCATAGAGTTTATTACTGGTCGTCGTTTCGTTGCCGACGGGCGTATCATCTCTCCTGAGCAGCCGGACGGGGACGGTGTGGACCTGTTTATCGCAACGATCAGCGCCGGCGGCCCGCTGCGCCTGGCGGTACTGGGTGCTGTGAGTCAGGAGCTTGAGAGGCTTGTGGCGCAGGCCATATCCGGCTTATATGCTGAAATGCAGGCCATCCCGTCTCCCGCATATATAGCCGCGACCACGCAGTCCCCCGTCTCTGTGGGGGCAGGGACAATGGCCGGCCCCACCTCCGCGCCTGGTATCGGCGGCGCATGGAGCCAGGAGCGTATGGCTCTGGAGTGGGAGCGCCAGTTGGGGCGCTTCCGCGAATTCCAGCCTCAGGCCGCGCTGATGGTGGGCATGGCCGATGGGCCGGCGGGTCCCACTCCGTTGCAGGAAGCGTGCCAGATGTTGATAAATGCGTCACGCGAACTCAGCGAGCGGCGCAGGGCCAGCGCCTCTGCCGGGGTGCCGCCCCAGGATATTGCCGCGCAGCAGTGCCCGGTGCTATATGCCGGGGCACCCCAGTACGTAGAGGCGGTGCGGCGTCTGTTGCAGGGAGTCGCCGAGGTGAGCCGCGTTGATGCCCTGGTCTCGCCGGCGCAGCTTGGACCGGTCAGCATAGGTGTTGGTGCGCTGCACGAGCGGGAGGTCATGCAGCGTCTTCCCGGCTATGATCGCCTCCGCTCATGGTCGAGCGCGGCGCCTGTCGCTACCGCTACTTCGTTGAGCAGCCTGGTGCGGTTCCTGGCGCAGCACTACGCGATGAACGTCACCGCCGTGGACGCTGGCGGGGCGACGACGACGGTCATGCTGGCGGGCGAACAGGGCGAATTTATCCCTGTCGTCAATTCCGGTCTGGGCGTGGGGCCGGGCGTGGGCGCCGTCCTGCAAAGGGTAGGGTTGCAGCGTATCGCGCGCTGGCTGCCATTCACTGTGACCGAAGAAGAGGTACGCCAGTTCGTTCTCAATCGTATGCTGCACCCGCATGTGATCCCCACCAGTCCGCGAGAGCTGGAACTGTGCCAGGCATTCGCGCGCGAAGCCATCGCCGTAACGATGGAGATGGCAAGGAAGAATAGCCCTCAATGGCAGATGTCGGATCTGATCCTGGCTACCGGTGGTATTCTTGCGCACACGCCCAGGTATGGGCAGGTCATGCTTATGCTATTAGACGCGCTCCAGCCGCGCGGTGTAACTTCGCTGGCGCTGGATCAGGCTATGCTTGTGGGTCAGCTTGGCGCTGTGGCGACAGTCGCGCCAATCACGGCTGTGCAGGTCAATGAAAATGACGCCGTATCGCATCGCCTGGGAACCTGCGTCATCCCCTTTGGCGCCATGCAGCCGGGGCAACTCGCGCTGCGCGTCGGGCTTGAGTATAGCAATGGACGGCAGGTAAACGTTGAAGTGATGGCCGGTTCTATCGAGGTTATTCCTCTGCGGCCCAACGAGCAGGCGGCGCTGACGCTTTTCCCGGCGCCTGATGTCGATGTCGGGCTTGGCCCGGGCGAGCGCGCCCGCGCCGCCGAGCAGATCGATGGCGGCCTGGTCGGGCTGGTCATTGATGCCCGTGGGAGGCCGCTGACCCTTCCTACCGATGAAACAGAGCGCCAGGCCCGCCTGCTCCAATGGGCACAGGCGTTAGGATCGTAAAGGGGGCCAGTTGCTATGACCTATCCGCTCGGGTGGTCGGTTATCACACATACGCAGGTGCGCAGAGAGCGCTGGCCGGGTGGGCCTAAGACAAAGGCTGTGCCGCTGGTCTATCCGGGCCAGGAAGTTTTGCCCGATCAGCCTGTGCTCCGGCTGGAACGCCCCGAAGGCACGGATCCAGCTCAGGAGGCCGTTCAAATGCCCTCCCGGCTCTCACTGCCTGGCATTTCTTCGACGGCTAAAATGGAACTGAAAGATGTCCATAATGGAGCCAGTTCCGCAAAGGGTGGCCCTGAGGTTGTCCCCGCCGGTATGCATGGTCGCGTCGTGGATATTACCGGGCGAGGAGGAGTTATCATCGAGGGACAGGCCGATCTGATTCAGGGGACCATCGGGGCCGGCAATCAGGTTGCCGGCGTACTCACGATGTGGCAGGCCAGCGGCCAGGGGATAGCGTCGATCCCGCCCGGCGCTATCCTGGTTGTGCCCGGCCCGCTCAATTTCGCGCTTTTGCGCCAGGCTCTGAGTTCGGGTGTCGCTGGAGTCGTTGCCAGCAGTATCTCGGCTCGTGACCTGGAGGGCTTTCTACGTGTCGATCTTGTGCAGTTGATTGATAGCAGCGATGTGGAGGAAATGCAGGATCACCTGCCGCAGTTGACGCTGCTGCTGACGGAAGGGCTGGGCACGGCTGCCATGCCGGCGCGTATCATGAACCTGCTGAGCCAGTACCAGGGAGAAATCGTGCTGCTCTCCGGCGTCACCTCCGTGCGTCAGGGGATCTTTCCCGAACTGGTGATCTCACTGCCAGCGTCAGAAAAGCAGAGCAACCACCGCGAAACGATCCTCGATCCCACGCCGACCATTGGCGCGCAGGTGCGCGTCTGCGGCGGTGAGCACGAGGGAGCGATAGGCGTCATCGACTACCTCTTTACCTACCAGCAGCGCTTTACCTCTGGCATTCGCGCTCGTGCTGTTCGTCTTCACCTTGAGGACGGATCGATATTGGTTGTGCCGATCACTCTGGTAGAACGCATCGGCTAGCCTGTTTATCCACATTCATCGAAAGTTATCCACATAGTTACTGCCAGCTTGTGGATAAACAGGCGTGTTCACATGTCCCGCGATCAGGGCAGGTTTTTCGCAGAAGACGGGGTACCTTAGAGATGTAGAGACGGGGGCAAGCCCCGTCTCTACATTTTTCCGGCGCCTGGCGTCATAGAGATGTAGAGACGGGGCTTGCCCCCGTCTCTGATTTCCGGGTCACTGATTCCCGGATCACTGATTCCCCGATCAGGTCGGTGGTCAGGGTAGAAGGAGCGAGCGGCCCGTCATATCCTTCGGCTGTGGAATGCCCATGATCTGCAAGATGGTGGGCGAGACATCCGCCAGGATGCCATCGCCGCGCAGACGGGCCTGAGCGAACTGCGGGACGACCAGGTAGAGCGGCACAGGATAGGTAGTGTGGGCGGTGAAAGGCTTACCGGTATCGTACTCGATGAGCTGCTCCGCATTGCCATGATCGGCGGTAATTATCAGACCGCCGCCGACGGCAAGAGTAGCCTCCACAACGCGCCCCACGCCCGTATCTACGGCCTCGACGGCCTTGATTGCCGCTTCAATTACGCCTGTATGCCCGACCATATCGGCGTTCGCATAATTCATGATGACCAGATCGTAGTTGCCACTGCGGATATGCTCGATAGCGGTATCGGTCACGCCCGCCGCGCTCATCTCCGGCTGCTGGTCGTAGGTGGGCACTTTGGGCGATGGCACCAGCACGCGGTCTTCGCCGGGAAAAGGCGTCTCGCGGCGTCCGTTGATAAAGTAGGTGACGTGCGCGTATTTCTCGGTTTCGGCGGTATGAAACTGGCGCAGGCCGTGCTCGGAGATGACGCGTGCCAGTGGCATCTCAACCTCGTCGGCGCGATAGGCGACCTCGGCATCAAGCCCCTCTTCGTATTCGGTCATCATCACGTAGATCAGATCATCCAGACGCGGCCCGCGATTAAACTTGCCCTCGGCCTGTGGCGGCAACTCTTTCATGACGAAGGCTTTGGTAAGCTGGCGGGCGCGGTCAGGACGAAAGTTGTAGTGAATGATGGCGTCGCCCGCTTTGACCACGGCAACCGGATGGTTGTCTTCCATCACGACTGTCGGGACAATAAATTCGTCAGTCACTTTCTTATCGTATGATTGCTGAATCGCGGCCAGGGCCGAAGCGGCGTGCTCTCCTTCGGCGCGCGTCATAGCGAAATAGGTCCTGCCGGTACGGTCCCAGCGGTTATCGCGGTCCATCGCGTAGTAGCGCCCGCTCACCGTTGCCACTTTCGCGGGATGATCGCCGCCGATCTCGCGCGCCCGCGCCTGCAAGCGCTGCATAAACTCCAGCCCACCCGTAGGTGATGTATCGCGGCCATCGGTGAAGGCATGGACGTAGACGCGCTCGATATCGTGCATGCGGGCCAGGCGCAGCAGAGCCTCCAGGTGCGACTCATGCGCATGCACGCCGCCGTTGCCCAGCAGCCCGCAGATATGCAACTGCGACTGATTACGCCTGACATGCTCGATAGCCTTGAGGAAGGCCGGATTGTGAAAAAAGGTGCCGTCCTTGATCGCCTCGCTCACGCGCGTAAAATCTTGCAGGACGCGCTTGCCCGCGCCGATGTTCTGATGCCCGACCTCGGAGTTACCCATCTGGCCGTCCGGCAGGCCAACCGCCGCGCCGGAGGTTTTGATCGCCGTATGCGGCCACCGCCGGGCAATGTTGTCGATATTGGGCGTGCGGGCCAGTGCGATAGCGTTGCCCTCTTTGCGGGGATTGATGCCCCAGCCATCCATGATAATCAAAACAAAGGGGCGAGGTCGCCCCGAAGCTGTTGTGCTCATGCGTCTCTCTGCTACTCCACATTCTTGATGCGCAAGATTATTGCATTCCCATTGTAGCATGCCCCGTCGAGAGAAGGTAACAGGAGTACTTTTGCTTGCGCATTACATATGTCGAAATTCCAATTTGTATAAGCCCCGCCGTAATATCAGTCGCCTATTGCTCCTGGCAGATCTGGAATGAGATAGAATTCAGGAGCGGCGGGATCCAGCAGTATCACTATCGGTGAACCTGGCGGATACCTGCGCTGTACGGATTGTGGCCTCCAGGTTTCCTCACAGAAAGAATGGAGCTTGCCTGTAACGGGATGCTTCCAGGTCGCAGAGAAATAGTAGCGCGTCCACTTTTCCAGTGTTTCATAGATCACGATATATCAAGTGTAGCTGTTCCATCGCTCGCAGGTGGTGATGAGGATAGAGCAGGCAGTATAGAGGTGCAAAGGAAATCCATGAAACCGTGTTGCCTGCGGAGCGTATTACACATGTAATTGCGATTGGAGAGTAACCATTGGTCGACGTATATCTATGTGTGATGTGCAGGGATGTATGAGAACAGGGACATATGCAGGAGCGTGGCTATCAGTGTTCTTGCCTTGCGTATGTGAAGCTGTCCAGGCAAAAGAAAGGTGGCTATGAGTACCAGAGATACTTTGATGAAACGGTTGGGCATTGGCCTGCTATCATTGATGACCGCGCTGGCTCTGCTGCTCGGCGCTGCGGTGAACGTATTCGCCAGCACGGTGAATATATATGATAACGCCGGCGTACTCAATCAATCCCAGGTGCGCCAGGAGGCGTCATCGCTCCCGTACCCGGTGAGCATTTACACTGTCAACGGCTACAATGGCTCGAACGCCAATTTTGATGCCGAAGCCAGGAGTAAAGTTACCAGCAGCAATATGATCGTCATCGCGATCAACACGGCCGGGCATGTCTATATTACCGGCGGGAGCAGCGTACCGCTCACGACGAGCGACTACCAGCAGGCGTCAAACACGTTTGCCAGCGACATGCGCAGCAATGGACGCGATTTTACCGGTGCGACAGTTGGCGCGCTCAGTTCGCTGCGTGGCGCGCTCGGCTCGCGCGGTTCCGGCGGTGCTGTGCCGGCGCCTGGCGGGCTGTTTGGTCTGGGCAACGGCGCGCTGTGCTGCATTGGCCTGCTGGTGCTGGCTGGCATCCTGTTCTTCGCCTTTATGCGCCGCCGTTCGCGCCCCGGCTTCGGCGGTTTCGGGGGCTTCTTCAACAGGAACCGGGGCGTCCCGCCCTACGGCCCGAATCAACCCTATGGTCCCTACAATCAGCCGTATCCTCCCAACTATGGTCCCGGCTACAACCAGGGCATGAATCCCTGGGCCGCCGGTGGGCTGGGCGCGGCGGCGGGCGGTTTCCTGGGCTACGAGCTGGGCAAAGAGCAGGGTGAGCGCGAAGCGAGAGAGAATTACCAGGGCGACCAGGGGGGCAATTTTGGAGGAGGAGACTTTGGCGGTGGCGCCGGCGCTGATTGGGGCGGAGGCGGCGATTCCGGCGGGGGAGACTTTGGCGGTGGCGCTGGCGGAGACTGGGGTGGAGGTGGAGGAGGAGACTTTGGCGGTGGTGGCGGAGACGCCGGAGGTGGCGGCGGCAGCAATTTCTAAGTGCATAAAAACCTGGCAGCAGTCGTGCGACTGCTGCCAGGTTTTTATTTATTGTCCCTGCGGAGGCATGTCGATGCGGCGGCGGCCGCGGCGGCGTGCCATTTCCGCAACATGCAGGCGATTCAGTGCCCGCTCAAGCGCACCCTGGAGTTCGGCGCGCTCTCCCTCGGATTGCGCCTGTGCCAGTCGCTCCTCGGCGCGGCGACGCGCGGCCTCTGCGCGAGCCTGGTCGATCTCCTCCGCGTGCTCGGCAGTATCGGCCAGCACTGTGACGTTGTTGTCGGAGACCTCAAGGAAGCCGCCCGATACGAACAGCGTCTCCTCCTCGTCGCGCAGTTCGATGCGCAGCGCGCCGGGTTTCAGGAAGGCCAGCAGCGCGGCATGGTGTGGCAGGATGCCGAGGCGCCCCTCGGACCCCGGCGCGCTCACCATGCTGGCCTCGCCGTTGTACAACTCGCGCTCGGCGGTCACTACCTCGACATGCAAAGTGTTGCCTGTCGCCATCGCTTAACCCTTCTTCTGATCGGCTTCGTATGCCTGCACGACCTCATCGATGCCACCCTTCATATAGAAGTACTGCTCAGGGATGTGGTCATGCTTGCCTTCGAGGATCTCTTTGAAGCCGCGCACCGTCTCCTTCACCGGCACGTATTTGCCTTCGAGTCCGGTGAAGACCTGCGCCACCGTGAACGGCTGCGAGCAGAAGCGCTCCAGTTTGCGCGCGCGCGCCACGGTAAGCTTGTCCTCGTCGGACAGTTCGTCAACACCCAGGATGGCGATGATATCTTGCAGGTCCTTGTAGCGCTGGAGCACCTTCTGCACGCCGCGCGCCGTGTCGTAGTGCTCCTGGCCCACAACCTGCGGATCAAGGATGCGGCTGGTGGAGGCCAGCGGATCGAGAGCTGGATAGATGCCGCGCTCGAAGATTGCGCGCTCCAGCACAATCGTCGAGTCGAGGTGGGCAAAGGTCGTCGCCGGGGCGGGATCGGTGTAGTCGTCGGCGGGCACGTAGACGGCCTGCATCGAGGTGATCGAACCCTTCCTGGTCGAAGTGATGCGCTCCTGCAATTCACCCATCTCTTCCGCCAGGTTTGGCTGGTAGCCCACGGCGGAAGGCATGCGGCCCAGCAGCGCCGAGACCTCCGCGCCTGCCTGTGTGAAGCGGAAGATGTTATCAATGAAGAGCAGTACATCCTTGCCTTCTTCGTCGCGGAAGTACTCCGCGATGGTCAGACCGGTGAGCGCCACGCGCAGCCGTGAGCCAGGAGGCTCGTTCATCTGGCCGAAGACCATCGCCAGGCGGTCAATCACGTTTGCTTCCTGCATTTCATGGTACAGATCGTTGCCCTCGCGCGTGCGCTCTCCGACGCCGGCGAAGACGCTGTAGCCGCCATGCCCTTTAGCGATATTATTGATAAGCTCCTGGATGATAACGGTCTTGCCCACGCCGGCGCCGCCGAAAGCGCCGACCTTACCGCCTCTCATGAAGGGGCAGATCAGGTCGATGACCTTGATGCCGGTCTCGAAAACCTCGATGGTGGTGGCCTGATCTTCCAGGTCGGGCGCCTGGCGGTGAATAGGGTAGCGCGGGGCGTCCGTCACTGGCTCTTTGAGATCGACGGGCTGGCCGAGCACGTTGAAGATACGCCCGAGCGTCTTGGGGCCGACGGGGACCGCAATCGGTTCGCCGGTGTCGTAGGCATCCACGCCGCGCTGCAAGCCATCGGTTGGCCCCATTGCCACGCAGCGTACCCAGTCGTTGCCCAGGTGTTGCTCAACTTCAAGCGAGAGATCGTGGTCCGCTCCAGAGGGGCGTACCAGCACCTCATTATAAATTTCGGGAAGCTGGTCCGGGGGAAACTCAACGTCTACGACGGCCCCCAGCACCTGCACGACTTTCCCTTTTGTGCGCGTCTTTGCTTCTGTTGCCATATTTCTCTATTTCTCCTTCAAGGAGGGGAATTCAGGTGAGAGGGCGGAGGCCAGCCCCGCCTCTACCATATCCGTCATACCTGTGATGCGTGTATGTAGGGGCGACCCTTGCGGTCGCCCTGGCGAGAGGCAACCGCCGCCCAGGGGGCGGCCGCCCCCCGAGGGGGCCTGCCGCCCCCTGCATCCCCGAAAACTCAAGCGCGCTAGGTTGCCTGAGAGCCGGCCACCACCTCAAGGATCTGCGTGGTGATGGAAGCCTGGCGCGCCTTGTTATATGTCAAAGTGAGGTCCTGAATAAGTTCGTTCGCGTTATCGGTTGCGTTCTTCATCGCTACCATCTGCGCCGAGTAGAAGCTGGCGATGGTTTCGAGAAGCGCCTGGTATACCTGCACATCCACGTAGCGTGGCAGCAGGGCCTGGAAGATCTGAGCGGGATCCGGCTCATAGATGTAGTCCATCTTCTCCGGCTGGCCTTCCCCCTCAGGTGGCTGCACGGGCAGAAGCTGCACCACTACCGGCTGCTGCGTCATCGTGTTAATAAATTTGGGGTACACCAGGTAGACTACATCGACCTCCTCCTTCACGAAGGCGTCCACGGCGACCTGCGCGATAGCGCTGGCATCGGTGATTGATGGCCTGTCGCCATAGTTCGTGAATTCGGCGATCAGATGCTGGCGCGTGCGCACGATGAAATCGCGGCCCTTGCGACCAACAGCGATATAATCTACTCCTGGTCGCTCGCCGTTCTCTGCTGCCTTGCGCTGTTGTTCCAGCGCGCTGCTTGCGGCCCGGCGATTGATATTACTGGGCAGCGCGCCGCAGAGTCCGCGATCTGGCGAGAGCAGTACATACCCGATATTACGCACAGGACGCTGGGCCAGCAGCACCGCCTCGCTGCCGATATCCTCTTCCGAGGCTCGGGCGAGGCGTGAGACGAGTCCGCGCAATTGCTCGGCGTAGGGGCGAGCCTCCTGCACTCGTTCTTGCGCCCGGCGCATCTTGCTGCTTGCCACCATCTGCATAGCTTTGGTGATCTGCGCCATATTTTTGACCGAGCGGATACGCCGCCGGATTTCGCGGGTTGATGGCATAAGCCTGCCTCCTGCTGCCTTTAAGCTGTCTGAGCGGCAGTCCGGGCTGCCTCTTCAGGACTTGCGCTGCTCTGTGGCTGTGCCTCAGCGTGTGGCTCGGCCGTCTTCTTGAACTCTTCGATGGCGTTGCGCAGGTTCTGGAGCAGTTCGGGACTCATCTTGTTTCTGGCTCTGACCGACTTCTCGACAATCTCCTCACCGATCTCTGGATGGTTAGCGTCCATATAGCGATAGAGCGCCGATTCCCACTCACCCACCAGTTCAAGCGGAACATCATCGAGGTAGCCATTGGTGGCTGCATAGATAATCATTACCTGCTTCTCAACCGGCACGGGCTGGTATTGCGGCTGCTTGAGAATTTCGGTCACGCGGCGGCCACGATCAATACGCGCACGCGTCGCCGGGTCCAGATCGGACGAGAACTGCGCGAAAGCCGCGAGTTCGCGGAACTGCGAGAGATCGAGGCGCAGCGACCCGGCGACCTGTTTCATGGCCGCGGTCTGCGCGCTGCTGCCTACGCGGGAGACCGAGATGCCGACGTTCATGGCCGGACGCTGACCGGCGTTGAACAGGTCGGTCTCAAGGAAGATCTGCCCATCGGTGATCGAGATAACGTTCGTGGGAATATAGGCCGAGATGTCGTTCGCCTTCGTCTCGATGATCGGCAGGGCCGTCAGCGAACCGCCGCCGTAATCGTCGCTCATACGCGCGGCGCGCTCCAGCAGGCGCGAATGCAGGTAGAATACATCGCCGGGATAGGCTTCGCGCCCGGGAGGGCGGCGAATAATCAGCGAGATATTGCGATAGGCTTCGGCGTGCTTGGTCAGGTCGTCGTAGATGATAAGCGCGTCGCGGCCTGACTCCATAATCTCTTCGCCCATCGCACAGCCGGCGTATGGCGCGAGATACTTCAGCGGAGCCGGGTCGGAGGCGCCGGCGACGACGATGGTAGTATATTCCATTGCGCCGTACTGCTCCAGAATGGCCTGCGTGCGAGCCACCGAAGAGTTTTTCTGGCCGATAGCCACGTAGATGCAGAAGAGGTCCTTCCCCTTCTGGTTGATGATGGTATCGATAGCAATGGCCGTCTTGCCAGTCTGGCGGTCGCCGATGATGAGTTCGCGCTGGCCGCGTCCGATGGGGATCATGCTGTCGATAGCCTTGAGGCCCGTCTGCACCGGCGTATTCACCGACTGGCGCAAGATCACGCCGGGGGCCACGCGCTCGACGGGGCGAAACTTATCGGTATTGATCGGCCCACGGTCATCCAGCGGTTGGCCCAGTGGATTGACGACGCGGCCCAGCAGGGCATCGCCTACCGGCACCTCGATGATACGTCCGGTGGTGCGCACTTCATCATCTTCACGAATATGGGAATACTCGCCCAGGATCGGGCAACTGACCGTCTCTTCTTCGAGGTTAAAGGCCAGGCCGTACAGATCCGTGCGAGGAAAGTGTACCAGTTCGAGATACTTCACATCTTGCAGGCCATAGACGCGGGCGATGCCGTCCTGCACCGCGATCACGGTGCCGACGCTGGCCGTTGAGGTGGTATCCGCGCCGAAGCCTGCGATGTTCTGCTCGATGATGGCGCTGATTTCATCAGCCCAAGATGCCATCGTTATTCCTCCTAGTGATTCCTGGTGCTTCGTTATTTACTATTTGTTACTTGCCAGATGGGGTTTCCGTGCAAAGAGAAGGAAAAATCGGGGATACCCCGCTTCCCGCCAGGGGCGCCTGCCCCCTGGACCCCATCTAGGCGCGATCCTTTACACTGGCACTCGGGACGGTGGAGGGCGGCGGTGTGGCCGCTTTTCCGGCGCCGTCTGCCTGCGCGGTTTCCTCAGCGAAAAAATCAATATTCGCGCTGGCGACGCCTGACAGCAATCGCTGCTGGAGGGCTGTCAGACGATAGCGTACACTGCCATCGATGACCTGATCTCCCACGCGAGCTACCACCCCACCCAGGATAGCGGGATCTACCCGAGTCTGCATGATGATATTTTTGCCTGTTCTCTGTTCGAGCGCCTGCTTTACCCGTGCGCTCTGTCGCTGATCCAGGGGCATCGCCGTCGTCACTTCGGCGACGGCCTGGTTCCTATAGTCCAGTACAAGCATTTCTAACTCTCTGGCGATATTGGGCATCAGGTCAACCAGTTCGCGCTGGACGACCAGCAGGGCCAGATTGAGCGACGTGCGCAGGACTCTGGATTCTAGCGCCTGGCGCAGGGCCTGCTCTTTGCGCTTCGCCGGGATTTTCGGCTCGCGTAGTAGATAGGCGAGTTTGCGGTGTGCGAATAGTTGCGCTATCTCTTTCACGTCTTCGAGGGTGCGATCAAGCGTATTTTGCTTGAGCGCAAGATCGAAGATCGCCCCGGCGTAGCGACGCGCTATTGCTCCCTTTAGCATCAGTTGTTCCTCGCCCCGTCACTCGTGGTGACAAACTCTTCCACCAGACGGCGGTTATCCTTGCTGTCAACCGATCTGCCAATGACTCTGCTTGCGGCATCGATAGAGAGGTTTACAACCAGGCGGCTCAGTTCGGCGCGTGCGCGGTTGGCCTCTTGCTGGATGCGGGCAATCTGCTGCTGGCTGATGCGTTCTGCCTGCGCCTGGGCCTCTTCCCGTATGCGATTCGCTTCTTGCTGGGCGGCCTTCGACGCACGCTCTACCGTCTCCTGAGCCTGGCGGCGCGCATCGGCGAGAATTTGCTCGGCGCGCTGATTGGCCTCTTCAAGATCACGTTTGGCGCGTTCCGCGTTCTCGATGCCCTCGCGGATCACTCGCTCTCGCCTGTCGAGAGTTCGCGTGATGGCGGGCAGTCCCCATCTCCATAGCAGGACAAAGACGATGCCGAAGCTGACAAGCTGAGAAATGAAGGCCACGGCGTTGATGCCGAGTCCGCTGCCTATGCTTCCGCTTCCTCCCTGCGCCGCGCTGGCGATAATTAGTGTATGCACTGCTTCGTGCATTGGTGGTCCCTCCTTTCAAGACGCCCATCAATGAAGATGGAGGCAAGCTCCATCTCCACATGTAGAGGCAGGGCTGGCCCCTGCCCTCATCGACGCCATCTCCACATGTAGAGGCAGGGCTGGCCCCTGCCTGCTGGTCCCTGCCTTCACTGGCGCCATGACCTCTGATGGTAGTGGGAGACGCAGCAAAATCGTCTCTCCTCCCTGACCGGCTTACTTCACTTACACTGGCAAAGGATGAGGATGAAGAGCGGCGTCTCTACGCACTACGAATGAGAGGAGCAGTGTTATTACTTCAAGAACTGGATCAGGAAGGCGACCAGCAGCGCATAGATAGCAATGGCTTCGGCGAACGCCAGACCAAGAATGAGGTTTGTCTGGATCACAGGGGCAGCCTCGGGGTTGCGCCCGATGGCGCTGAATGCCTGGCCGGCTGCGATGCCGATACCGATGCCGGGTCCGATAGCTCCCAAACCAATGGCGAGTGCTACTGCGAGCGGATGTAGGTCCATAATGATAATCCTCCTTTAAGGACAAAAATCTTGTTTTCTCAAGTGATATATGCAATCGCAGGGCGCATACCTGCGAGTAGCATTGATTTGTTTGTTTCAATCCCTGGCCGTTTCTGGTAAACGGCTGCCGCGCCTGTACGGTTGTGAACAGGCGCGTTCAGAATCTAAGGCGTCGTGATAGCCTCTTTCTGTTCAATCGAGCGCACCTCTTCAGTATGCTCGCGCGTCTCTTCTGCCTCATGGGGTTCATCGTGGCCCGTGACTGCCAGTTGCAGATAGATCAGCGCCAGCAGTCCGAAAACGAACGCCTGTACAGCGCAGACGAACAGTTCAAAGGGAATAAAGATGATATCCGCGACGAACGGAATGATGAAGGCGAAGACCGCCAGCACAATCGTACCCGCGAAGATATTCCCAAAGAGACGGAAGGCCAGCGAGATGATGCGCGCTATTTCGCTGATGATCTCCAGCAATCCCTGGAAGACTTCGACGACGCCGATGAAGCCGCCCTTTGTAAACAGCGACTTGAACTTGAAGTACTTGCTGAGATGCGCACCTGTCCCCAGCGTGACGAAGCCGAAGACCTGGGCCGTGATTACGGCGATCAGCGCCATCGCAATGTTCAGGTTCAGATCAGTCGTGGCGGGCCGGATCCAGGGGATGATCTGGTTCGAGATATCGCCAAAGAGCAGAAAGCCGAGCACCGGCCGGCTGCTCGTATGCATCGCCTGGATGCCAGCGGTGTTGATGGCCCCCACTGTGTCTACGCCTGGAAACACGTCGAGTACGTTGGAAACGAGAATGAACAGGAAGAAGGTTGTTACCAGCGGGAAGAACTTCCTCCCCATCTCCCGTCCCGATACGCCCTCTACCAGCCCACGCAGCAGTTCTATTACCCACTCCATGAAGTTCTGAAAGCCTCTGGGAATAAGGTCACTGCGACGAGTAGCGAAGTAGAAGACGAGCACCAGTACAACAATCGATAACCAGGTGCAGAGCAGAGTATTGGTGACTGGAAAATTAATGCCCGGGATCGTAAAGATCACGTCAGGCGCAAGTGTTACTTCAGGAAGTCTCCAGAGCACGCGACTCCTCCCTATGCATCAGGCCCTGCTTGCTGGAATCTATCAGTTATGAGGTATATATTTATTGCAATCTCAGATAAGAAGCTGATCCGTGCACCATCTATAACGAAAAGTTTATAGCAGGCGCTCGCGTGTCAATAAACGGTAGGCTCCGTATACCCCAGACATCAGGCCAAGCAGCAGCCCAAGTAATAACAACCACGGTCCGGTATGTAACTTGCCATCCAGAAAGCTTCCCAGTATGGCAAGCAGAGCGATGGGGATGGCAATAGTGAATCCTAATTCTCCCACTAATGCCAGTGATCCCCAAACAGAGGGCGGAGGCTTCTGCTTCATCTTAGATCCCGTCTGTTTTCTCCTCTTAATTATACCGTTAGGATTATAGCATACGGGACGAAAATTTTGCAACAGTTGATACATTTACCCCGGCTTTCAGATGCCATTTCTGGCAGCGCTGCCTCGCGAGTGCTAATAAGGAAGCCTGATCCTTATCCTGGCTCGCAGGACATCCATGCGGCTCCGCCGCACAGGGGATATAATTTGTGGTGGGAAAAATGCGCTTCGCGCATTTTTCCCACCACAAATTATAAAAAACGCGTGCCGTAGACGCGCGAAAGCGGTGGTGGAAGGCCGGCGCGTTCTTAAAGATAGCCGTGTTTCTGGTACCACGCCGCCGTCAGGCGCATGCCCTCATCCAGGCCGGTCCTGGGGGCAAAGCCCAGTTCTTTACGTGCTCGCTCAGTGTTGTAGACGCGGCTCTCGGTAAGGAATCTGACGCGGCTGCGTGTGAGCGGCGCGCGTTCGCCCTGGAAGCCGGGCAGGGCGGCGAAGATATCCGAGGCGAGATTGGCAAGCCAGAGCGGGTAGCTGCGCGCCGGCAGCTCTTTGCCCTGTGCATGGGCTATCGCCGTGGCGAGTTCGCGGATGCTGACCGGCCGTTCACCTGCGATATTGTAGCTGCGTCCGATGGCCTCGGGCTTCTCGGCGCAGAGCAGGAATGCGGCGGTCATGTCGTCGATATAGATGGGATGCAGGAGCGCCGTTCCGCCAGCAATGACGCGGAACAGTCCCTTTTTGATTGCGGTGAAGAAGCCGAGCAGGTGCAGATCGCCGGGTCCGTAGACCAGGCCCGGCCGCGCGACGCTCACCGGCAGTCCGCGTTCGCGATGTGCTTCAAGCGCCAGCAGCTCGCCTTCCAGCTTCGTCGCCTCATAGGGGTTGGTGGGAGCGAAGGGCGCATCCTCCGCAGCCGGCGTGTTGCCCGTAACGCCATGCACGCCCGTCGTGCTGCAATGCACGATGCGGCGCAACTGCGGCTGATCCTGGCAGGCGGCGAGCAGGATGCGCGTCCCCTCGACGTGCGTCTGGCGATAGAGCGCAGGCGGGACGCTGGGATGATAGAGCCGCCCCACCAGGTGGTAGATGATCTCTGCACCCTCCACCGCCTGCCGGACCTGGCGCTCATCGGTGATCTCGCCGCGTATAATCGTGACCGCATCGCCGAATTGCGCGCGCGCCTTGCGCTCATCGCGTGCCAGGATGCGGACCGGCTCCTGTCGTTTTAGCAGTTCCGTGACCAGCGCCGAGCCGAGAAAGCCAGTAGCGCCCGTTACCAGTATCGTCATTGGCGCGCCCCCGAATAGCCCTTGACGCTGATAGCGTTCTCCGGGCAGGCTTCGTAGCAGAGCAGGCAGCGCTGGCAGGTTTTGGGATTGACCTTGAGCGTTTTCAGGTCGATCACGTTGGGCAGCGGGCAGGTATCCACGCAGACGCCGCAGCGTGTGCACTTCTCCTCGTTGATCTGCGGGCGTGTGCCCACCAGGCCGGTGCTGTAGAGCGTAGTGCAGAGATGCTTGCCGCGCTCGGCGATCCAGGTGTAGGGATAATCCAGCGGGTACATCATCCAGAAGATGAAGCGGTAGAGCGCCTTCTGCTCGGGGAGGCGGAACTTTTTGATGACGCCCACCTCTTCGCCAACGATCTGCCAGGATGGTTTGCCCATCTGCTCCAGCGCCAGCTTGAGGTGTGGCACCATGCGCGGCTTGACACCGACAAGCTGGCAGGCGACGAGATCGGTAGCGAGGCTATCGCGCCCGGCGATCATCACCTGAAGGTCGGCCTTGTCTCCGTAGAGCGGGCCTTCGCCGTCCTGGCCGACGCTGCCATCGATGATATTCAGGTCGGGCTTAATACCGAAATTCATATCGACGATGCACTGGCCGATGCCCAGCGTGTGCATGCTGCGGCGATCCGGGCGGGGTAGAATACCCATCGGGTTCTTCATGCTCAGCGTCATTGTAGAGACAACGTGCGTCTTGAGTACTGGCAGATTAATCAGCCGTGCCTCCTGCAAAATGCGCGGCACGCGGAAGCGGCGCAATTTCCTCGCGCCCGCTGGCCGCAGTTCCATCCAATCGGCCTCGCCGCCCTCAGGATCGATGCGCAGGATGCGGATACCGTTCTCCGCGCAGAACTGCTCTATGCCGAGAATGGTATAGGTTGCCTCGCGGTCAAACTCGGTGCCGGGCGTCTCACAGAGTACCGGCTCCGCACCGCATGCGCGTACCTCTTCGGCCACGGCCTTCATCAGCGCGAAGCTGGTAGTAGAACCGGTGGCGGCGCTGCGCCCGGCAACGAGGTTAGGCTTGAGGATAGCGATTTTTGCACCATTGATGACGGACGCCATACCCCCCACTTGCTCGATGACGCGATGTGCGGCCTCTTCGATGCCATCAAATGTGCGCGTAATAGCAATTGTATCGGTCTTTGTTTGTGTCGCTAGCATATATTTTTTATTCCTTATATTCTATCAAGTTTAACAATTTGAGACGGGCATCCCATATTCGTAGTCGCGCAATTTATCGCGCCTGCGCCAACCTGTAGAGCGCCCTCAAGCGCGATAAATCGTGCGGCTACGAACATAAAGCATCTCCTGGTTTTTCAGAATCCCTTCCTAATGCTATCCCATAAGCGAGCGCCTATCTATGATTGTAGTACCTTCGGGCAAAGCTGCACCAGCCAGCGCCGCCGGTGGCTGCTGCGAATGTATGACCTTGTAGATGAAGATGCTGGTCTGATAGTTGTGATCGGGCGCCGTGAACTGCGCGACCTTCACAGAATGGTCGAACGCCTGCTTGAGCAGCCCATAATTGCCGGTGATGCCGGTCTGAATATCCGCCAGCATTGCCGGATCAACCACGATATAGTCGATGTTGTTCCAGTTGCGATGCAGTATAGCATCGCGTATGGTTGGATCGCTGACGACATTATAGTAGACGTTTGCGTAGGGATATGGCGCTCCATCGCCGACGCCTTCACCTCCCGTCGCACGCAGGTCGGTGAGGAGATAGGAGTTAATAACGATGAAATCGCTGCGTGGCACATGCTGGCGAATCCATAGCAAAGCGTCGTTCTGGGCGGAGGTGGGGTGCTGCGTGTAGACATAGCTCCAGCTCGCTGAACTCACGTCGTGCGAGAGTATCAATGCCAGCGCGGCCAGCGCCAGGACGACGCGTACCGGCTCAAAGCGTACTACCCTGATGATCCCGCTCAGGATGGTATCGATGGCGAGAACCACGTTGACGACGCTGAGCGGAATAAGCGGAATGATATAGAACGCATACACCACACCGCCGCGCAGCAGCAGCAGCCAGTAGCAGATCGCCAGCAGCGCAAAAAGGAACTGCTGGCGCTTCCACCAGCCCACAATCACGTTAAAGATGATAGATCCGCCGCTTACCAGAACGAGCAGCGCATCAGATTGTAGCCATTGGGAGATGCTTTCTTCTATGCTGCCCTGGCTTTGACCGCGACTGACCTGCCCGGCGTAGGTACTCAGCAGGCTCAGGTGCGGGTGCTGATCCCAGGGAAACCAGCCGCCCGGCGTATACGGAAACAATTCGCCTTTCAGGATTGCCATCAGCACAAAGCTGGAGCCGAGCGCTGCGAAGGTATAAATGAAGGCGACCAGGGCAAACTTGCGCTGGAAGCGCGTGGTGTTCAGCCAGACGCCGTAGATCATACCCGGTATGAACATCACGAAGGTCTCTTTTGAGAGGATAGCGATGCCAAAGGCCATGCCCGCGAGCGTGATGTAGAGCAGGCGACTCTCGCTGATAACCAGCAGGTAGAGCGAAAGCATGAACCAGAAGGCGCCGATATTGTCCAGCAGCACATCGCGCAGGAAAGTGGTGCTCATCGGCGAAAAGGCGAAGATGAGCAGGCCCACCATAGCTATAACGCGGCTTCCGGTCATACGGCGCACAATCAGATAGATCAACAGCGCCATACCTGTCGTGTAGAGCAGCATCAGTACGCGGCCGGTATTGATGGCGTTGCCGAATGAGAAGATGCCGCCTACGAAGTTGAGCAGGAAGGCAATCTGTATCCATCCGGCGGGCGGATGGCCGTAGCCGTAGGCATAGGGCCACAACTGCCCATGCTGGATCGCCCAGGCCGCCGCCATGTAGGTGCCTTCGTCCTGTTCGTACAGGGGGAAGTTGAACATGTTGATGGCGTGCGTCGTGAGCGAGATGAGCAGGCCGATAACGACGACGCTGATCTCCAGCCAGGCCGGAATAGGGATACCCTTGCGGGTAGTTGGAGCTTCGAGATCCACCTGTGGCATCAGGCGTGTCTGGCTGTATGCGATCTGCTCTTTCCGCTGAGGTCTGGCCTTCAATGGGGCTGTGTATCCCGTTGGCTTGCGCGCTGAGCCGGAGCGGCCCCGATTAGAACGCGCGACTGTGCTCACAAAGAAGTGCTGGCCGCGATACAGAATGACGCTGCCATCCTTTGTCTCCGGCTCTGGTGCCCGCCGGCCCGGTTCTAATCCTGGCCGGGCCGGGCCGCCCTGATTTTGCATGGGAGCACCGGGAGCGGGACCTGCTTTGCCGGCCGGCCCCTGTCTCCCTGGCTCGGGCGTCGGCCTGTACGAAGATGTCATGGCTCCCTTCCTTATCTTTGTAGCGCAGCCTGGCTGCGATGTTGTCCAATATGAGCGGTCTTCTCCCAGTCTGACGCGCCGCGCAACTGGCGATAAACGGCGCGCACCGACGCCCATCCCAATATCGCCTGGTAGGGGAAGAAGGCCAGAAGCATGATAATCGCTTCGCGCCAGCGCCAGGGGCGATCATGCGCTATCAAAAACTCGTGCAGTCCTGCCACATCGATGCAGAGCGCCATCAAGAAGCAGTAGAGTGGCAGGAAGGTAAGCATGGCGAGCCAGAGCGGCAGCTTTATAAAGAAGAACATGAAAAATGAGATTGGCATCATAAACATAAAGAATGCCTGTACTTCGGGTAGAATCAGTACGTAGAAGGCCAGCAGGCGCTGCGAGAGACGCGGCAGTTTTCTCCATTCGCCCTTGAAAAGGATCTGGATAAAGCCCTGATTCCAGCGCGTGCGCTGCTTGATGAACTGCATGACGGTATTTGGCGTCTCCTCGCGCGTCACGAATTCATCTTCATAAAGAATGCGTATGCGTGCATGCGAGAGACTCAGGCGGATGCCCAGATCGGCGTCTTCGGTCAGGCAGGTTTCATCCCAGCCGCCGAGCTGCTCCATCAGCTCGCGGCGGACAAAGACCGTATTGCCGCCCAGCGGCGTCATGCCGATACGCGCGAAGAAGTGCATCGACGACTTGAACCAGAAGAAGTATTCAAGCACGTTCAGGAAGCAGAACCATCTGGTGTTGTGGTTCATTAACTGCACCCCGCTCTGCACCACGTCTACATCTTCGTTGAGCATCGTCGTATTGATGACGTTGAGGATATCGGGGTGCGGCTCATCTTCGGCGTCGAAGATAGTTACGATATCGCCGCGCGCCACCTGGAGCGCGTGATTGAGGCCGCGCGGCTTGCTGGTCGGCTTGTTGGTGTAGATGAGCAACTGTACGTGTGGATCGCGCAACTGATTGATCTTCGCCTGCGCCTCCGCGATGGTGCCAACGTCGTCGTCGCTACAGATCGCCAGGATCTGCATCAGTTCTCTGGGATAGTTGAGGTCGTAGACCTTCTGTATTGTCTCCTGGTATACGGCCTCCTCGTGACGCGCAGGCAGCAGAATCGTGAAGGAGAGGCAGGGATCGCGATAGATCGTCGGCGCATGGTTGAGCCATGCATGCTCCGGCGTCTCCCAGATAAAGAGCAGGGTGCGTATATTAAAGATGGCCTGAAAGGTCATCAGAGCAATGATGAAGAGATAGATCGCTTCAAGGCATTGTATGAGAATGGTCGAAGCCACTGTTTTTCCTCGCTAACATGGTATAGAGTTTCCCATCAGGTCGGTCTTATTGCCGCATACAGTATGCACCAGTTGAGCTGCCGCTGCGCTATTGCCGCCCTGCTCGCTGAAGCTATACGCGTCCGCGCCTCCGCCCCGGTGCAGCGTTACCACGACGATACTATTGCCTGCAAGGGCGATGCTCTGGCTCTGCCAGGGGCTGATCCCGGCCACCTGATTCGCGGGATCCACTTCTACGAGCTGGGAGTTCGCTGACTTGTTGATAAAGAGCAGGCTCACCGTTTGATGGCTGTCGTCCTGCGTGGCGTAGACGCTGATCGGATCGTTCTGGACCGGCAGCGGGATGAGATTGTGCTGGAGTTTTGAGAACAACTGCATGACGCGCATCATTGCCGTTTCGTGCAGGCCGTCCGGCGTAAAGAGCGGGTAGGGCCTGGATACTCCGGCGGTGGCGAAGAACGCGACGTAATCGACCTGCTGGTTCATCAGTGCGCCGAGCGTATCCGCCCACCAGAGGGAGGCGACAGCAGGCGTGGGCAGGACCGGCCCGACGTTGCTATTGATCTCTGTGATAGCAATGGGAACGTCGCGTCCGAGATCGCGCTGGATCAGATCGCGCAGCGGAGGCAGAAGGTAGTTCCACTGGCTCGCGCTGCTCAGGATAAGCGACGACGGCTCCTGAGTGTTGCCGAAGGGATAGAAGTGAAACGAGACGCCATCGAGCAGGTGATAGAACAGATCTTTGCCGAAATGCGCCTTCTCATAGGCTCCTACGCCCTGGAGGAAGCTGTCCATCCACGCGTGCTTTGTGGCATCAAAGGGGCCGGCTCCAACGCCGAAGAACTGGCTGATCTCCGGTCCGAAAACTTTGATCCGAGGATCGGCCTGGTGCATGGCTCTGGAGAACTGGATAAAGGCGTTCACATAGTCGGCAACGGTATACGGTTTCTTTGTCAGCGGATCGATCAGGCGATCAGGCTCGTTGCCAACAGTCCAGAAGAGGACGGGATGCAGGCCATTGTTGGATTTGTTCATATAGTTTACCCACTGGGCGGCGAGGTTGGCCCTGGAGGCGAGACTGTTGTTCATACCCTGTGGTTGCAGGACGCCGGCCTGGTCCGGCACGGGGCCGGAGAGGTGTGCCTGGAGCATGCCCTGGGCATTGGTCTGAGTCAGCAATTTGCTGAAGTCGTTAAGCTGACTCTGCGAGAGAATGTGCTGTTCGCCCCAGTTGCCGCCGGGGTAGCGCAGAAGATTGATACCGGCTGATCGCAGGCCGTTGCGCATCAGCGACGTGTCGGGCATAAAGCCAGAGAACGGGCTGTCCAGTGAACTTGAGTCATGAAGAGGAAACACATTCGTTCCAAATAGATAGGGGCTGATCGGGAAGCTCTGCCGCAGATCAAGTGTGGCTACCTGCTGATTGCCGATATGAACCAGTAATTGATCGTTGGCGCCGCTGGCGATTGCGCTTACACGTAGAGCCGCGAAGATAATCAGGAAAAGCAGGACAATGATTAAGAAAGTGATCAGGCGCCGCTGCCGCTTTCGCTTCGATGGCGGTTGTTGCAGGGGGATGTCCCGCCATCCGGGCGCGGGTGCGGGTGCGGGCCGTGGCTGACCTCCCTGCGGTTGCATTTGCGCAATCGAGCCATTACGACCTCCCATGTTATTGAATACCATGCTTCTTTCCTCTATGTTCATTAAAGTAAGTTGCTCTATAGATAGACACTGACGGTTATAAACGTATGCATATTTTTGCGGAATGTAAAGGGACCTTATTATTTAACGTCTCTCACGGAGTTGTTGCAACCGGCTGGGACATTTGTCTTTGCTAGCGGCAGCGCCTGAGTTCTAATTACTATTGTACGATGCTAATATAGCGAGAGTCACAAGTATTTTAAGCTATGGCGGCGTCAATGTACAGACTGTATCATGCCACCTGCTCGCGGCAGGCAGCCGCCAGCACCCATCGAGCCTCGTGCGTAACTTGCCTATTGCCACAGAGCCATGATTTCGTATAGACTTTAGGGGATAAGCGGATGCAGCACGTATGTTAAGGAGATCATTATAGTATGACCGAAGGCTTGAAGGTGATAAGCGCATTTCCATTTTCCCGAACTTCGCAGGAGGCTTTGCGAGAGGCGGCTGGAATGGATATCCTCTGCGTAACGGATACCGATACATTTCTGTCCCATCTGCGGGAGGCCGAGGTTCTGTGCTCGTACTGGGTGCCGAACAACTGGCGTGAACTGGCCCCTCATCTGAACTGGCTCCAGGCGGCGGGCGCCGGAGTTGATAGCCTGCAACCGTCGGGTATATTGGAGAGAGATAGCGGCGTCATCATAACGAGTGCAGCGGGTATTAATGCCACGACCATCGGCGAATACGTCTTTGGCAGCATGCTTATGTTTAACCGTACATGGCCGGCAATGGTGCGTCTACAGGACCGCCGCGTCTGGCCGTTGAGCGCGAACTGGTATAAGCTGGGAGGGCGCGAACTGGTAGATCAGACGCTGGGAATCGTCGGCCTGGGCCGTATCGGGCGGCGCGTCGCGCATCTGGGGAGAGCGTTTGGTATGCGTGTGCTGGGAACGCGCCGCTCGGTGAGCGAGGGTGAGCGCGATCCCGATGTAGATCAACTCTATCCGTCCTCGCGCCTGCGCGAAATGCTTGGTGAGAGCGACTACGTTGTGCTGGCTGTACCTCTGACCGCGCAGACCAGGCGACTCATAGGTGAGGCTGAACTGCGAGCCATGCGGCCACATGCTTATCTGGTCAATATCGCGCGGGGACACGTAGTTGACGAGAAGATGCTGATCCGTGCCTTGCAGGAAGGGTGGATTGGTGGAGCGGGCCTCGACGTAGCCGAGGAGGAGCCGCTGCCCCAGGACAGCCCGTTGTACTCGCTGCCCAACGTCATCCTGACTCCTCATATTTCGGGGGTGAGCGTTCACTATGAGCAGCGCCTTGCAGCGCTATTCGCTGATAATCTTCGCCGCTATCGTGCCGGTGAGCCATTGCAGAACCGCTACGATCCAGAGCGGGGGTATTAAGGGTGTCCGATGCTCAGTGTTCCTGCTCTCCCTGGCCGGATGTTCGTGCGGCTCCGCCGCACTGTGAATCTGATGTGTTGTAGGGAAACATGCGCTTCGCGCATGTTTCCCTACAACACATCAGATAAGGCGAGCGTTGCAGGCGCGAGCAAGCGCTCGGATCGGGAATCAGACACTAATTGATGTATATTGGAGAGAGGTAAGGTGAGTGTTTATGAGTAGAGAATTGGGGCCAGTAAGTGTGCTTGGCGCTGACGCCGTGGGTCAGCCCGGCCAGCGGCGCTTTCGTCTCTTCGCGCGGAGTACACGCGGTTCCGTCATCATGTGGATGGAAAAGGGACAACTCAATAACTTATCGCTGGCGCTGGATCGCTTTCTGGCTCAACTGACCGAGGGGCAGGTCTTACGCGTCGAGGCGCGTGCCGGCAGTCAACCGGCGCCGGAGGGCATGCCCGATGATTTTCCGCTGCCCGCTACCTACGATTTCCAGGTGGGAGAGATGAAGCTTGGCTACGATGAGCGTCATGACACATTTGTGCTGAGCGCGACGCCGCTGGATATCGTGCTGGGGCCGGACGAGAGGCCCCAACTGCTGATGCGTGAGGAAGATGCAGTCTCTTTCAGCTTTACACGCGATGACGCCCGGCAACTCACACGCCTGATAAGCGCGGTGGTTTCGCGGGGCCGCCCGGTCTGCCCGCTCTGTGGAGCGCCGCTTGAAGATGGGCCGCACGCGTGTTTGAAGCAGAACGGCCACCTGGAGATTATCCGTATTGAAGATGAAGATGAAGAAGACCAGGAGTGAGCGCGCAGGATAACCGGCGGGGCTGCATCAGCGGCTGCCGGTTCCCCTGCGCGCTCACCCCTGGCCCGCACGATCAGTCAACACAGAAGTACTTGTTTGCCTTCTGAAGATAGGTCTCCTCATTCGCCTCGATCATAAGCTTATGCAGTACCACCACATCCGCATCGGGCAAACACTCAACCGGCTGCAAGCACAGCCGCATGATCGCGCGACCATTTTCTATTACCTGGACGTAGCCCTTTGTTCTTGGTACACGATAGATGCGCTGTGGAGCCGTGGGGCTAGGAATCTCAAGGTAGCCCCGCCAGGTAAGCTGGTGGAATTGCTCAGGCGTGAGCGTATCGCGTAACAGATCAGTGGCTCGTCGCTCGGCGCGCGACCACCCCTTGAAGTATGGCTGGAGAATAAGCCATACCATCGGTGAGATAGCGAGGACAATAACAATCCAGCACAGGGCGGTCAGCGCCTGAGAGGCCAGGTTCATCCCCCAACGACTCGTGGAACCAGGACGATTTGTTCAGCGGTGGCGTCGAACTGGTCGATCCGCTGTGATGGTTTCCCGGTCTCGATGCGGAAGGCAGTCGCGCCCTTTGCTCGCTCTTGCGCGAAGATTCTTTCAGCTTCCCGGACAGCAGCCAGTGCTTCGGGATCCCCGACCAGAACTTTCTGCTCGTCCCAGGTGACACGGTCGTCGCCACGCCGTGACATCACCCGTAACATTCCCACAGTCGTTCCTCCTTCGTAGTCTACGCCATTCCTGATGGCAGTTCCAATGAACATCTTGTCCTGGGTAGAACTTTCGCAGCTCACCCATTCACAAAAACGAAACTACATACTACAGAAAAGGAGACATCCATGAAGGGTGCCCTTTTAGAGAACACGCTTTGCTCTGCCGGATTGTTTCGCGTAACTGCACGCGCTTATGAAGCGCCGCTATAGCGAGACAAGACGCGCTCATCTGCCTTGAGTCATTCGCCAGCTTGATTCTGTTATTATTACTATTGTACGTGACAGTTTTAGGATAGTCAATGGCTGTTTGCCGCTTTAAAGCGCGCCTGCGCATGGAACTGGCTCGCGCCTGCGGCTCTCGCCTTTGAGGTGATGTGCAGCAGGACAGGCGCGAAGCGCCTGTCCTGCTGCACATCACCTCTTCCTGACGCGGCGGAGCCACGCAGAGGCTTGATTGAAGATAAGATTTCACGCTGCGTGTGTCACGTCGCGTCCCTATTGTGTGACGACGACGGCGCCGACGGTGCCGGGACCGGTATGCGTTCCCAGCACGGCGCCCAGTTTATAGTGAGCGATTGTTCCGTGATAAACCGGTGAGAGCGCCTGCTCGAGTTCCTGTCCAACTTCCGAGCTGGCCTCGACTATCGAAAGGTCCGCCAGTGGTCCCATCGCCTCGACCAGTTGTGCCACGCGTGCATAGGCTTTGCTGCGCGTGCGCGGCTGCTCTACGGGGATGACCTCGCCGTCTTTGAGCGCGATGATGGGCTTGACGCTGAGCATGTTACCGAGCATCGCTCGCGCGGCCCCGATGCGCCCTCCACGCCGGATGTACTCCAGTGTATCCAGCACCGCCAGGATGCGTGTGCGCGCCAGGCGGTCAAGCACAAGGTTTTTGATCGTTTCCAGGTCGCGGCCCTGACGCGCCTCTTCCGCTGCCAGGAGCGCGGCCCCGCCTATGCCCGCGCTGGCGCTACGTGAATCCACGACCTCGATAGGGACTTTTTTCAGATCGCCGGGAAGCGTATCGCGCGCTGTGCAGGCCGACTGATACGTGCCGCTCAACTTTGCCGAGAGGTGGATGGAGAGAATGCCATCGGCCCCCTCGTTGATGAGACGCGTATAGGCTTCCTGAAAGGCGGCGGGCGAGGGTTGCGAGGTGCGAGGAAGGCCCTTGCTTGCGGCCAGCTTTTCGTAAAAGCCCTTGTTATCAAGCTCTATGCCTTCAAGATAGGATTCTTCGCCAAAGAAGACAGTCAGCGGTATGACGGTGATGCCAGCAGCTTCGGCCTGCTCTAAGGGGAGATCAGCGGTGCTATCGGTCACGATGCGAACAGTCATGACGCGCCTCCAAATACTATGTTTTTATTCTGCTGAGAAGATATAGGCGTAATAGGGTTGTCCTCCATTCACAACTTCGATCTCCAGATGCGAATGTGCCTGCTTGATACGCCGGGCGATCTCCTGGGCCTGCTCGGTATTGACATCCTGGCCGTAGTAGAGCGTCACGATCTCATAGTTGTCGATGTGCATCCGTTGTAAGGTGTCCTGAATAACCAGGTCCATGTTTTGCCCGGCAACCGCGAGGTCCCCGTTAATGACGCCGATATAATCGCCCTCGCGCACATGGACACCCCCTATCTGAGCGGAGCGCACCGCTGTGGTGATCTCTGCCGTCTGAATGTGCCGCGCAGCCTCGGTCATGGTCTTGCAGTTGATAGCGAAGTCGGCCTCGTAATTAAAGCCCAGCAGCGCCGCGATACCCTGGCAGAGCGTCTTTGTGGGAACAACACACACCTCTTTCTGCGTCAATCCGCTCACCTGCTCCGCACTCATGATGACGTTGCCATTGTTTGGTAAAATAATGACCTGCTGCGCCGCCACCGATTCGACGGCTGAGAGCAACTCCTCGATACTGGGATTCATGGTTTGCCCGCCGGGGACGATGGCGCTGACCTTTAGCCCCTGGAAGACCTTCTCGAAGCCTGCACCTGAGACAACGGCGACGGTTGCGATCCGGGGGGTCTCGCTCTCTGTACGGTTCTCCTCCTCCGCCGCGTGCTCGGCGGCGCTCTCCGCCGCGTAGTTCAGGCTCTGCTCCTGGAGATTTTCGATATTGATATCGAGCAGGCTGCCCAGGCTGACGCCGTAGTCGAGGATTTTGCCGGGGGTGGGCGTGTGTGTATGGACCTTCAACAGCTTCTCATCCCCGGCGACGACGGTGGAGACGCCGCCCATATCGATGATCGTTTGCCTGATGCGTTCGACATCGAGGCCAGAGCCGCGCAGCAGGAAGACGACCTCGTAGCCATATTCCTCTTCGATGGAGACGCGCCCCTTCCGCGCAGCAGGCTCCGCCGTTGACGGCGTGGCCGGCGAGGCCGCCGGTCCCGCCTCTCCGCGCATATAGCGCCATACCCCCTCCAGAATGGTACAGAAGCCCTGCCCTCCGGCGTCAACGACACCCGCCTGCTTGAGCGTGGGGAGCAGATCGGGGGTGCGCGCGACGGCCTGGCGAGCTGCGTTGACTACCTCCTGCATCAAGGCGACGAGATCATCGCCGCGCTCAGCGCTGTGCCTGGCCGCCGCGGCGCTCTCGCGCACAACGGTGAGGATCGTGCCCTCTACCGGCTTGATAACGGCGCGATAAGCGAGGCGCTCGGCCTCCTGCATGGCATCGGCGAGGTCCGGAGCGGTGAATGTCTTTTTCCCGGCGAGGCCGGCGGCCAGCCCGCGCAGCGTCTGAGAGAGAATCACTCCGGAGTTTCCGCGCGCGCCGAGCAGTGCATCGTGCGCTAACCTGGCGGCAATGTCGCTGGCGGAGGTCTCGCTGCTTTTAGCGATATTGCGAATGGCGGACTGCATGGTGGCCGACATATTCGAGCCGGTATCGCCATCGGGCACGGGGAAGACGTTGAGCGCATTGATGGCTTCCTTGTGCTCCTCCAGCCATGCCGCACCCGCCAGGATAGACTTCTTGAGGTCCTGACCATCAAAGACGCTGATGCGGCGCTGCCGCTGCCGGCCTGGGCGTACTGTTTGTTCCTGCATAGCAGCTTTGCTACCTTTGATTTTTTGCTTCACTCTTTCCCTGTGCAACCGGACCGTGCATAAGCCCCTGGACATTCACGTTGACCTGGACAACCGGGATGCCCAGCATCCTTTCTATAGAGAACTTGACGCTGCTCATAATGTTATGGGCGATCTCTGATATGCGCAATCCATATTCTAATACGACATAGACATCAATGATTAGCTGGTCGTCGATAATATGTACGCGCACTCCCTGATTGCTCTGCTCGCCTGTGAGCAGGACCGCCTCGCCGCCGCGCAGGCGCGGAGCGGCAATCCCCAGCACACCATAACATTCACTGGTAGCCTGGACCGTGATGGTATGAATGGCATTGGGAAGGACCTCGATCTTACCAGGAGGGCGCGAGCCATGCTCGAGGTGAATAGCGGATGTCTTTGGCGTATGCATACGGGTTATCTCTCTTGCCAAATCAAGCCATATCGGGTATACTCACATAACGTTTGGAATTGTCAGATCGCTCCACGGGTTTCACGGATGTAGTATACCAGAGGCCCCGCTGAGAATCAACAAAAATCACGGGAGGAGAAGAGTTATGGCCGCGGGTCGTTGTGATATATGTGAGCGCAAACCTATGTACGGCAATAATGTGCCTTTTTCGCAGCACCGTACACGCCGCCGTTGGGTGCTCAATGTGCACCGCCGTCGTGTCGAGATCAACGGCAAGCAGCAGATGGTAAATATCTGCACGCGCTGTCTGCGCACACTGAGCAAGCTGCCCAAAGCGCGCTAATCCTGGTGATCCTACGGATAAAGCGTGTTTTGCAAGACGGGGACATGTAGAGACGGGGGCACGCAAGACGGGGGCAAGCCCCGTCTCTACATTGCCGACATGTAGAGACGGGCCTTGCCCCCGTCTTGCGCGGGGTGTTTTCGTCTTACGCGGGATAGATCTCCAGCAATCAAATTTTCCCCTTAACAAAGCGCGTGCGCAACTGGCCGCAGGCGGCGGCGATGTCGTCGCCGCGCTCCGCACGCACGCTATTGCTCACCCCGTGCTCGAAGAGAACTGCGCGAAATGCGCGCATCGCGTCGGGCGTGGGCGGACGATAGCTGGCCTCCGTTGCATTGACCGGAATACAGTTGACGTGGGCGAACTGCCTGAGCGGCGCAAGCAGGGCCGCGAGTTGTTGCGCGTGGGTGGGCGTATCGTTGACGCCAGCCAGCAGTACGTATTCAAACGTGACCTGCCGCCCGGTGGCCGCGATGTAATCCTGACAGGCGGCGAGCAGTTCCTTGAGCGGGTATTTGCGGTTGATGGGCATGGTCTGGCTGCGCAGGGCATCGGTTGGCGCGTGCAGCGAAATCGCCAGGTTGACCTGTAGCGGCTCCTGGCTCAGCCTGCGAATGGCGGGGACGAGTCCAACCGTCGAGACCGTCATGTGGCGCGCTCCCAGGTTGAAGCCTTCGGGGCTGTTCAGAATGCGCAGGGCTTGCAGGACGTTGTTATAGTTATGCAGCGGCTCCCCCATGCCCATGAGCACGATATTGGTGATGTGGTCAATCGGCTTGCTGCCGGGCAGGCCAGCCGCGCTCCACGGCGCCGCCCGCAGTTCGCGCGCGAAGAGAAGCACCTGGGCTACGATCTCCCCCGCGCTCAGGTGACGATCAAAGCCCATCTGTCCCGTTGCGCAGAACGTGCACCCGTAGGCGCACCCGGCCTGGCTGGAGACGCAGACAGTGGCCCGCGCGCTGGACTCCCCCAGCGGCGGATAGAGCATGAGCACCGACTCGATCAATTTCCCGTCCGCCAGTTCCAGTAGAACTTTGCGCGTGCGGTCATCCTTCGAGTGCTGCTCGCTGCGCACGATCAGGGGACCGATGCGCGCCTCTTGCGCCAGTCGTTGACGCAGGCTCTGTGGCAGATTGGTCATGGCCGAGAAATCGTCGGCCAGGTGCTGGTAGAGCCAGTTGTAGACCTGGCGGGCGCGAAACGCCGCCTCGCCCCGCTCGACCATCCACTGTTGCAGTTGCGGAAGGGTAAGCGCGAGCAGGTCGATCTTCTGATGGTTATGAATTTGTGGTGATGATCGGACCGCTGGTCGCGGTGTGACGCTCATGATTTTCATTAGCAGAGGTGCAGGAGGCGCAACCTCCCGATGGGCTGTGGGATGTCCCCACGAAATTCCCTTTCCTGAATTTAGTAGACGCTCCCATTATAACATGCCTGTGGATGTGAGGGAAAGATGGTATTGATGCGTATATCGTATAGTGGGGGAGCCGGCAGATCTAGAGGTCTAGATCTCAGCGATGGAAATTGATGAAATCTAACAAGCTATATGTTATAATACGCATAGAAATTATCATTCCTGCCTGACGTAGTATTTCATTGCACAGAAGGGAGAAGTTTACATGCGGCCTGGCAAGAAATTTACCCGGGGCTTTTTGTCGTCGTTTTTCGGCTTGCTGGCGCTGCTGCTCGCCGCCTGCGGGGGTGGCGCGACCACCCCGCAAACGCCGAACTCGTCTAAAGCGCCGGATAGCCAGCAGATCTATGTTTCGCCGATTGAGGGATCAGCGGACATCACGACCTTTGATCCGGCTCTGGCATCGGATATTCCCTCTATCGCAGCCGTCGATATGGTCTTTACCGGCCTGGTGACGCTCGATGATAAGCTACAGATCCATAATCAGCTCGCGCAATCCTATCAGGTGAGTTCCGATGGGCTGACCTGGACCTTCAAGCTCAAGCCGAATCTCAAGTTCAGCGATGGCACGCCGCTCACCTCGAAGGATGTCGCCTATAGCATTGATCGCGCGCTGCAACCGGCCACCAGGTCCGGCTCCGCCCCGTTTTATCTGGGCCTGATCAAAGACTCGGATAAGCTCAACAGCGGTCAGATCAAGACCATTATCGGCGATAGCATTCTGACGCCCGACGATACTACCGTCGTAATCGTGACCAACAAGAAAGCGGCCTACTTCCTGGATACGCTGACCTATCCTTCCTCATATGTCGTGGAGAAAAGCCTGATCGACAAATACGGCGCTGATTTTACCCATCATCTGACCGAGGGCGGCGGTGATGGTCCCTGGAAGGTCTCACGTTATACGCCCAGTCAGGAAATCGAGTTCGTGCCCAATCCGAACTACTACGGCCCCAGGCCGCAGTTGCGCAAGGTCGTTGAGCCTTTCTATGCCGATTCCGATACTACCTACAAAGACTACCAGGTCAACCGCGTCGATACATCGGACTTTCCTTCCGACGTGCTTCAGCAGGTGAAGAGTCTCCCCGACCACCAGTTCCACCAGTTTCCGCTGCTGGCGATTGACTTCCTGGGGCTGAACTACCTGACGAAGCCGTTCGACAACATCAAGATCCGCCAGGCGTTCGCGCTGGCAATCAACAAAGATCTGATTGCCAACAATATCTTCAAGGGCACGTTGATGCCGACGAACCATATTGTGCCGCAGGGCATGCCTGGCTACAATCCCAATCTCACCGGCCCCGGCGGCGTCAAGGGGACGAGCGGCGACCCTCAACTGGCGAAGCAGCTCTTCCAGCAAGGGCTGAAAGAGGAGGGCCTTACGCTGGCTACCTTCCCGCAGGTCTCGCTCCTGGCGACCAATGTTGGTGGAACTGATTCCGAGCATGAGCATGCAGCTCTTCAGCAGATGTGGCAGAACGTGCTCGGCGTAACCGTCAAGATCCAGATCGAAGACCGCTCCAAGTTCTTCGCCGATGTTGACGGGGCGGCGCATAATCCCAAAGGGCCTCAGATGTGGGCCAGCGACTGGTATGCCGACTATCCCGATCCGCAGGACTGGATTACGCTGCTCTTCAGTCAGAATGCGACGAAGAACAGCAGCAACTACGGCCAGAACAACGGGCCGTACAATGCCGAGCAGCAGGCCAACCAGCGCTTGATGCAGCAGGCCGATGTCAACCTCGACTTCAACTCGCGCATGCAGCAGTACAATCAGATCGAGCAGAACATCGTGAATGATGTTGGCTGGATCCCGATGTTCCAGGTAGAGAGCACCTACCTGCTGAAACCCTGCGTTTCCGGTGTGGTAGATAATGCCCAGGCTCTGACGCCGCCCGATGATTGGGGATCGATCTACAAGACGACGGCCAGACCCTGCGCTGATACGAGCCGTTTTCAGTAATTCCCGTTGTTTCTGTTCAAAAAATGACGCAAAAAGGCTTGAGCCGGCGCTGCCGGCTCAAGCCTTTTCATCCTATAGGCGCAGGAGACCCCTGCCTTCAGGCGTGGGGTTCACCTGACCTATTCTTCACCAGTCGAATTTGTCGATCAGGAATGAGCGACTGTAGTGCAGAAGGATGGGGCTGCCATGCGGGCAGGCTGCCGGAGCCGCAGTGTTAGCCAGCGCTTTGAGCAGAGCCAGCTGCTCGCCCGGTCCCAGTTCGCGCCCGCGTCGCAGCGCGGAGCGGCATGCCAGGGCAATGAGCAGGTGATCCTCCCAATCGGCGCTATCCTCCGCTGCCATCGTCACCAGTTCGTGCAGGTGAGAGGCCAGTTGTTCGGCGCCTTCGCCGCTCGGCACCGAGCGCACCAGGAAGCTGCGCCCGCCGAAGCGCTCGCATTCCAGGCCCAGCCCGCGCAGCATCGGCAGGCGCTGCTCAAGCAGTTCCGCCTGGTGCCGCTTCATTTCAACGATCACCGGCTCCAGCAGCATATGAGCGTTCAGTGCCTCTTCCTGGCCTTCATGCGAGCATCCCGCGTAGGTATGGCGCAGGTGCTCGTAGATGATGCGCTCGTGCGCGCGATGCTGGTCGATCAGGTAGAGGCTGCCATCGGGCGCTTCCGCAAGGATCACGGCCTGTTGCAGTTGCGCCAGCGGGCGCAGGCTGGAGATTGCCTCCGGCGTTCCCGTGGGCGCTGATCCGGCGTGGTAGCCCTCCGCGGACTCCGCGACGCGCAGCCCGTGCCGGTGCGGGCCGGGCAGGCGGCGCTGATTCGCCAGCGCCGGGCCGGGGAAACGCATCGTTTCGGGATGTGCCGGGCTGCGCTCAAGGATGGAGCGTATGGCCTGCGTCAGGGCTGCTCCTACGGTCTCCTCACAGGCCAGGCGAACCTCCAGCTTGGCGGGATGTACATTGGCGTCGATCTCCTCCGGCGGGATCATGAGGTGCAGCGCCAGCAGGGGATGTTTCCCTCTCGGCAGCAGGCTGCGATAGCCCTGTTCAAGCGCCTCCTGTAAGGCGCGGATCCGCACCGGGCGCCCGTTGACAAAGAGCATCACATACTGGCGTGTGGGCTGTGCCAGCACACGGTTGCCGATGTAGCCCTGGATACGATAATGTGCGCCATCGCTCGCCTCTACAGGATAGAGCAGTTCGTTGAGCGGCAGGCGATAGAGTTCGGAGAGCGTGGTGGCGAGATCGCCGCTGCCGCTCGTTTGCAGCACCGTGCGATCATCGATCACCAGGCTGAAACGCAGTGCCGGGTAGCCGGCGGCATAGCGCTGCAATAGTTGCATGACATGGTTATTCTCGGTACGTGAGCCGCGCATGAAATTGAGGCGCGCGGGCACGTTGTAGAACAGGTCGCGCACCGTGACCGTCGTACCGGGCAACCGCGCGCGCCGTCCACGCTGGATAATTTCGCCCCCGCTCAGCGTGATCCAGTCGGCGGGCTGCTCCTCGCCCGCCAGAGCGGTCTCTATGGGCCGGCTGAGAATAGTAATCTCCGAGACGGCGGCGATGCTGGCAAGCGCTTCGCCGCGAAAGCCCAGCGTATGCAGGCGGCTCAGATCCTCGACGCTGCTGATCTTGCTTGTCGTATGGCGCTCGCAAACGCGCTCAAGTTCGTCGGCGGGGATGCCATAGCCATCATCGCTGACGCGGATCAGGTGCAGCCCGCCGCCGCGCATCTCCAGGCGAATATCATGCGCGCCGGCATCGAGCGCGTTCTCGACCAGCTCTTTGACAACCGAGACGGGTCGCTCGATGACCTCGCCCGCCGCGATGCGCTCCGCAACGCCGGGGGGCAGGGTGAGCAGCGGACTGCGCGATGTTGATATGCTATGCAGTGTGGATTGATCGTATAGCTGGCTCATGAGCGATGCCTGTTTCTCTTCCTCTGCAACAGGAACAACAAATTGAGGGCGTCGAGCGGTGTGATCGCGCACAGGTCAATGCTGTCCAGATCGGGCGCGTCCTGCGTCTGTATGAGGCTGGCAGCGACCTGGCGGGCCTCCTCGCTCTGCCACTCGTAGCGTCCCGGTTGCTCAGTAACTCTGGCTCCATGCCCGTTTAGACCCCCTGGAGAGGATAAATGTGTCATCCCGAGCGGCAGCGAAGGAGCCGCAGTCCTGGCCCCGGGTCCTTCGCTGCCGCTCAGGATGATACCAGCGGCGCTGCCATCTCTCTCCAACTGCTTCAGCACAGTCTCGGCGCGCTCGACGATGCTCGGTGGCATGCCGGCCAGCTTCGCGACGTGGACGCCATAGCTGCGCCCGACGCAGCCGGGCACGACGCGATGCAGGAAGACGATGCCGCCGTGCCCATCGTCGCTGATCTCCATGGTGTAGACCTTGAGGTGGGGCAGAGCGCCGGCCAGTGGCGCCAGTTCGTGGTAGTGCGTGGCGAAGAGGGTGCGCGCGCCGGTCTCATTGTGCAGGTGCTCGACGACGGAGCGCGCGATAGCCAGGCCGTCATAAGTGCTGGTGCCGCGCCCGATTTCGTCGAGAATGATGAGACTATGGCGCGTCGCGTGACGCAGGATCGCCGCCGTCTCTTCCATCTCGACCATGAAGGTGCTTTTGCCCGACGCGATATCGTCCTCGGCTCCCACGCGCGTGAAAATGCGATCCACCAGCCCGATACGCGCCCGGCGAGCGGGCACAAAGCTGCCGATCTGCGCCAGCAGGGTAATCAAAGCGACCTGACGCAAATACGTCGATTTTCCTGCCATATTCGGCCCGGTCAGCAGGAGAATGCGCGTGCCCGCCTCGGCCTCTAAATGCGTATCGTTGGGAATGAATGTATCGCCGTCGAGCGCGAACTCAACAGTCGGATGCCGCCCGCCCTCGATCTCCAACATGTGTCCCTGCTCAAGCACAGGTCGCGCGTAGCCCTGATGGGCTGCGACCTCGGCGAAGCTCAGCAGCACATCGACCTGAGCGACGGCCCGCGCCGTCGCCATCAATTGGGGATAGAAGACGCCGAGCTGGCGCAGGAGGTCGGCGTAGATGCTGCGCTCCATCTCTTCAATACGCTCCGTGGCGCTCAAAATGCGCGCTTCGTGCTCTTTAAGCTCCTGGGTAATGAAGCGCTCGGCGCCGACGAGCGTCTGTTTGCGCGTGTAGTCGGACGGGACGAGATTGGCATAAGCATTGGTAACTTCGATATAGTAGCCGAAGACCTTGTTGAAGCCAACTTTCAGCTTCTTGATGCCGGTGCGCTCGCGCTCGCGAGCTTCCAGCGAGACCATCCAGCGCCGTGAATCGCGGATCGAGGCGAAGAGTTCGTCGAGCGCGGGATGGAAGCCAGGGCGGATCATGCGCCCGTCGTCGCCGTCTTCTTCCTCCTCCCCGCTGCGCATCAGGGCGCGATCAACCAGGTCTGTGATCTGCGGGCATGGATCGAGCTGATCGGCGAGTTCACGCAGCAGCGGCGCCTCGCAGCCCAGCAGGATATCGCGCAGCGTAGGGATGACATCGAGGTAGTCGCGCAGGCCCAGCACTTCGTTGCGCACAGCCCGGCCATAGCGTACACGCCCGGCGATACGCTCCAGATCGCCCAATCCTTGCAGAGACATCGTGAGGCGGCTGCGCAGCGCCAGGCTCTCGTAAAGTTCCTCAACGGCGTTCAAACGCGCATCGATCTGGTTCAGATCGAGCAGGGGCTGTGTGATCGTCTTGCGCATCTGTCGCGCGCCCATCGGCGTAATCGTGCGGTCCAGGACGTTCAGCAGGCTGCCGAGTGTCGTGCCGCTGCGTGTGCCCTGGAGCAGTTCAAGGTTGCGCTGTGTGTGGGCGTCGAGCGCCATATAGTTCGTTGTGCGATAGGAGCGCAGACCGGTGAGCAGCGAGAGCAGCGCCGGGTTCATCTTTTCGAGATAGGCGATGATCGCCCCGGCAGCGGCGATAGCCTGCGGAGCCTGAGCGCAGCCGTAAGCCTCCAGCGATTGCACGCCAAAATGCCGGCACAGGCGAGACGTGGCAGCCTCGTGCGCGAAGAAGTGGGGCGGGCAGGGCGTGATTGTGACTGTACTGGCGAAAGCGGGATATGCCTCGCGATCACTGCCCTCGACGAGCAGGCATTCGACGGGGGCGAGACGCTGGAGTTCGGCGTCAAGTGCTACCGGCAATTCGTCGGGGCGAAACCATGTGACCATGAATTCGCCGGTGCTGACATCGACGGCTGCCAGCGCGGTCTGTACGCGCGCCGAGGCGATGGCAACGAGATAATTATTCTGGCGTGCTGGCAGCAGATTCGGCTCCGAGAGCGTTCCTGCCGTCAGGATGCGCGTGACCGCCCGATCCACCACGCCCCGGCCAACTTCCCCCACCTGATCACAAATAGCTACCTTGTAGCCGCGCTGGATGAGCTTGCCGACGTAGTTTTCCAGCGCATGCAGCGGTATACCGGCCAGCGGCACGCGCTCACCATTCTCGGCGCCATACGAGCGACTCGTCAGCACGATCTGTAATTCGCGCGAGGCGATATAGGCATCTTCATCGAAGGTTTCGTAAAAATCCCCTACCTGGTACAGCAGGATTGCATCGGGATACTGGCTCTTGATTTGCAGGTATTGCCTGCGCGCGGGCGTTGACATGTCGGCCTCCCTCTCGACTCGACATTTTTCTGCCTGTTATGAATTGAACACCTGTACTTTATCTTATTCTGCGACTCTTGTCAAAAGCGGTAGTGAGGGGGAAGCCTTTGCGGGAAATGCGGCGTTTATGAATGCAGGTGCGGCGCGTGCACGCGCCGCACCTGCATTCATAAACCTGTCTGTTACCAGTGGGGAGGCTGTGGCGTCCCGGTTGGCTGCGGCGGCGGTGGCGTTTGTCGCGGCTGCGGCTGTTGCTGTTGCATAATTGCGGCCACGAACCAGATGCCTCCCAATCCCTGTCCTTTGGCCTGCCTGGCGGCCATATCGCCCGCATAGGTATAGAGCGGGTGGCCGTTGAATTCGACCTGGTTGCCGTTCGCGGTCTTATGCACGCTCACATGCCCTTTCAAGCTGGCCGGGACAATCAGTTTGCCTCTGGCGATCAGTGGCGGCCAGGTCTTCGCGCACGCTCCAGTGCAGGTGGAGGCAGGCGCGGGATCGCTGGTGCGATAGTACAGTGTGCGCCCGCCCGCTGTTGTGAGGATGGTCATGGCTTTGCCATTGAGTGTGACCATCGCGGTATGAATAACGGTGGTCGCATTACCTTTATTACTCTTCTGAGAATTTTGCTGGCTGGCAACCTGCATGCCGCTCTGCTTATTCGTTGCCGGGCTGGCCTTCTGCCCGCTGCTCTGATCGTGCATCCGCGTATTATACTGGCTGCTCTGCTGCGCGGACTGCTGCGCTGCCTGACCACCCGTTGTCCCGCTGTAGCCGCCAACATTGCCGGAGCATGCCGCGACGGCGAAAAGCAGCAGGCCCATAACAAGTAATGAGGCGCGCTTGAGATATACCATATGCTGAACCCTCCTCTGGCGTCACTAAATGCTCTTCTCTCGGTATATTGCAAAAGTATGATGGGTGACGATAAGAGCGCTAAAGGAGCGAAACAAGCGGCAGCTTTATAGAAAAGAAAAGATGGGATGCGCCAGTAACAGCCCTCATCGTCGCCTCGCGAGTACACACGCCTCAGATTTACAGCATATGCAGGCAAGTACCTTTTTCTCATAGGGGGGTGCCCGGTTCTCAGCAGCCTCGCCTCGCTGGTCAGACCTTCGCGCGGATCCTCCGCGCCTGTCCCCCCACCACATAAAATATTCGGCGAGCGCCGCAGGCGCGAGTGCGCGGTAATGTTGGGAAGCGCTGCTCGGACGTTCCCTGAGACGTAAGGAACCATCTTCCAATAAAAATCGTACATGCTATGGCAGTAGAGCGACACAGGAGAAATCATAGCAGGAAGAGGAAAACGATGACCGATCTCGAAGCCCCCATTACAGAAGTTATCGTCTATGCGGATCGCGCCCTCGTCACGCGGCGGGGCGGCATTCATCTCGCGGCGGGCGAACACGAACTGCGCATCAACAACCTGCCACAATTGCTGCGCGAATCGGTGCGCGCTTCCGGCCAGGGACCGCAGGGAACGCGCATCCTCAACGTCGATATCACCACCGCCTTCCACAGCCGTCCACCTGAGGCCGATTTGCTCACTCTCCAGACAGAGTTTGAACTATTACAGCGCAAGTATGAATTGCTTGGTTCTCGCCAGGACGCACTTCGCAAGCGACAGAAATGGCTGAATGCGCTTGGCGAGCAGGCACACGATTTCGCGCGGGGACTGGCCTGGGGCCGTATGAAGCCGCAGGATTGCGCCGATTTCCTCGGCTTTATGAGTAACCAGGCTCAGCAGGATGCGGAGGCTATGCTCGATCTGGAGGTGCAGCGAAAGCAAGTAGAGCAGGACATGGCGGCGAAGAAGCGCGAACTCGCCAGCAAGCAAGGAACCGGGCTGGCGGATCGCCTGGCGGCTATTGTCAGCGTCGCATTAGAGCAGGAGGGCGATTTTGCGCTGGAACTCTCCTATCTGGTCATGGGCGCTTCGTGGCATCCGCAATATGATGTGCGTGTGCAGATGAACGACGAAGGGGACGGCGGTGAGGTCGAGTTGAGCTATGTTGGCATGGTGCAGCAGTCCACCGGTGAGCGCTGGGAGAATGTCAGCCTCGCGCTCTCTACTGCCCGCCCCAGCCTGGCCGCTGTGCTGCCCGAACTCGATCCCTGGTATCTCAACGTCTATACGCCGCCTCCCATGCCGGTGCGCGCCCAGGCCGCGCGGCACATGGCGAGCATGAACAGAGCCGCATCGGAGGGCGAGGGTGTCTTTTTCGCGGCGGCAATGCCCGCCGCGGCCGGAGATGGCAGCATTGCAACGACTCAGGCGCTCCCCGCCGAGATCACTACCGCTACCGTCGAGCAGAGCGGCCCTGCCTACCTCTTTCGCGTTGGTCGCTCCGTCGATATCCCCTCGGACAACTCGCCCCACAAAACGACGATTGCCCGCGATAATCTGCCCTGCACCTTCGATTACGTCAGCGCGCCGGCCATCGAAGAGAATGCGCACCTGCGCGCCACGATCATCAATACCACCGAGCGCGTGCTGCTTGAGGGCGAAGCCAGCATTTTCCTGAGCGGGGACTATGTGGGCACCACGCGCATTAAGATGACGGCGCCAAATGAGAAGTTCAGAGTCTTTCTGGGAATCGAAGATGCCATTAAGGTTAAACGCGAACTAATCGAGCGCGCAGTCGATAAGGGCAACCTCTTGCAAAACGACATGCGCCGCATCACCTATGCCTATCGTATCACCGTGCACAACTACACAGCGTTTCCCAGGAGCATTGCTGTGCGCGATCACCTGCCCGTTTCCCAGCACGAGCGTGTCAAAGTCAGAGTGCAGGCCATACAGCCTCAGCCAGCCGAGCGCTCAAAACTGGAGATCTTGAAATGGCGCTCTACGCTGCCCCCCGGCGGCGAACAGAAGATCGAGTATCGTTTCACCGTAGAGCATCCTCAGGATCTCAAAGTGATCGGGCTGCCGTAATCATGCGACGACACGAAATCCCCGTAAACCTCTGTAGGGACGCCGCGCAGCAAGCCCGCTCATGCCCACAAAAAATGTATGTCGGATGTTTGCGGAAAGACGGATTTGCTGCGCGGCGCCCCTACAGTGAAATGGCGCGTCCTACAATGCAACGGCGCGAATAAAATCCGCGAGCACGTCGTAGGCGGTCACGTCGGGACCAGCTGTGCCCGAGGCGGGAATGTGCAGGTTGATCGTCAGGCCGGGGATCATATCCATCTCCAGGTGTGCCAGCAGCGAAGACGGACTCGCTGCCATGAGCGGATCATCAAGGGCAAGCTGCTGCGGACCAACGCTGGCAACCACGCCGCCGTTCACACGCTCAACCTGCTGCACATACTTGAACGGCCTGCCAGCGGCCCTCGCCTGCTGCACCATCGCAGCGCTCAGGCCGCGCATCCCTTCGCGCGACACCTCCTCAAGCTTGAGAGGCGTATCCATGAGCACAGTAGCGATCTCGCAGACCTTGACCGCCGCATCCCAGCCATCGATATCGGCAGCCGGATCGGTCTCGGCGATGCCAATCTCCTGCGCCTTCTTCACGGCCTCGTCAAAGCTTCTGCCCTGCTCCATCTCCGCGATGATGAGATTCGTCGTCGAATTGAGGATACCGCGAAAACGCAGCAGTTTAACGGCGGGCAGCGTATCGCGAAAGAGCGAAAAGAGCGGCGCTCCGGCCATCATGGTAGCCTCGAAGAGATAGCGCCTGCCCTTTGCCTGCGCCAGCGCCAGTAATTCGTGGTAGCCATGCACAACCGTGCCCTTGTTGGCCGTGATAGCGTGCGCGCCGTATTCCAGGGCCGCGCGGATGTGGTCGATGGCGGGCTGGCCCGTCTGTGGATTGAGCGAAGTGAGTTCAAAGAGCACGTCGGCCCGCGCAGCGGCAAGCCATTCACGTACATTGCTCAGCGCTTGCGGCGCTGCTGGCAGATCGCCCGCCAGCAGCGCCGCAACGTCGAGGCCCCGCGCGTCGGCGAGCCAGCCCAGGCGCCGCGTCGCCACGCCGGTCAGTCGCCACTCTATGCCGTAGCGCCCACGCAATTCTGGCGTCTTCGCCAGCAGATGACGGGCCAGCGCGCGCCCGACGTTACCAAAACCCAGTATACAGAGGTTGTATGTTGCCATTGCTCCTCCCCGGATTCAGATGTGATAAGGTTCTGTGTTTTGCGTTCATCATTTTATGATATGAACATAATGAAGTATAGCGATCTTGACCGGCTCATGTCATCGTGAGCGCAGCGAAGGATAGCAGGCTGGCCTGCTTTCCGATGCCTTCCCGATCCTGGTTGGGATTTCGTTACGGCATACTGGCCTGCGAATGGCGCTCCGCAAATGTTGTACGGGGATAATAAGCAATTCAACCTTGAAGAATAACCAGCAAGGCCCGTTCTGCCGATGACGAGGCAGAACGGGCCTTGCTGGTTATTCTTCCCCCATCTCTCCCTGCTGATATAACCAGCGCGCGAATTGCATGCGATTATCATTCTCAATGCGCTGCCGTATTTCTTTATTTTGGTAAAGATGTTCGCGCAGTGTGAGTAGTTTCAGCGCCTCGTCCCACTTGAATCCTGATTCGATCAGCATATTCAGTTGCGCGTGTTCCGCTGCGGCCTCGAAGAAGCGAGCGCCGGAGCCGGAAGACTGTTGTGGTCGTTGCTGTTGCTCGAAAAAACTATTCGTAGCTGGCTGCTGGAAGTCTTTCATATGTGTACCTCCTCGGATTGGGGGACAGGGCAAGAGCAAGGGCTGCCTTCGGCTGTTAGCAAGGCGCTGGCAGGCGCACCGTGTAGCCTGAAATTCTTTATCGACTATTCCTCCGCAAACTAAAGCCTTTTATTTAAGGACCTTCGTTCATCAAAGCCGGGACCAATGTCAATATGCATGCACTCATGATCACACTACACTCTAGTCATGGGATAGGGGGTTGTAAACAGGCGACCAGTATTGTATGCTGAAAGGAGTAGCGTATGGGTGCATCGACGACGATGGGGGATATCTGGGAGGAATTTGCCGAAACCAGGTGCCCGGCGTTGCGTGACGAGCTAATTACAGCCTATGCGCCACTTGCACGTTTTGTTGTGGGAAGGTTAGGGATACCGTCCACCGGTCTTTTAGAGACTGAAGATCTGGTCAGCTATGGTATGATCGGTTTGATCAATGCCATTGATCGCTATGATCCCGGGCGGGGTATCCGCTTTGAAGCTTTTGCGACGGCGCGCATTCGGGGTGCCGTCATTGATCAATTACGTGTACTCAACTGGCTGCCGCGTTCAGCCGTCGCGCGCATGCGGCAGATCGAGGCGGCGTTAGCGAAGCTGGAACAACAACTGGGGCGGCCCGCAACGGAGGAGGAGACGGCGGCGGAGATCGGTGTCTCGACGCAGCGCTACCGGCAGATGCTGATGGAAGCGAGCGCGAGTATCCTTTCGCTTGATGCGCCCTTGAGTTCTCTGGCGCAGGAGGACGATGCAGCCTCGCTCGGCGAGTTGTTGGAGGATCACAATAGCTATGGGCCTGCTGAGGAGGTGGAGCGGCAGGAACTGGTGGCCGCGCTCAGCGCAGCCATGCAGCGCTTGCCCGAGCGCGAACAGGCGCTACTCTCCCTCTACTATCGCGAGGAGTTGACCATGAAAGAGATCAGCAGGATCATGGGGATTTCAGAATCGCGCGTCTGTCAACTGCACATGCAGGCCGTGATGCGCCTGCGCGGCGCGTTGAGTGCATATCGGTACGAAGAGGAGGAGAGTGTTGTCAGATCGGAAGCCGTAGCCGGTGGCAGGCACAGAAGGAGACATTGAGGGTTTAGTTCGGAGGGAAATGTTGTAAACTGAAGCCACAGGATACATCTACTGGCCGGAAGGTTTCGTATATGTTTAATGAATCATTGCATGTTGCGCTGAAGGCCCGGCTGATAAATGCCGATAGAAGTAATGAGAATCAGACGATCATGCAGTGAGAAAAAAAACGCCGTAGGCGCTGTTAAGATCCGGCGCTTATACTGATAGTATGGTTCTCTGTACTATCTTTACATCTGGTAATGGTAACAACTCTACGTTCAATGCTCTTTATATGCGGTCACGCTGAAAGAAGCGCCTCTTCGGGCGTTTGTCGCAGAGCAGGGACGCCTAGAACATGCCTCTGGTTGAAGGGAGCTTTGCATGCTTGTATTGCGACGAAAAGTTGGTGAAAGTATTGTGCTCGCTGGGGTTATAAACATTTCAGTGCTGGCTGTGGAGGGCGAGCGCGTCAAGATTGGAATCAGCGCGCCGCCCGATGTCACGATTGTCCGTGAAGAACTTCTGCATCCAGCACCAAAACCATCCGAACCGGATCAAGCCGCTCCAGTGCAACCGCACTAGGATCACTTGAAGCATAAAAGACACCAGATCAGTTCCCATGCGCAGGTGCCCGCAGTTGCCGTTTGTGAGTAGCTGCACGATAATGATTTAACGACCAGCATCGGCAATCCTTTTGTACGTAGCTGCGCGATTTATCGCGCCCGGGGACCACACGGGACGAGGCGCGATAAATCGCGCAGCTACGCACGGAGGAGCATCTCCGACCTTGATTGTTAAAGTTCATTATCACGGTCTGAAAGCACTTCACAGGCCCAACGAGCGTGATAAAGCGCGCACCCGCACAGTGGGAACGGCTCTCTTGCGTTTTTTTTTACTTCGCCAGTGCGGAGAACCGGAGCCAGGTGAAACTTCACCCGGTCTCCGGCGTCTGCCAATGCCAGAGGGTTAGCGGTCCGGCGCTAGCTCGACCTTGTGCCCATTGGCATGATCGAGCGCGGCATCGTCCTTCGCCGATGGCGCCGGCTGCTGATTAATAAAGGCTTCGGTCATCGCACGCGCCACTTCATCGTGGTACTGAACGGGTGGAGATTTCATCAGGTAAGCGCTTGGTCCTTCCAGCGTTCCGCTGATGCCGCGATCAAGGGCTAGCTTGACCATGCGCACAGCATCGATCACCACACCGGCGGAGTTGGGTGAGTCCCAGACCTCAAGCTTGAGTTCCAGGTTCAGCGGGACATCGCCGAAGGTGCGCCCTTCCAGGCGGATATAGGCCCATTTACGATCCAGCAGCCAGGCAACGTAGTCAGAAGGCCCGATATGCACGTTGTCATCTCCCAGGTCGTAATCGAGCTGGCTGGTGACAGCGTTGGTCTTGCTGATCTTCTTCGATTCGAGCCGGTCACGCTCCAGCATATTGTAGAAGTCGGTGTTGCCGCCGACGTTTAGTTGCATGGTGCGCTCAACCTTGACGCCGCGCTCGCGGAAGAGACGTGTCAGCATGCGATGCACAATCGTAGCGCCAACCTGGCTCTTGATGTCATCGCCGATCATCGGCAGGCCGGCCTCCTTAAAGCGCTCCTGCCAGTAATTCTCGCGCGCGATAAACACAGGAATGCAGTTAACCAGGCCGACACCCGCCTGCAAGACCTGCTCAACGTACCATTTGGTGGCCGTTTCGGAGCCTACCGGCAGGTAGTTCACGACGAGATCGGTGCCGGTATCCTTGAGGATCTTGACGATGTCGGAAGTATGACCTGGCGCTTTGGTAATCACTTTGGAGAGGTATTTGCCAAGCCCATCGTTGGTCATACCGCGATAGACCATCGCGTTCTGCTTCGGCACATCAGCGAAGCGATATGTATTGTTGGGAGCCGCGTAAATTGCCTCGCTGATATCTTTTCCAACCTTGTTGGAATCTATATCAAAGGCGACGGAGAACTCGATATCACGAATGTGATAGCCCCCCAGATCGACATGCATCAGACCAGGAACAAAATCTTCGGGCTGTGCATTACGGTAATAGTGGACACCCTGGACGAGAGAACTGGCGCAGTTGCCCACACCGATGACTCCGACGCGTACTTTTTTGCCACTCATGTTTTGAACTCCTTTTGCATTCCTGCCTTCCAGGAATGTTTAATTCCTATCTTTTAGGAATGGATTTCGCTTACGTAGGTACTATACATTTTGGTGTAAAGGAGCGCTATGGTCCTGCTTACACAAGAAATGTGAAGTAGCCTACTATTCCTACTGGCTTATTGCTGGGGTGGGGATGTCTTCGTACCTCAACCAGTCGAGCGTGGAGAGGTAGAATTTTTGTCCAAACGTCCTAAATGAAACGTATTCAAATCGAGCCTCTATGGTGTCAAATCTGGTGTCACCTGGAGGGCGTTCAGGCAAGTACGCAAGGGGATGGACAAGCAGCCACAGGACAAATTCGTAGATTGCGGCGTGGCAACGTGCTGTCTTTCTCCTGCTATCGCTCTCATAGCGGCCTGATATCCCCCTGTCCTTGCCCCAGGACGATATCAGCAGAGGACGGTGATGGGGAGCCTTTGCGCGTTCGGCTCCTGCTGTGGATGGAGGCACGGGCTGGCGTTACTTTTGCTCAGGTGGAAACTCCTCGATCTTTCTATGGGAAAATAGTACTCTGGGTTGCTAGAGTCTGCCATGCGCCTGCAAGAACGCCTGCGCCTCGCCTACCGTCGTGAGAAGCTCAGCATCTTCGTCGGCGATCTCAATGTTGAATGCTTGCTCCACCGACATGATAAACTCGACCAGATCAAGCGAATCAGCATTGAGGTCCTCGACCAGAGAAGCATTTGGCGCCACCTCGCTTTCATCCACGCCCAACTGGTCCATGACGATCTTCTTGAGCCTGGGATCGATCTCTCTGATCGGGATCGTGCGCCAGGCGTCTTCTCTTCTCCTGAATGACTCAGATGCGCGAGATGGTTGAGATGTTGGCTGCCTGGACCGCCCTCGCTTTGGTGCAGGTTCCTCTGGAGGCGAAGGTGCTGCCGGCTGGGCTGGCGGTATCTCGATGACCGGCAGCCTTTCCTGGATCTCAAATGTCACCGCCTGGTCGCACAGGTCGCTGATCTTCTGTTGCAGGTCGAGGTAAGCCTGATGGGCCAGGGCGTTGTGCAGATGCGTCTCATCCACAAAATGCAGCAGGATGCCATGTGTAAAGCCGCGATGACGCGTGCTCTGATTTTCGCCGGCGGAGACAGCAAGGAGATGGGGAATGCGCTTGTGCAAAGATTGCACGCCTTTGAAGAGGGAAGCCAGGGCCTCGTCTGTCGTCGTGGATTTGGGTTGCAGCAGAATGACCTGCGTTGCCACTGTCTGGCCTGGCTGCTCTGATGGCGATTGGGTTTTCCTGACCATGTGCAATCTCCATTTCAGCACATCTACTGGCAGGCACGCTTTCTATTGAGTAAGCAGAAGCATCTGGCATGAGCATAGCATCTTTTCCGTGAGCCTTCAACCCGAAAGCGATCTGCACATATGTCATGCACGAAAGAGGAGGCACGAGGCAGAACGTTCCTGTCTTTCCCCCGGTATCCCTCAAACAGCGGCCTGCTACCCTTCTGTCCTCACTCCAGGAGGATATTAGCGGGGGGAGGCGCTAGGGAGCCTCTGTGCATTCGGCTCCTGGTGTCAGGTGAAGGCAAAGGCCGGCGTCAATTCTGCTGAGGTGGAAATTCCTCGATCTTTATAATGTAAATGTCCCTCTCTTTTGCTTGCGTCACAGCTTCAAATACCTTCTCGGTCTCTGGCTCTGGTTCCCAATCAGAGAATCTGCGTTTCATTGTTCTGAAATAGTGGGACTTGAGATGCTGGACCTCGGCTAGATCTCTCAGTTCCCCATAGATGAGAAAGCATTGGCGCAGGGCATGCTCGCTTACCTGGCCCTCTTTGCGCTCTGGCTGCTGGGTCGGCGCCGTTTGCAGCGCGCACTCTTCATAGAGCTTGACCGCCTGCCACAAACTAGCTTTGCGTTCCTCCCCCTGCTGTGTAGCGCTCACCCGATATTCATATTCCGCCAGGTCGTGCAGCAGGCGATGATACTTGTTCCGGTAGTCATGATAATAGGAATTGGCCCACTTCCCAATGCGATTTTCCCGTATTTGTTGCCCCAGGAGTCCATTGGCATAGGCAGTGAGCACGGCTTGATATTCCGCTCTCAGGCCCCAAACATCTTCTGTCATTGGGGATGCCTGCTTGATTTGGTCCATACGCTCCACAAGATGGTCAAATCTGGCGAGATCAACGATCTCGTAAGCTTCGGCGAGACGATATCGGGCGCCTCGGCCACGCCCGGTGACTTCAATGGGATCGATATAGGGAATTCTCGCTTGTGAGCAGGCATCTCTAACCAGCTTACGCAGTGCTTTCACATCACTGTAGAGACTTTCCTGCAACCGCTGGTTGTTCCCTTCCTTGAAATCCTCCTCGTAAATGGAATTTGCCAGATGCTCCCACTGTGTTTCTTTTTCACGTGCGATCAGCCCTAAATAGGCCAGTAACGCCCGCTGGCGCCAGGACTTGATCGAGATCTCAGCACACTTTTTACCGACGACACGCATGCGCGCTTGCCCAAAGAAAAAGACCTGATAGGGCGAGCAAGGCGTCTCAGGTGCATCACTGTGCTGCGTTTCTTCTTGCGGTAGCGCTGTGCTGGCGATTTCTTGCGCTGGCGCCGCACTGACGGGTTCATCTCCATAATTCAGTGAAGCAGGTGGAATCCCCAGATAGGTTGAGAGTGTCACATAGGCGAAAGAGACAGGACCAGCGTATTTCCGCAGAGCTTTTGTATTGGCATCGTCGGGAAGCAGCGTTCCGCGCCAAAGGTGTCGCCAGGAGTGGTCGATGTCGTTCTCTTGCTCAGCCAGTACCCGCAAGTAGGCAAGTTCCGCTCGCTGACGCTGGAGCAACTTCATCGCCTGCCCGTTGGGATCGGCTGACCAGAGCGCAATCTGCACCCTCCCCTCACGGATCAACAGCAGGCCCAGAGGAGGCATCATGAGCAGAGCACAAAGCATCCCGAAGCCTTCCAGCATCTGGAAGGCGGAGAGCGCTGGAAGGCCCAGATGCACCGCCGGCCAGAACGCCCAGAGCCACAGATACCAGTAGCGCACCCATCCGAGGGTAAGGAATGACAAAAGCAGGAGGCATTCTGCTACCAGCAGAAAGACACCAGCAAAGATTGCAACCAGATAGGCATAGTAGCGCCAGGCCCATCGCTCAAGAGCAGCGACCCGACGTGCCATCTCATGGAAAAGATATGCAGACATACACACCTCTCACTTTCTTGCCCTTGAAGGGTGAACCAGCCAGAAAGGCATTTTCGACTTCTTCCACAGCTATCCCAGCATTGCCTATCATACGATGTCAGACCTCCTTTTGCCAGTGGATCTCGCAAGGGGATGGCTTCGCCCATCAGGATGGTCCGATTCCTGTCATTCTCCTACTATTTGCCCACGATTCTCCTGCTTCGATCAAGTAAGCTAGAAGTGAACGGGAGGATGAGGAACACAGCGACGGGAAGAAGATGCACCTGGGGCCTGTGCCATTGTAGCAGCGTTGCCTGTTCCCAGATAGACCACCGGAGGTCGCGTCTTGAGACCAGGTGAGAGCCGCATCCGGGGAGCCGTTTTCAGTTTTCCTTCCCGGTTGTTCCGATTGTGTTCTGGATTGGTTCCTAATGTTTCCCGATTGCGAACCGGAAGGTCATGCTACAGTGATGCGTGTAGAGAAACCGCGAGCAGGAGCGACTCACCACGATGGATGCCTGCTCGCTTCATCATCTGTATAGGCAAGAACAAAGAGAGGAGGCAGCGCTATGGCCGAGGTGCGGCACACGCGTAAGGCACGCAGCGACAAAGGGGATGTCCAAATCAATGACCGAGATATCGAGGCGTTGCTCTGGACCGGGGAGCAGTATGCGGTGCGCTTCGATCAATTGCAAAACCTGCTCGGTCGCAACCCTGGGCGAGGCGCCAAACACAAGACCTGGATCAGCCTGAATGCAGTTCGGTTGGTCGCCAACCGCTGGAGCCGTGCCGGCCTGGTCCAGGTGCGCAAAATCACGGTCGAAGACCCGCCCTGGGTGTGGCTCTCGGCGCAGGGACTGCGCCAGTTCCATCTGCCCTACAAATTCTATGCACCGACTTTAGGGAGCTTGAAACACCTGTTTGCGATCAACGAAGTGCGTCTCCAACTCGAATCGGACTGTCCCGAAGGCCATTGGGAAAGTGAACGGGCGCTGCGGGCAGGGCGAAGGCTGGGCAAAGGGGAGCGTTTCCCCCATCTGCCCGATGCTGAATTTAGGCTGGAGAGCAGGATGATCGGGATAGAGGTGGAGCGGAGTCCAAAGAAACCGGAGACACTGCTCTCGAACCTGAAAGAATTGACTACGCGCTACAGCGAAGTCTGGTACTACGTGACCGAGAAAACGCACAGTGGACTTCTCGACGCCCAAAACCAACTCCTCCCTGGCTACCGGGAACGGCTCCACATTTCGACCTATCTCATCGAGGATGACGACGAAGAGGAAGAGGAAGACGAAGAAACGTGAGGAAAGGCGCGGAAGCGCCACCTCCGTCTTAAAAGCCAGAGTGGGAAGCGCCTCTCTGGCTCCTGGAAGCGAAGCTGGTGTCTGCATTGGGTAGACAGGCATTCATGACGAGCAGTTGTATGGAGAAGAGTAATTAAGCCAAAGAAATGCTCTTGCCTTTGAGGCAGAGAAAAGGAGATTGCTATGGATGCACAACACCCCTCATTTTCTCAGCGGATCGGCTACCTGATGACCTGTGTGATCCCGGCGGAACTGCTCTCAGATGAGGCGACCGACGAGCAGGATAGGTCAAATTTGCGCCACGATGCCAGTTGCGAGGGCCTGAGTTACCTCCAGGTGCTGCGTGAGCTTTCGGAGGGCCTGTACCTCGCTCGCGTGGCGGCGGCGCCAGAGTGTGCAAGGCAGGGTTACACGGTGGTGCTGGACGAAGATGCCTTGCGGTATGCACGGCCCTGGGATCAGCGTCTTCGAGACCGTAGCGCCGAGGCTATTGTGGCGCTCCTTCATGCCCAGGCGGCAAGGCTCCGGCCCATAGCCGAAGCAACAGTCCCTGCTGTACGTCCCAGGCCCGAACTGAAAGCGGATGCCATCACGCCGGTAGAAATGGTCGAGGTTTCAGAGGAGGATCTGCGCGATGCACTTCAAGCATGCATGCACCACAAGCCTTCGCCGCAGCAGGCGGGCACGCCAGGGCATCTTAGCTCGTTCCACGTTCAGCAGGCGCTGCTGGGCGTGATGATCGACGCGTTGATGCAACGGCTCTATCAAACTCAGGAGCAACTCCAGGCTCGCACGCTCAAGGCACGTTGTCTCTTGCTAGCCCAACTTCAAAGGTGGCATCGCACACTGCGCGAGGCACGACTGGTTCATGCCGTTCCGCGTTTCTCTCCAGAACAAGGGAAGGTCGTATGGCGGCTCACGGCAGGAGTGCCTGTTGCGTCCTTGCAGGCTGCGTGATGCATCTGCTTGCTCTGACATTCAGGTGATCTCCTCTGGTTACAGAGCGTTGTTCCCCCTTGTCATGATGGTTGCTCTGGCAGGCGTGCAAGGATCTGGGTAAGGAGGTGCTCTATACGGTCGAATTTCAGGGTATGCTCATCAAGGCGGTGTTCTATGGTATCCAGGTGGTCTTTCATGGCCGCAGGGTTGATCTTTACCTCTTTGATATCTAGCTCCTGTCCTGATGCAATGCCGAGAAGCATTGTCATGTTTCGGTTAAGATCCTGGATCTCGACGCCGGATTTCTTTTGCAAGAATGCAAGGGGGTGCTCTAAAGTACTGAGACGCTCTTCCTGGGTTGGCATAGAAGCCTGCCTTTCACTGGCTAACAGTAAATGATGGCGTACTCTCTGGATATTTCTCTGTTGCACCAGTGCTCATTCGTTTTCCATGTAAGCCTCCTCACCCGGCTATGATCTACTAAAAAGGCATTTATTAGGGGACAATGGAAATATCCACCATCCTAAAATATGGGGTGTTTATGTATT
>DATGLE010000065.1:0-25067 GCA_035294325.1 Ktedonobacteraceae bacterium | reverse complement strand
AATTTTTTCTGTACTCGCTCAACCAATTCTGCTATAATCCTTTCATAACATCCCGGCAGCGCAGCAGGGAGCCGTAACCACGACGACCGTGGTCCTGTCCTGCGGAGGACTGAAAGGAGTCGTAATTATTATGCGTATCTTAGAGAATGAACCGCCTGCCGAAACCCGGAGCGAGGCACATACACCCGTTACTATTGCCGATATATGGCAAGCGTATAAGTTCCTCAAGCCGCTCATTCATCATACCGCGCTGACATCCTCACGTACATTGAGCGCGATGACCGGAGCCGATATCTATCTAAAAGCCGAGCATATGCAGCGCAGTGGCTCTTTCAAGGTGCGCGGCGCCGGCTACAAAATATCGCGCCTGAGCGAAGATCAGTATAAAGCGGGCGTCATAGCGGCCTCCGCCGGCAACCACGCCCAGGGAGTTGCTATTGCCGCCGCTCAACATAACATTCCCTGCACTATCGTCATGCCCGAAAACGCTCCCCTGGCGAAGGTTACAGCGACGCAGAGCTATGGCGCCAACGTCGTACTCTACGGCCCGACCTACGACGATGCCTACCAGCATTGTTGCGAGTTGCAGCGGGCGTCGGGCGCAACCTTTATTCACGCCTTCGATGATCCTGATGTCATCGCCGGTCAGGGTTCGCTGGGCCTGGAGATGCTCAACGACCTGCCCGACGCGGATGCCATCGTTGTGCCGGTAGGCGGCGGCGGCCTCATCTCCGGCATCGCTATCGCCGCGCGCGCACTCAAACCCGATATCACCATCATCGGCGTGCAGGCGGAAGGGGCGGCAAGCTGCCGCGTCTCACTGGATAGCGGCAAACCGGAGACGCTGCCAGCAATTACTACCATTGCCGATGGAATCGCCACCAAACGCCCCGGCACCCTGACGTTCTCGATTATTCAACGGCTGGTTGATGATATCGTGCTTGTCAACGACGAGTCGATTATCAACGCGGTCCTGCTGCTGATGGAGCGCTGCAAGATGCTGGTGGAGGGTGCGGGCGCCGTCGGTGTGGCCGCGCTATTGAGCGGCGCGATCAGGCTCGAAGGCAAGAAGGTGCTTGTGCCGCTTACGGGCGGCAATATCGATATCAACCTTGTCGGGCGCTTCATCGAGCATGGCCTGGCTGCTGCCGGTCGCTACTTCGTCATCCATACGCGCCTGACCGACAGGCCCGGCGAGTTGATGCGCCTGCTTGGTATTATCGCCGAGATGCGTATAAATGTCATCGACGTGCGCTACCAGCGTATCTCTAATCGCCTGCCGATCATGCAGCGCGAAGAAACGATTACGCTGGAGACGCGGGACCGTGCGCAGTGCGTCGAACTGCTGCGCCGCCTGCGCGCGGCCGGGTATATGGTGGAGGAGGCGCAATCCTTTGATTGATCGTTTTTTGTGGCGTTAATGAATGTTTACAACCCGAATCGGTATTTATTCCGGGCGTAGCTGCGCGTTTCATCGCGCTTCTGTGGCTCAACAAGCGCGATGAAGCGCGCGGCTACGCCCAATGAGAGATTGCCGATCTTGACCGTTAAACTTCATAAACACCTGGAGAAAGGGGTGTGCTATGCCCAACAGACAACCCGACGCCGGCCCATCCATCCCTGAGATCGCTCTGCCCGACCAGTACAATGCCGCCGTTGCCTTTCTGGACCGCAATATCGAGGAGGGGCGCGGGGCTAAAACCGCCGTCTATTATGAAGGCAGCACCTACTCTTACGCTCAGATTGTCGAGCTTGCCAATCGCATCGGCAATGGTCTGCTTGAGCTTGGCATCGATATGGAGCAGCGCGTTGCCCTGCTCTTACTCGACTCGCCGCAATTTGCCGCCGCTTTCTTTGGTGCCATCAAAATAGGGGCCGTACCCATTCCTATGAACACGGTAATGCGCCCCGATGATTACATCTACATGCTCAACGACAGCCGCGCGCGTGCGCTGCTTGTCCACGCCACGCTCTGGCGGACAATCGAGCACATCCGCCCGCAGCTCAAGTACCTGCGCCACATCATCGTTGTCAACAATATCGATACGCCGCTCAACCATGCTGATGCCAGTGTGCATGACTTTGGAGCCTGGGTAGAGCGCGCCTCCAACACTCTGCGGCCCGCTGAAACATCTAAGGATGATAGCGCTTTCTGGCTCTATAGCTCGGGCAGCACGGGCTTCCCGAAGGGCTGCGTCCATTTGCAGCACGATATGGTCTACTGTACCGAATACTATGCAAAACCTATCCTGGGCATCAATGAAAACGATATTACCTTCTCGGCTGCAAAGCTCTACTTTGCCTATGGCCTGGGAAACAACCTCTATTTCCCTTTCAGCGTCGGAGCGAGCGCGGTCTATTATCCGGGGCGCCCGCTGCCGGAGGAAATGTTCAAGGTTATTGCGCAGTATCGCCCGACGATCTTCTTTGGCGTGCCCACGCTCTACGCCAGCATGCTCGCGGTGCCGAATGCGCAGGAACGCTTCGACTGCTCTTCGCTGCGCGCCTGCGTCTCGGCTGGCGAGGCACTGCCAGCCGACATCCTGCGCCGTTGGGAGGATACCTTCAATGTGCCTATCCTCGATGGCATCGGCTCGACGGAGGTGCTGCACATCTTCATCAGCAATCGCATGGGCGAGATCAGAGCGGGCAGTTCCGGCAAACTCGTGCCGGGCTACGAGGCGCTGATCGCCGACGAGGATGGCCGCGCGGTGCCGGATGGCGAGGTCGGCAACCTGCTGATACGCGGCGACAGTATCGCTGCCTACTACTGGAACAAGCACGAGAAGACGAAGGATACTATCAGAGGCCACTGGATTTATACCGGCGATAAATACTATCAGGACGCGGACGGCTATTTCTGGTATTGTGGCCGTTCGGATGATATGCTCAAGGTCGGAGGGCAGTGGGTTTCTCCGGTTGAGGTCGAGAATACGCTGATAGCTCATCCGGCTGTGCTGGAGGCAGCCGTGGTGGGCGTGACCGACAAAGATAAGCTGGTCAAGCCCAAAGCCTTCGTCGTCCTTAGAGAGGGGTATACGCCCTCGGATGCGCTGGCCGACGAACTGAAAGATTTCGTCAAAGGGAAGATCGCGCCGTTCAAGTATCCACGCTTCATCGAGTTCCGTCCCGAACTGCCCAAGACCGCCACGGGCAAGATTCAACGCTTCCTGCTGCGCGGAACCGGCACCACGGAGCCGCTCGACCCTGAGGTGGCAGCCGGGTGAGGGCCATTCGCCGCTCTCCGGCGCCGGCTTACAAAAATTTTACATTTTTCTTCGACCTTTTTGAATTTATGCGGGTATGCTTGTAATGTGCTATGATACATAGTAAGCGAGGAACGCTGCCCGGCTCCTCGCGCGGCTTCGCTGTGCAAAGGATGGCTGACGTGGTGTGAGGACATGCGCTTCGCGCATGTCCTCACACCACGTCAGCCAGAAAGCGAGCGCCGCAGGCGCTCGCCAGCGAAGGCGTCAGAGATCAACTGTACTCTTACAGGGCCGCAAGCACAAAGAGAGAAAGAAATTTTTCCGGGGACACTCCCATGAGCAGTGCACGCGTATGAAAATTCTTGTCATAGAGGACGACGCGAATATCACCCACATCATCCGGCTCTACCTGGAGCAGGCTGGCTATACCGTGCTTACCGCCGGCGATGGCATCGAGGGCCTGGAACTGCATGCGCGCGAGCAGCCCGATCTGGTCATCCTCGATCTGATGCTGCCCGCCCTCGATGGCATGGAGGTCTGTCGCCGCATTCGCGCCTGGGCCAGCACGCCCATCCTGATGCTCACAGCGCGCCAGGGTGAGGAGGATCGCATCGCGGGCCTGGAACTGGGCGCCGATGACTACCTTGTCAAGCCGTTTAGCCCGCGCGAACTGGTCAGCCGCGTCAAGGCCATTTTGCGCCGCAGTGCCGCGAACTCCGTCATGGGTGGGACGTATCAGAGCCAGAAGGGCGATGAGGAGATCCGCTATGGAGGACTGGTCATCAGCAAACCGGCGCGGCGCGTCATTGTAAATGGGCAGCAAATCAGCCTGACGGTCAAAGAGTTTGATCTGCTGGTGACACTGGCCTCGGCGCCGGACCGCGTGTTCACACGCGAGGCGCTGCTCAACCAGGTCTGGGGTTATACCTTTGTTGGCGATGGCCGTACCGTCGATGTCCATATCGGAACCCTGCGTAAGAAGCTGGAGGCGGTTGGTGATGCCCCTCACTATATTCAGACCGTCTGGGGCGTCGGCTATAAATTCGTGCCCGCGCCCTCTACCTCCTCCACGCGTTCCTGAGAAAGCAGGAGGTGCAGGAACTTGCTGGACTTATTCTCCTTCTCATCGTTGAGCCTTAGAGTAAAGCTGGTCCTGAGCTTTCTCGCGGTAACGCTGGGAGCAATCCTTGTGCTGGCCTTCGCCGTCGCCATAGCCGTTCAGAGCTATTTTATCAGCGCCGAACGGGAAGCGTTGCAGCGCCAGGCAGCATACGAGGCGCAGTATATCGAATATATCTATCAACGCGTCGGCGCCACCTGGGACAACTTTGTGCCGGCGATGTCTCCCAGGGGCGAACCCATGCTGCTCGTACTCGTCGATTCGCATGGGAATCCGCTCTTCTGTAGCCAGCCGGACTTCCTCTTAAAAGACAATTGCAACGACCCGGTGCTCAAACAGGCGCTGGCCCAGTCGCTCCAGGGGCAGGAGGTAGATGGCAATATCCAGGTCACGACCAGGGAAGGCTCGTTCAACTCGCTATATGTCAGTATACCGCTGGAATACAACGGGCAGATCATCGGCGCAATGTCTCTTTCCTCCCCGCAGTCCTATCCGCCTGGCTTTCTGGAGCAGGTCAACCAGGCCATCATTATCGCCGGCTTCATCGTCGCGCTGCTCGTCACGCTCTTCAGCCTCTTCCTGGCGCGCAGCCTGACGCGGCCCCTTGAGTCGTTGACGCAGGCCGCCGAACAGATGAAGCAGGGGAAGTATACGCAGCGCGTCGAGCCGCCGAAGACGCAGGACGAACTGGGGCAACTGGCGCAGACCTTCAATGCTATGGCCGACACAATAGAGGCCGACGTTAACGAACTGCGGCGCCAGGATCAGGTGCGGCTCGACCTGCTTGCCAATATCGCGCATGACCTGGCAACTCCGCTAACCGCGATCCAGGGCTTTAGTGAGGCTATGGCCGATGATATGATTACTGATCGGGCCGCGCGGCAGGAAACGGCGCAGCGCATCGCGCGTGAGGTGCAGCGCCTGCGCCGCCTCGTCGCGGATATCCAGCAAATGTCCTCGCTGGAGACCGGACATACCTTGCTCGACCTTGCTCCGCTCGATATGCATACGCTGGTTGATGAGACGCTGGCCGTTATCGCGCCAGAATGCGAACAGATGGGCATTGCGCTCGACAACGAGATCCCGCCGGGCACCCCGCTCGTGCTGGCCGATAGTGATCGTATCACGCAGGTGCTGCTCAACCTGCTGGACAACGCGCGCCGCCATACTCCGCGCGGTGGCAAAATCTGCGTCGGAGCGGCGCCCGGCGAAAAAAGCCTGAGTATCTGGATCAGCGATACCGGCGTGGGCATCGATCCCGAAGATCTGCCGCACGTCTTCGAGCGCTTCTATCGCGCAGACCGCTCGCGCACCGGGGCTACCGGTGGCAGCGGCCTCGGCCTCTCAATTGTCAGGGCCATCATCACGGCCCACAATGGCAGGATCAAGGCCGAGAGCAGTCCCGGGCGGGGCACGAAAATCACCTTTACCCTGCCTCTGGCCGGGCAGGAGGTCCAGGGGGACAGTAGCTCCCATATCAGGGGACAGGGGGTTCCCATTCACCCTTCCTCGCCGGGCGTTTGCGCGGCTCCGCCACGCCTGGGATTGTAGTTGTATTGTGGAGAAATGCGCGAAGCGCATTTCTCCACAATACAACTAAAAAATGCGAGCGCCGCAGGCGCCAGCACGCGATGCCGCTGGCAAACGGATTTTGTTATAATATCATTGTTTCGGCGCGGTGTTGTTTAAAAGTAAATAAGGAGCACCTTCTATGTCTATTGACAGCAGCCTCATCGGTAAGAGTTCGGCCCCGCAGACCTTCCAGGTCACACGGGAGGCGGTGCAGCGTTTTATGGAGGCCATAGACGACCCGGCCTTACAGAGAGGAGAGCCGCCAGAGTATGCTCCTCCGACCTTCCCTACCACGTTTCGCGTCCGTATTCCCGAACTCGGACTCGATGGCTCAAAGATGCAGCTCCTGCATGGCGAGCAGGTCTACGACTACACGCGGCGGCTGCGTGTTGGCGAGGAGGTAACGTGTGTGGCGCGCGTGGTCGATGTGCGCGAGCGAACCGGGCGCACCGGCCCCATGACTATCGTCGTGACCGAGATGACAGGGACCGGCAGCGATCAACAGCCGATCTTTACCGCACGCAGCACGGTGATTGTGCGTGGACAACGCGGAACATAAAAAGCAAGGTGCCCGCGAGAGGACTCGAACCTCCAACCAATCGAGTGAAGCAGATAACCGGCGCGCCGCCAATCATCTCTTCCCGAACCGGACGTGCAGCTTTCACCGCATCCGGCTCTCCAGAGTTTCACCCTCGCGGGCTACTCCTCCTGCGCCCCTTCCCCGTGTATTGGACCTTACTCCAATCGTTTGAGTACTATGGGCGCTCCGTCGCCATGCCGCTCGCGCGGTTTAGGCGATCCCGCAGTTCCCTTGATAACCTGGTCCGTACACAGGTCTCCTTGCGGCGCTTGACTCGCACTGGAGTGTCTTACAGGGGAGATGTTTAACGATCCTCTTAATCTCAATTAATCGTTAACCCTGTACGTATGCAACGTATACATACGGCCCTGTGAGGGCAAACGCGCCTCGGATTCGGCAAACCCGGCCTGACCATATACGGCCTGGCTGCACAGCTTACGCTGTACTTTTCCATCCATGCTATTGTCCCCTTACCCTTTCGGGATCGGGTGAGGTGGCGCCTTAACCACAACCATCTCAGTGGTGTTGACCTTCGTCAACAAGGTTATCAAGAGCGCAGCGGCGCACATTAAGAGTCGACTGCTCTGCCAATTGAGCTACGCGGGCTTGACGGGGCATAGTATAACACAGACAGGCCGCCAACACAATACCTGATTTCGGGGGTATGTGCCATCTTGACACTTTCTCTTCCGCGCCTTAAAATATAAAGAGAAGTTTATTAAACAAAGCTTTATGGATTACATCCCTTGAAGCGGGAAGAGAGCGGCGATGAACGATTGGCGAGACCTCAAGATCATGGTAAAGGCCCTGGCGGGTGTGGCCCGTCTCACCATCGTCTATCATCTTGCGCGTCAGGGCGAAGTGACCGTCACCGCCCTCACCGAAATGTTAAACCTCAGCCAGCCGCTGGTATCGTGGCACCTGCGCAAGCTCCGGCGCGCGGGCCTGATTCAGACGCGGCGTGCCGGGCGCCAGACATACTGCTCTCTCAACCTTGAACGTTTCCAGCACTGCCTGCATCGCCTGGAAGGTCTGGTCGATCCTGCTTACCGGGTGGAATCCCCTCCTGTCGGCGCCGCGCTTATAGAAGCGGACGCGGGATTGGAGGATTAAAAAAAGTTAGAGAAGGAAATAAAGGGCTTAGATGATAACCGGCAAAAACGATAACATGTCCTCCCTGTCAGGGTGTGCCTCTCCTGAAGGAACCGCGAACCTCAAGAAGCGCAAGCGCATGACACCACAACAGGCGTACCGGATTGGTAAATGTGGCATGGCCGATCTACATATGCACAGTACCTACAGCGACGGCAGCGCCACCATCGAACAGATTCTCGAGCATGTGCAGCAGCGCACTATGCTGGATGTAATCGCCATTACCGATCACGACGTTATCGAGGGCGCCCTGCGCGCGCGCGACCTCTGGATGAAGAGATCGTATCGCTTTGATTTCGTCGTCGGCGAGGAGGTAAGCACACGCGACGGTCACTTGCTGGCGCTCTTTATCGAGAAGCACATCGCGCCCGGCCAGAGTATGGAGCGCAGCATTGACCTCATTCATGAGCAGGGAGGGCTGGCCGTTGTCGCACACCCGCTGCATCGCCTTTTCCGCCATAGCTGCCGGCGAGAAGTGATGGATCGTATACACGCCTCCAAAGATGTCTGGCTTGACGGCATAGAGACCTGGAATGCCAGCTTTTGCGGCATTTACGCCAACCGTGTCGCCATGCGCGCGAACCGCGAAGTATATGGCCTGGCCGAACTTGGCAATAGCGATGCCCATGCTTTAGCCTCAATTGGCAGCGGCATTACCTGGTTCGAGGGCAAGAGCGCGCTGGATGTACGCTCTACTATCGAGGCCGGGTCAAGCGCCCCCGGCGGCAGGTTATGGGGCATGCAGGATTATATCCAGTGGGGGCGTTATCTGCTGATGACGCCACAGGGTCGCCGGGCGCGCCGCTTAACCCGCCTGCGCTCCTCCTCGACTGTGCAGGTTGCCTGACAAATATCTCTATCCAGAGCGCTTTAAAAGTGCGTAGCTGCGCGATGATGAGTTGTAACGAACAAGATCAGGGAAGGACAGGACCTTTTTCTGGCCGTCAACACGTATCATCGCGCCGTTTTCGCTTTTTTATATATCCTGGTACGCGTAATAAAGCGCGCGGCTATGCACGATTGAGTCACATGCCGCCACTTTTAAATGGTCCTGATCTCTACCAAAAAGAGCTAGTCCTCTCGGGGTAAATGTGGTACAATAAGGGCATGTTTAGCAGACGCATACAGCAACAGGCTAGACACCTGGTGACATTACTGCTTAAACCACTGGCTCAACTGGGTATCACTCCGAATATGCTGACAGGGATCGGGCTGTTGCTCAGTATACTGACGGCAATCGTTATTGCTCACGGATTCCTGTTTGCGGGCGGTTTGCTGGTGCTGTTTGCTGGCATCTTTGACATGTTCGATGGTGCGATGGCGCGTGTCCGCAACGCTGCCACGACCTTTGGCGCATTTTTTGACTCGACGCTTGACCGCTATTCGGAAAGTATCATCCTGTTGGGACTGCTCTTTTATGCCTTGCAGCGGCCCGGCCTCCAAGATCCACTCTGGCCGGCTCCCAACGAGCAAAGCTGGATGATCGTTTTCATCTGTGTAGCTATAGTTGGCTCGATGATGGTAAGTTACGCCAAAGCTCGTGCCGAAGGTCTGGGAATCGAGTGCAGAACTGGACTGCTTGCCCGCCCGGAACGTGTCATCATCCTGGCTATCGGACTTTTAACGAACACTGGTATCTGGGCATTGGCCTTGCTCGCGGTCTTCTCAAATGTGACCGCAGTGGAGCGTATTGTCTCGGTCTGGCGCTCGACGCACCGGCACGGGGCATTACAAGATCATGCGCTCCGCATCACTACCAATCAGCACGATACCAGTACTGGCAATCATCTGCCAACAATGGTTGGGACGAACGTGGTGAGAGAACCTGATGTTCGTCCCGTGCCCACCAGTGTTCCGCCATTGAGCGGTGATGGGCATCAAGAGTCAAGTCAACAGCATAGACAGACGACAGCAAGATCGAACCGGGAACACAATTAGCGCAGCGTGGAGGAGACTGCGACCAGGGAGGGGCGAGATTGTTGAGACCTGTGACGGTTTTTAGCAAGAGGATATGATTTATGTTGCGTAGCCGCGCGATTGATCGCGTTTGCCAGCCTGTAGAAGCGCACTCATGGTGCGCTTGATCGCGCAGTTACGCTCGAAAAGGATGTCCGCCATTGTTAAAACCAGTCATGGCTTCAACAAATGATGCTTGCTTCTGCCCATCAGTAACACATATCGCGATAACAACTGGGAACAATCAGAGAGCATATGTTCGCCCCGTCATCTTCAGTCGGACATATTCTACGGTGACACCCTGCGCTCCGGTTCGTAGCGACTGAGACTGGAGATCTTAGTGACAACACAACACGATTATGATGAAAACGACGTTGAAACAACAGTCGTAGAGCAAACTCCTGCCCTCGAAACCCGGGTCGCCTCCGCAACTTTCGCGACCACAACGTCCGCCGGGGAAGAAACGGATGAGGCGGAAGCGCAGGCCATTTCTGCCCCGGCCGATGTTGCACCTCCTACCGAGACATATGAAGAGGGTCACACCGAAGAACCCGCCCGGGCCGGGGCGGAGATAACTGCCGCTCCCGCAGGCGAGCAGCAGGATCAGGAGAAGGAGAAGGAGAAGGAGAACGAGAAGACGAGCCAGGGCTTTGAAGCCGCTCCATTTGTAGAAACTCAGGAGGAGGTTCGTCCTTTCACAGCCTTTATCGAAGAGTTCCGCGAGGCCGAGGCGCGCTTCAGCGCCGCGTTGCAGGAATCCCGTGAAGAGGCGTTCAAGCTGCTTTCTCCGGTGGAGGGCGATCTCGCCGCGCCTGCCGAGCCATCACCCGCACTGGATACGCTCGTATCGCCCGAAGGCGCGAGTGGGGAAGAGGCGCCTGCGGCGTTGCTGACCCCCGTGCCGGAGGCGCCCGCCACCGGGGAGGTTTCCGTGCCTGCACCCGCAGCGGAGCGCCCGCCGGTCATCAGCGAGCAGGAGCAGGCGGAAGAAACGAGCAAGGATACGGCGGTCGAGGCGAAAACAGAGAAGGCCGAGCCGGCAGCGCGCGCCGTATCGCCGCTGCTGCGTCCGCCATCGCGCGTGCGCGTGCCACGTCATAGCAGCCGGCACCAGCGTGAAGAAACTGCTCCCCCGGTGGAAGCTCCACCTCCGGAGGCCACAGCCACCAGCGAGGCGGCCCCGGCACCAGCCGAAACCCCGGCGGAGCCGGAGACACCGCGCCCGGCGCGCCGCTATCGCTTTGATCGCCCTGCCGCGACTGCGGCCAGTACTCAGCCCGCGCCTTCACGGGCCGAAGCGGAGCAAGTAACGAGCGCTCAAACAAAATCAGCGAGCAGCGGTACGCAGTCAGCCGCCAGACAGGCAGTTGCACAGGAGCAGGTGCCCGAACAGAGCGCAGGCGCAGCGCCACAGGCCGCCCCGGAAGCGGGACGCCGCCGTTCGGGAAGCGAGCGCCAGAAGGAGCAGGCTGCCGCCACGGCTCCAGCGATTGATGCTGCCGCGTCCGCCACAGAGGCCACAGAAGCTCCGGGCAATATCGCGCCAGAGGATCTCCCGCCGCTGGAGTACTCTGAGCTACAAAAAGTGACCTCGCGCCGGCGTCGGCGCCATCGCTCAAGTTCCAGCAATGGCGCTGCCGCAACAACGCCGGCTGCGACGCCGACACCGCTGGTAATGCCGGTGCCACCGGCCCCCGCTGCCCCGACGAATAGCACAAATGGTACGACTGCGAGCACTCCTTATACCATCGTCTCCGGCTACACAGTTAACCAGATGAATCAGGGCAATGAGACCACCGGTCCTTTCATGGCGCCGGAGCCATCGCCCGCGCGGGGCAGTGTCTTTACCGGACGCGTGATTGGCCGCGCCGAGCCGCAGCGCCCCCAGACGCCTCCTCATACCGTCACGCGCCATACCGAAGGCGGGCCATCGGCGGCCTCGATGAACTACTTTGCGAACATCGTCGCGCAGGCTATTCAAACGCAGACGGATCGCATGGTAGCCGAGCTGCGGCGTGCATCTCAGGCGCCGGCAAGCGTCTCCGTCTCGCTGCCTCCCTTCCCTTCAACCGAGCGCGTGGGCGTCTTTGTGGATGTTGCCAACCTGCTCTACTCCGCGCGTACCCTGCGCATTGCTATAGATTTTGGCAAGCTGCTCGATTTCCTGCGTGGCAATCGCCGGCTGGTTCGTGCGCATGCCTATTGTCCTACCAGCCCGCAGCCGGGCGATGAGCAGATGTTCTTGCAGGCGGTCAAAGGACTTGGCTATCGCATCACGACCAAGAACTACAAGACCTTCTCCAGCGGCGCCAAGAAAGCCGACCTGGATCTGGATCTGTGCATGGATGTTGTGCGACTGGTCGATGGTCGCGCCGTTGATTGCATCGTCCTGGTCAGCGGCGATAGCGACTTTATGCCCATGCTCGACTACTGCTCCGATCATGGCGTGCGCGTCGAAGTGGCCGCCTTCGATGAGGCTATGTCCGCGACTCTGCGCCAGAGTTGCGATCTCTTTATCAATCTATCAATGCTTGAAGAGATCCGCGCATAAGGGATATTGCGTGGGGCGCCTCGTGCGAGGCGCCCTTTTTTATTGATGTGACGGCGTGAGTCCCCCCCTCGTTACTACGTATATAATCGATGAGAACGCGGCGCCACAAAGCGGGGATGCAAGGAGATCCCCAACAACTCTCTTATTTCCATAAAGCGGGAGACCCTGTATGAGGGGCGGATAAGCCAAAAGCAGTAGCCCTATGCCCGGGAGGCGAGAGGCTCCCGAGACCGCCCTTTGCCGTAGAGCGGGGATGCAAGGGACCGTTGCTCCTCGGCGGGGCATGGGAAGCGGCGGAGACCGCTCTTTGCCGTAGGGCGGGGATGCAAGGGACTGCGGCCCCTCGACGGGGCATAGGAGGCTCCCGAGACCGCTCTTTGCGCGGCCAGGCGGGGATGCAAGGGACTGCGGCCCCTTGACGGGGCATAGGAGACTCCCGAGACCGCTCTTTGCCGTAGGGCGGGGATGCAAGGGACTGCGGCCCCTCGACGGGGGCGCGGGGGTGTCCCCCGAAAAACCTCTTTTTCCCTTTCTATACATGCCGCCGCAGGCGGCATGTATAGAAAGGGATTTGTGAGAAATTGCTGTGCCACAGAAGGCGGATTTGTGAGAAATTACTGTGACGCAGATACACAAAGTATGCTATCCTATTGCTATTATGGATGCTGCTGCGCTCTCTCAATGTGGAGAAGAAAGGACACGTCTATGCGAAGGTCTGGCTATCTTGCTCCGCTCGCATCCCTCCTGACCATATTTGTCATGCTGCTCAGCGCCTGTGGGAGCAGTGGCACAACAACTGGTAACAGCAGTGGAAGCAGCGGAAGTACACCCACCACGAAAGCTCCGCAGAAGGTCGCGCTCGTGACCGATATCGGAGGATTGAACGACAACGGTTTCAATCACCTCGCCTACACCGGCTACACGAAGGCCCAGAAGCAGTACGGCTTCCCGGCAAAGGTCATTCAGACGCAGACACAGAACGATTATGTCACTAACCTTACGCTGGCAGCTCAGAGCGCCGATCTGGTGATCGCCGTGGGCTTCCTGATGGAGACGCCGCTGGATCAGATAGCGAAGCAGTTCCCCAACAAGAAGTTTGCTATCGTTGATGGCTGCGCCATCCCTGCCGGTTCCTCCAACTGCGATAATCTCCCCAACGTCGCGCCCCTCTTCTTCAAAGAGCAGGAGGCGGGCTGCCTGGTTGGCGCTATCGCCGGTCAGATGGAGGTGGACGGTAAGGCCAAGATCCCACAGTTGCTCGGCAAGAACACGGTGGGCGTGGTAGGCGGCCAATCGATCCCGCCCGTCAACCGTTACATCGCCGGCTTCAAGTATTGCCTCCAGAAGGTCGATCCGTCAGCCACTATGGAGCTTGATTACTCGCAAGATTTCACGGCGACAGCAAAATGTAAAGATATTGCCCTGAGCCAGATCAACCAGCATCAGGCCGATATCATCTTTCAGGTTGCCGGTGGTTGTGGTATCGGCGCGCTCGATGCAGCCTTCCAGAAGGGGGTCTTTGGCATTGGCGTCGATGCCGACCAGGGCTATATCCATCCTGATGTAATTACCAGCGCGCTCAAACGGGTGGATGTTGCCGTCTACGATACGATCAATAGCTTCGAGCAGGGACAGTATACCAACAATCCGCCCACCTTCGATCTCGCGCATGACGGCGTTGGCTATGCTCCCCCGAGCAAAGATGTTCCCGCCGATGCGGTCCAGAAGGCCCAGGCATTCGCCGATCAGATCAAGGCCGGCACGCTGGTTCCACCGGCTGACATTCCGTCCTAGATTATTGCGGTCTCGCGGTTCCCCTGCACAAGGGAATGTACAAAATAGAGAGGAAATGCGCTTCGCGCATTTCCTCTCTATTTTGTACAGAAGGCGAGCGCTGTAGCGCTCGCCTGTTGTTATACGGCGCTGGGTGTCAGGACAGGTCCCACCAGTTCATAATGGCGCCCTGTGTTCTTCGCGCAGGCATCGACAAAGGCTTTGAAGAGACGAGACCAGGCGGGGTGCTCCGTATATAATTCTTCGGGATGACATTGTACCGCGAGCATAAAACGCTGACCGGGCACCTCCATCAATTCAGCTACGCCATCCCCGGCACGGCCAGTAATGCGAACTCCCCTGCCAGGCTCTTTGATCGCCTGGTGATGCAGGCTGTTAGCCATCACCTCACATGCGCCCAGAACCTCTTCCATGCGACTGTCACGCTCAACCTGGATGCTATGAATGATTGTGTTGCGGGGCAGATCCCCATTCGCGTGCCGCAGGCTGCCCGGGTATTGCGCGCTGAGATCTTGATAGAGGCTGCCTCCCAGGGCTACATTCAGAAGTTGCATACCGCGACACACACCGAGTATTGGCAGGTCTTTCTCCAGAGCATAATGTGCTAAAGCCATCTCCATTTCGTCGAGCCGTGGATCTGTCTCGCCGAGCATCGGATGGGGTTTCTCGTGGTAGTAATGGGGTTCAACGTCCACGCCCCCCGAAAGGAGTAGCCCATTAAGATGAGGAAGCAAAGCGGTCAGCCCCGAGAGGTCGTCCAGCAGCGGGATCAGAATGGGCGTGCCGCCTGCATGCTCCACAGCATGGGTATACGCTCTATTATTGCCGTAGATGGGTCGGCTGGTATCCTTATGTTCCCCCGCATGGCAAGGGATACCTATTAATGGACGCATTACTGAGACTCCTTATAGTTTTAAGATGAGACCGCGGTTTGTTCTGGATAATAAAAAAGCGGAACGCTTCAGGTATTGCGTTCCGCTTTGAATAATAACCCGTTTACACCGCGAAACGCGCATCACCAAGTACAAACCCGAAAAGCTCCAGCCAGTACTGGAGCTGCATAATCATAAGGGTAAGTGCTTTGTAAGCGCGTTGTTTTTCCATTGACCTGAACTTTCCAATGGTTTTGATTGTATAACATTGTTATAGCAACGTTATACATTTATCATACCGCTTCTGTCAAGCATGCCAGGACTTTTGCTTATGGGCGCATCCGCAGGTTTTGGGAGAAAAAGTGGGGACACCCCACACCCCGGCAGGGGATGGCGGTCCCCTGCCCCCTGCTTTTTCAAGCATGCCAGGACTTTTGCTTATTTACTGCCCAAAAAAGGTATTCCACCATGCCTGCCAGAAGTTCGGCTGCATTGGGGCGCCCGGATGCTGCGCCGCGCCCTGTGATCCCTGGTTATCCCCGCTGACGATAACCACTGCATGCTCGCCCGGGCGGATGTAACCAAGCTGCTGCCGCGCCTCGCTCTCAATGACGGATGGGTCCTTATAATAATTCACCGACTGCGCCAGGCGCGCGTGGTCGGCTTGCAATTGCTCCAGTCGCTGCTGCTCCTTCTGTACCTGCTGCATCAACTGGCTATTCGACCATGCCTGCGCCAGCGAACCCAGTAGAAAAGCCATGCAGATCAGTGCAGTAACCCACATCACGGTTTTTGTGAACAGCGATGTCCTCCTGGCGCGGATGCGCCCGGCTGTTTCTTGCATCCCGACGGCGGAGGTAATATTCGCTCCCCCGGAACGCGGCGGATATTGCGGTCTACCTGGACGACTCTGCACATGACCTCCTTGCAACTGTCACAACCCTCTATCCAATAAACGTATCCTATCTTGAATTGGTTTCTTTTTTATTGTACAACCAGGGTGCAGGGGCAAAGCCCTTTACCCTCCCTTGCGCCGTTCGCGCGGCGAAGCCGCGCCAGAGTAGATGATGTTGTGTGGCACAGGCGCTTCGCGCCTGTGCCACACAACATCATCTACAGGGCGAGCGCCGCAGGCGCTCGCACGGGTGTGTGAGGGCAGTGGTGCCAAAAGTCCTTTGTCGCTCCAGGGGACAGCGATAGCTCGTCTTTTTAATAGTGAAACTCATCGATTAAGAGGTATGCTGTGCGTAGCCTGCGCTCTCTGCTCATGTTCCTGGTCCTCTGTATCGTCTTATGCGCAGTCGTCTCATCTCAGACGCTGGAGACGCACGCGGCGGCGTACACGATACTGGCTCTGCTGCGCCCGCACACGTCCTCGACCCCACCGGCGCCATCCGATATCCTCCTGGATCCCCGCCTGCCAGTGCAGACGCTGCGCGCCGATGCCCACTTCACTAACTACAACGTAACCTTTGGCTCGCGGTTCGATTTTGCCATCTCTCCCGGCGCTGCCAGTGTACAGAGCGGGACCGATGGCGTTTATCATGATAACGCCGCGAGCTATGTTGTCGGGGTTATGCCGGCGGACCAGTCCAGAACGTTTATGTTTCACATGGGCGCGTTGAACCGCGCGCGTGGCGATAGCTATCTCAGCAACGAGCGCTGGATTCAAGGACTGGATACGACGCGCTGGCTGGCCGAAGTTCCCGGCGTCGCCGGAATGCACGTTGTGGTTGATTTTATTGCTGCCTTTGAGGGCGAGCCGGGCTGCACGGAGATTGTCGATTGCGCCGGGGCGGTGAAGGATGATACCATGCCTGCGCTGATCGTTGGCGTAAGCCTGCAAAACGCCAGCTTCGACACGCGGCGGGGTACGTTTCTCTTCGGCAGCAATCGACGATTGCCCGCCTCGCGCGCCTGTATGCAGCACACAACGCCCGGCGGTACTGCTGTGAGCGCCCTCACCTACGCTCCCTCCGCCGATGTAACCGGGGGGACGCTCTTTCTCGCCGGCGACAGTGCGCACTGGACCTGCTCTACGCACGAAGCTGATCGCGCGGGCCTGGCGTGGAGCTACAGCGTAGGCGCTATGCAGACACAGACGGCCTATCTGGTCCTCGGCGGCTGGAACGCCAGCCAGTCGCTCCTGGTCAATACAAAGTTGCCGGCCTCCTGCCAGGACGAGGGACTTTTCGCGGCGAGCGAGTGGTCCTCGGTAAACGCCATCATCGATTTTGCCATCGATAATATATCGACGCGCGACGATTTACTGGCGCGGGCGCAGGTAATGGAAGATTTCCTGATTCAGAATGATGTTTTGACGCCGCAGCAGCGCTGGCTTATCGGCGATACGCTGCGCAGCTACAAAGCCTCCACCTGGCTGCTCGCTCGCCAGGCATGCGCGGGCGGCGGCTACGATGCGGCGGTGTATGAGGGCAACTATGGCTTTTTGTCAACCGTCGATGTCATGCACGAGTATGGCTATTTCGAGATCAACCGCGCGCCCTGGTTTTTCAAAGCAGCGCTCTCTACGGTCTTTGCCAATGCCACAAGCGATAGCGCGGGACTCTATTTCCAGCATGACCAGGGCGGCAATATCGATAGCAATGGTCGCTGCACCGTTCCAGAGGAAGGCGTCCCGACCTTCCGCGCGAGCTGCTACGCGCCTCCCTATGTCGCTACCGGCGCGCCGATGCCGACGGAAGAGAATGATGATGTTGCTCTGCTTATGGCCTACTACGAGTTCATAACCGGTGATAGATCTTTCCTCCAGCAGCATATCGGCCAGATCGATGCCGCGATGCTACACAATAGCAACGTTGGCGATCCCGCTACCGGCATTGCTAACCGCTCCCATGATACTAACACAACATATGATGCAGCCAGCGATTGCCTGCATAACGATGCGAGCGGCGCCGGCAATCTCTATTATCAGGGCTTGAAGGAGGCGACGGGGTATCGCGCCGCAGCCTATCTCGATGCACTGATCCCCGGAGACGACAACGCCGGCACCTGGAATAAGGCCGCCACTCGCATCGAGGGCGCGATGGTCAGGGAGTACAACAGCAACGGTTTCCTGCCGGTTGCCGCTAATAATGCCTTTAGTAACTGCGATGGGCGCACTATTACGCTTGGAGAGGGCCTCTTCTACCTGCATCTCATCGGGCAGGACGGCAGTATGAATCAGCAATTGCTGGCCGACCTGGCGCAGCAGTATCCAGCCGACCTGGCGGCCTCCACGCTCGCTCAGCCGCCGATGATCGCCATGACCTCGCTGCCAGCGACGGGTTCACAGTGCGCGGGAGGCAATTGTCGCCAGTACTCATGGTTCAGCAAGGTGATGCTCTCCGCTCTCGTTGCCGATTTCATCTATACCGCGCGTGGCTGTGCCTCCTGCGCGCGTCTTGATGTGGCGCGGACTGCTTATGACCGCAACATCGATAGTCCGGGGAACTTCGTCGATGGCATCCGCGACGACGGCAGCGACTGGAATGGCTACAACTATCCGCGCGGCATCATTAGCTGGGCCTGGCTCTCCCCTGAGTATTAACCTTCTCTGGCACTATTTTTCTGTGAGTCCTTCTATCACAGCTTTTCGATGAGTCAATGAGCCTCGCAACCAGTGCCACATAATACTACGGATTCCCTCGTTGGGCATTCGCGCGGCGGAGCCGCGCAAGAGATGTATGGTGGTGTGGCCCGTGCACTGTATGCACAGTGCACGGGCCACACCACCATACATCCGGGGAGCGCCACAGGCGCTAGCCCGCAATTGGAGAGACTATCAGACATGTTGTTTATATCTAGCGCGGGAAATATTTACCCCGCGATAAAACCTGCTTAACATATGATGGCTATACTACAAGAGACGAAGCAAATCCCGGCAGAATCAAAGAAAATGATGAGTGCATGGTTTGAGCAAGCAGATCATTTCAGTTTCTCCAACGTGCCTGCACCATCTGCCCATCCACTGCCAATCCGGTAATTGCAATGCAGTTGCCGGCCTCATAGCACGACGCTCGATCTCCTGGAGATCAGATGCTCGTAAGGTGAGCGAGAGGTAGACTTCGAACCTCTCGCTCGTGGGGGTAAGCTCCCTTGTTCCTGTCCTTCTTTCAGAGAATGTCTGCCGCTCGGTGGCATCATCTTCTTTGCAAGCGCTCGCACGCACGGATACTTGAAATCAGGGGTGATAAGATATCTCTGAAATATAGAAGGAGGTTTCACCATGCCCATCAAGTTACTGCTCGATACCGATATTGGCAGCGATATCGACGATGCGCTCTGCCTGGCCTACCTGCTGGCTCAGCCTGAATGCGAACTGCTCGGCATTACCACCGTCACCGGAGAGGCCGAGAAGCGGGCCATGCTTGCCAGCGCGCTCTGCAAGGTGGCCGGAAAAGATATCCCCATCTTTCCCGGCGCGGAATACCCGCTGCTGACTGAAATACGACAGCCGCAGGCGCCCCAGGCTCGCGCGCTCACGAACTGGGACCACGAGACGAGATTTCCGCGCGGCCAGGCCGTCGAGTTTCTGCGCCAGACCATTCGCGCCCATCCCGGCGAGGTCGTGCTGCTGGCAATCGGCCCGCTCACCAATATCGCGCTGCTCTTCGCCAGCGACGCGGAGATCCCCTCGCTGCTCAAGGGACTGGTCATGATGTGCGGTGTTTTCACCAATACGCCGCCGGGAAGCGTTGGCATGCGTGAATGGAACGCGCTCAACGATCCGCACGCGACGGCAATGGTCTATCGCGCAGGTGTAGGCAGCCATCGCTCCGTGGGACTCGACGTGACCATGCAGGTAAATATGGAGATGCACCTGTTCAGGGAGCGCTGCACGGCACCCCTGCTACAGCCAGTGCTCGATTTTGCCGAGATCTGGTTTGAGCAGAGAGAGACGATCACATTTCACGATCCGCTGGCCGCCACAACCATTTTTGATGCGACGATCTGTGAGTTCAGGCCGGGAACCGTAGAGGTCGAATTCGTCAGCGAACGCCTGGCGGGCCTGACCAGTTGGGAGCCAGGTGGTTCTCAGCCCAGGCACGAGGTGGCCCTGGCGGTGAAACCAGAGCGTTTCTTCGAGCATTATTTCAGTACTACAGGTTCTTAGTGAACACCCATCCTGCTGTATAAGCGCTCGCCACCTGGCGAGCGCTTATAGATTCAGCTAAACCTCGTCGCGATCCGGCTCCGGCAAAATGCTATCCACCGGCTGGCTCTCCTCCCGTGGCGGCTCCAGGGGTGGGAGTTCTTCGGGGACAGATGGATTGATAAAGCCAATCAGCAATCGAATGATCCCGATTATCATGATAATCCCGCCAAACCCGACCAGAAGGCCCTCCGCGGAATAGGCCCCGGTGCCGAGATCTATCCCGATGAGAATCATGACAAGTCCCACCACAGTAATGATGAGTCCACTCAACGTAAACTTGCTCGATTTTTTCCACACAGCCCGCTGGAAGATTCGCAAACGCCATCTAGGACTGATTTTCTCATCTGCCATGACGAATCCCCTTTCCCTGGAAGGGAGGTAGTTGATGATAGTGAACATTCCACTGTAATTATACTTCAAGCACGATGCCCGGGCAATTCGTCTCTCGTATCAAGCAGGGCCTTTCACTATGCTTCATCTTCTTATACGATTGATCCTGGCTGCCGGGATGCAGTTCCATAAGAGCGTGTCTGATCTCTGCCTCCGTCGTGTGCTCGCGCCTGCGGCGCTCGCTTAATAGGCAGTGTTGTGTGAACAAATGCGCGAAGCGCATTTGTTCACACAACACTGCCTATATCTTACGCGGAGCTGCCGCGCGAAGGCACGGCGAGAGAAGGCGAAGACGCTGAGAATCGGACAATCTCTCAAAACATATGGGTATTTGCGATGAGTACTAACTGTTACGGTAGAAGATACAGGCAGCGTACTGACTCGTTAAAAATGGTATGGAGAACTCTGTATATTATTCAGGTGGAATGGATATTCAGGTAGAATAGGAAGAAAGGAACTCATTCATGAAATGGTATCCCTATGGGCATGACTTTGGTAATTCGGAGATTGGCGGCGTCACGGTCATCAATGGGAAGACCGTATCCCTGAGCATTCCAACCGCTTTTGCCAAGGCCGACATCAACGCTATGCACAGTCTTGGCGTCAATGTAGAGCAGTCCAGCACGCACATCATTCAGTTTCTCGGTGAGGAACTGGCCTATTCAGTGGGCGATCTGGCGCTGCAACAGTCGGTTGATGTCTATCATGGACGCGGCGATATTCAGCGCTACGCCAGCAAATATAGCCTGCGCGGCCTGCTGGCAGTAGCGGCATCGCTGATCCCTGATGCCGAATTTGGCCTCTATGTTGTCACTGGCTTGCCCGCGGAAACCTACATCAAGAACGTCAACCTGCGCAACAACATCAAGACCGCTTTGGATGGAGAGCACGTCTTTACGACCAACAATGGAAAAACCTGGCGCAAGGCGGTCGTCGAAGTGGCAACCGTGGTGATGGAGGGCGCCGGGGCGCTGATCGCCTATGGCGATAGATCGTCGAGCAAGACAACGGAGAGCGCTGTGATAGATATTGGAGGGCGCACAACGGATCTCTACGTGGCTCGCGGTCAGGTCCCCGTCACCGAGTATTGTAAGGGCAAACCGCTGGGTGTGGAATCGGCCACCCAGATCCTGATGGATGCTTTCGAGAATAAATATGATCGTCCCCTGTCGCTATTTGAAGCTCGTGAAATCATGTATGCCTATGCATCGAACAATGAACGCAGCTATCCTGATGTCGCTGTGTATGGCAAAAGCATCGGCTCGCTCGAATTAGACCGCCTGGCAAGGGAATCCGTCAACCAGGTTGGCAGCGAGATCGTCTCGTTCGTCGCTATGGTCTGGCGGCAGAGTGATCGCGATGCAGTTGCGGCAAGTTTCAAGCCGGTGCTCGGCATCGGCGGCGGGGTATACTACTTCTATCGCGCCCTCAAGCAGCGCATTCCCCATCTCTCCCGCCCGGATGATCCTATCCATGCTAATGCGCTCGGCTATTGCAGCCTGGCAGGGCGTCTGCTGATTCGCAAAGTTCAGGCCAATGGCGTGAAAGCCTTAACATAGATAGAGAGAGGGAAAGCTGTATGTCACAGGATACAGACAAATATCTGTACTTTAGCGTTGGTCTACTCAAAGGCTCGCCGGCGCTGGAGGCGCTCCGGCAGGACGCCTTGAAGTATCATATGATCGATCATCCGGGGCAACTCATCGCTCTGCGTCTGACGGAGTATTACGAGATTATGACCAGAGGGCTGCTGCCTCCGGTTGCGAGCGTGTCGATTGCCGCGCCCGCAGCCGGGGAAGATAGCAGCCTTCGCCGGGGCATGGTCGCCCCCGGCGCATCAGGGACAGGTGGAGGAGCGAGCCGTGTGCCCGCCGGAGAGGAAGAAATGTTGGACGATGAGGGAACGTTGACCGCTTCGCCCGATGTGGATCGCAATGCCGAAGAGGCCGCCGATTACTGGGCGATCATGTGATGCGTGTTTTCTGCTAAAAGCTGTATCAATACAGGAACTTGTATAGAGCGGTAGGGGCGCGGTGAGCGCAGCATAATGCAGGGAATCCAGCGCGGTAGGGGCGCGGTGAGCGCAGCGAACAAGCCCGCCCCTACCATAGCCGTGGTATTCCGTTTTGAGGCATAAATGCCATTATCCACAACCGCTGCATTTTATGCTCGCTCGCGCACGAAGAGGACAAACACCGCCGCGATCAGCAGGAAGAACGTAGCCGCCGCGAAGACCAGGCGATACCCCAATACCGGCTCTCCCGCATTCTGGGCGAAGGCAATGATGGAGCTGCCCAGCAGGGGCGCGATGACCACTGGCAGCGTCGCGGAGGCGTTCCAGATGCCCATATCCTTCCCGGCCTCGTTGAAGGAGGGCAGCGAATCAATGGACAAAGCCCAGTCTACGCTCGTATAGGCGCCATAGCCCAGCCCGAACAGGATGCCCAGCGGCCACAGAGGAAAGTTGCTGGGGAAGATCACGAAGGCCAGCGCCGCCAGTCCCATACAGAGCGTTGCCATGCAGACAACCGGCGTGCGCCTCACCTTATCGGAGAGAATGCCCAGCACGAGCGCGCTGCCAACTCCACCCATCAGCGCCAGGCCGGCAATCAGCGCCGTGACCTGCACAAAGTTCGTGATATGCGCCACCTTTGCGAAATAATATTCGATGAAGATCATGAAGAGGGAAAGCCCCAGCATGACGGAAAAGCGCGTCAGGAAGACGATGGTGAAGTTGCGCGAATACCAGGGAACAATCCAGTTTTTGACGAGCCAGCGCCGCAGTGTAATCGACGCCTTCTCCCTGATCTCCCTGCATGGGACCGCGCAGGGTTTATAGCTGTCCTCGCGTGCGTGGAAGACTGTGATCACCAGCGCGACCAGCACCAGGAAAGCCGTTACAGAGTAGTAGAGACCTGTGCCAAAGCGGATCGCAGCACTATCAGTGGCATGCAGGCTTACCTGGCCCAGCAGCAGGGCCGCCAGCCCTAACCCGGCTATGTTGCCGAGGATCGTCATTACCCCGACATAGGCCGAGGCTTCTCCGTGCTGCTCCTTCGGTACCAGATCCGGTACCAGGCATTGATAAGCAGCCGTAGCGATATTCTTGCCAATGAGCAGGAGCGCAAGCCCGACCACGAGCAGAGCCAGCCCGTTGACAAAGCTTAATACCGGCGTGCTGAGCAGGAGCAGAACGCTGCCGGCTATGATGTAGGGGCGGCGCCGGCCAAAGGCGCTGCTTGTGCGATCAGAGAGCATGCCGATTATTGGCGGGATAATCAGCGATACAATGGCGCCCAGCGTTGCCAGCCAGCCCAGAAACGCAGCCTGCTGCGCGCTCCCTACCTGGCCCGGAGCCACAAAGAGCAGGATCTGTGTGGGAACAATGATGGGGACAAGGGCTGCGGTTTGAGCACTGAACGAAAACCACAAAGAACTAAGCGCCAGGTGCTTATGTGCTGTAAAACGAGAGTGAGAAGCTACCAAGACACTCTACCTTCTAAACTAAATACAACGACGACCTTCAATGTCACGTTTCTGCTCAGAGAGTGCCTGATTCTCCGCACCCCGGCGCGACTCCGCCACGCCGCAGGCACGCGCAGGCTGGCAATCAGGCATCCCTTGAAGAGAGTTTAAGAAACCGATGCTACCTGTTGTACAGGTTATAGATAAGATGGAGTTAGCTCATAAGTATATAAGCTATTATGAGATAACATACATCAACTTATTTATCCATGATACTCGATGTGTCCAGTATTATAGACTCATTGGAGCGTAATTGCGGGCGACACTAGCCAGATTTTCCCCCTCGTCGTTGAAAAACCCTGTTAGCTATCTGGATAAGCACAGGATTTTTCGTTAGTGGCCGAAACCTCTTCCAGTGTTCTCTCGTATTAGTAAGAAATGCCAGAAATACCAGGGAAAGAAGCGAAGGTCTATTTTTATTATGGAAGGGAACAGGCTTGGCTATAATCAGGAGCAGGGCTGTCTGGAACTGCATGGCTCCCTGCTGCAATCAGGTGACGTGATCGAGGTTTCGATTATGGGGCACTGGATCCCCGGACAGGTGCATAGAGACGCATCGGGCTGGTATCTATTCACACTCGATCATGTCGGGATCCGGCTTCAACCGGGAGTGCGTGCCCGTTTTGAGCGGAGAAGGTCGAATTTGCAAAATAATCAGCAAGGGAAACATTCCCAGGAAAAGAAATTGATTCTTCTGGTAGAAGATGATGCTGTCCATGCGTCCATTCTCTATCAGATCTTGCGGCAGGAGACTCCGCACCATGTCTACTGCACCTCGGACGGCGATGCAGCCTGGCGATTTCTCCAGCACATCAAGCCGCACCTGCTCTTGCTGGACTATCTGCTGCCGCGTATGACCGGCCTGGAACTCTATGACAAAATTCGTACCATTGCCAAGCTGCGAGATCTTCCTGTGCTCATGGTCAGCGCCGTCTTAACGCCCGAGGAAGCGCAGGAGCAAGGAGTAGAACTCATCAGGAAACCGTTCGAACTGGATGAGCTTGTAGATACAGTTACGCGGATGCTTGATACGTCCTCTCCTTCATACTAAGAACGGTTCACTCGTGAGGTGCTGGTGTCCTCTCACGACAGGGGTTTTGCGCCCCCGGCCCCGGGCCTCAGGAGAATTTCTTCCCTTTTTCCACCATCCACGCCCGACTTATCCACAAGATATCCACATGCATCAAC
>DATGLE010000064.1:0-23146 GCA_035294325.1 Ktedonobacteraceae bacterium | reverse complement strand
CAGGGCCAGCACGTCGGGATTGGCGCCGATGGAGGCATGATCGACCTCTTGCATCGTCTTCATGTTCAGTTCGATGAGCGTGGCGTTGGTGACGCAGGCGATGAACATGAGCCGGTTCTGGCTGTCAATCTGCATGCCGTGATTACCCTGGCAGCCTGGGAGCGGGTAACGGGCGGTGATCTGATCGGTTTTAGGGTTGATGGCAGCAAGCTGGTTTTGTGACTCAAGGTTAACGTAGATGGTGTCGGTGGCCGCGTCGTACTGGGTGTTGCCGGCACGCCCACCCAGCGGGATCAGGGTAATGAGCTTATCGGTCTTCGCGTTGATGACTGCATCGCTGCTGCCGCTCTCATCGGAGACAAAGAGCTTCTGCTCGATGGGATCGTAGGCCATGCCATCGGGACCGGCACCCTTGCCAAGAGTGATGCGATCCACGATCTTGAAAGAGTGGGCATCGATGACGACAACCTGGTCGCTGCCACCGGCGGAGGCGTAAATGCGGCCGAGAGCATCGACGGCGTAGAGGCCATGCCCATCGGGGATGCCAGGGATCTCGGCGACGACTTTGCGCGTCTGGATGTTGAAGAGCAGGACGGTGTTGGCCCCGGAGCGGGAGATGAGCAGCAGGTTATTCTGGGGATCGAGACTCTGGTAGTCGAAGCGGGTGGGCGGACCGTTGCCCAGCGAGATATCCTGAACGGTGGAGAGGGCCGTCAGCGCCGGGTGCGAGTGTTTGATCGTCCGGTAGATAAAGGCCCCCAGGCCGCCGGTAGCGACGACAAGAATCGAGATCAGGCTTAACACGACGACGAGACGCCGTTTGCCGCGCCGTCCCCGCTTACCCACAGCGGGCTGAGGCAGCGCTTCCTGACCGTATGGCGACTGTGGTCCCCGGTTGGCCGGGGGCGCATACGGCGTATCGCGGAGCATAGTGGGCCAGGAGGCGAAAGCCTGTACCTGAAAGCCATCGGTAGTAAGCTGCGGAGCCTGTCCCCAGCCGGCCTGGGATGGTGGTGGTGCAGGCATGGCGGCATTGATCGGCTGAGGGAAGACGCTGCGCGCCCCTGCCTGGCCGGGATATGCCCGGGCGGAGATTTCAGGGGCGTCATCGGTTGTTTTTTCGGTTTTTTTACTTCTATGAAACAACACCAGCATCGCAATAGCAATAGCCAGCACGCATAGAAATTGCGCGCCAATGAAGATTACCTGCATGGTCCCTATCCCGTTCGGGATAAAGTATTTGTATCCAATATTCATATTCGCTCCTTCCTGGCCGCCGGGGGGCCAGAAAGCAAATTTCCTCTGCTCACGCCTGTGGGCGCCCACAGGCGTGAGCAGGGGGTAAATGCGCGAAGCGCTTACCCTCTCACATAACCTCCCAGATGCGGCGGAGCCGCACAAGCGCCTGGTGAGAGCGATGCTGCTCTCAGCAAACACGCTCTCATATCGAAGAGGTATCTTCTGATTATTTCGTCATGTATGGATAAACAGAAGAGAGGCTATTATTTTCAATCATACCTGCTGCAAGACACACGATCATGTAAAGATAGCCAATATTGGTATGCGAAGGGGCTGGTTACAAATAATATTTCAACCAGAAGCGCCGATATTCAAAGATGATGGCAGGCTGCTCTGCCGCGCAGGAAGAAGCGATATATAGAAAAACAAGAATTTGCTTTGTAATCGTATAATACTATATCTCAGCTTGTCCCACGGATGATACGATTCAACATGCGTTTTTATGAGGAGGAACATGCCAATGGGAGTACACTCATCGCCACGGAGGGATGTCAGAGATCTTTCATGGAGAGACCGCTGGCTGGCATATCTGTTTCCCGTCCTTGAGGGAGGGGCGACCCGGCGGACTCACCGGTCCATGGCGACGGAAGCGCAGAAACAGTTTGTGCTGACCGCCTTTGTGCTGGGCGCTTTAAGCATTGTCGCGGCAATTTTCCCTATTTGTGGATTTCCTATAGCCGTAGCTGGGCTGGTGATGGGGCTGGCGGGCCGCCGTATTCTCTCATTACACACCCTGGCGACATGGAGCCTGGCGCTTTCTCTGATCGGTCTGGGGCTGACGCTCATCAATATTATCATCAGCGTCAGCATTTATGTCGTTGCCTACCTGTAGGCATAGCGGCGCGCTCCCGGCGCCATTCAGGCAACCGAACTGCCCTGCCATTGATGAGCGAAACGCGCCAGCCGAAAGCGTTCCAGCGGAACGGGCGGCTCTTTGTCGCATACGAGGCTGGCAAGCAACTCGCCGAGCAGCGGACCAAACTTGAAACCGTGACCACTCAGCCCGGTGGCAAAAACGATGCGCGGATCATCCGGCAGGCGATCCAGAATGAAATCCTCGTCGGGACTGACATCATACATGCAGGCATCGATATGCGCAAGTTCGGCCTCTCGTAAGGCAGGCAGCAGATCGCGCAATTTCCTGGTGATCTGATCGATGATGCGCGTATCTATCGTCGGCGCCTCGTCGGGATCGATAGTGGCGCCAAAGCTGTGAGAAGCTGCCTTGAGCCAGGCCGGGCCATGTGCCGAGCAGGTGCTATGAATAGGGAAGCCATAGAGATCATCAGAGATAAATGCCGGAAAGATCTGTGCCTTAAATGATGCCAGCGGTAGATTAGCAAAATAGAGCAGATACTGGCGTGTGAGGCGTACAGGAAGATGAAGACAGCTTAACAGGCGATGGATCCAGGGGCCGATGCACAGCACGACCTTATCCACGCAGTATTCATCGCCCGAATTGAGGCGCAGGCATATCGGACGCTGCCAGCTATCGTGGCTTAGCGCCTGGACACGCTGGCCCTCCACGATATCCCCGCCCAGATCAAAGATACTGCTTTTCAATGTTTGCAGGCAGAGTGAGGCATGCAGTATTCCTGCATTTACATTATAAGTGAACATATCGTGTTTTTGTAAATCGAATTGAGGAAAGCGCTGCATACAGGCATGCCGGCTGAGTCGTTCCGTCGCGATGCCCACTTCTCGCAGCAGGTAATAACTGGACCTGGTAAAGTTGTCGTCTTCGCGGCCAATGACCAGCAGTCCCGTCGGCGTATATAGCGTGCGCCGTGTAGCCCGCTCCAGATTCCTCCAGCGATTGAGGCTCAGGCGCACCATCTCTGTGTAGAGCAGATCCGCCCCATACTCAAAGCGGAGCAAGCGCGAGATGCCATGCGAAGTTGAGCGGCGATGATCGACGGTGGCCTGTTCTAAAACGGTGACATGCTTCATGCCTTGCTTGAGCAGAGCATAAGCTGTTGAGAGACCAGCAATGCCTGCTCCTACAATTGCGATCCGTGGCTGAGACACGATCTCACATCCTCCTGAGTGATTTTTCTCGATACTGCTTGAGTATAGCAAAGTATGAAGTAAATTTCAATAGAAATCGAGACCGTTGAACCTAAATACTGCATAAAGTCTTATTAGTATTTAAGTTATATATTGTAATATCAGTGTAATAACTTTGTATGTTATTCTGTGGTAGCAAGATGTGGGGATGAGTAACAAACGGCGGCCTTCTGGCGGTGAACATGTGCTGCACAAGTTATTTTTTTTATGCCTGCATCCTGTTGCTATTAAACCGGTGGCGATCATGCGATTTAATAATGGAGGTTGGACGCCATTTATATTACTGGTTGCGGTTTGTACAATCCGGGGACGGTGCAGTACAATAGCAGAGTGCGGAAAGCGCGCCAGGAGGCCCCGCTGGTCTGGCATAGTGATCGAAATCTGGAGTTTAAGGTTTATGACATTCGATGAAGCTCATATGCAGGAGCAGGCACTACATACCATGACATCACCAGCACAAAAGCTCTACATTGCTCCTGCAAGTTTAATATATGGAGCGCCTGAACTTCCCTCTTCCAAATATTACACGTTGCGTTATGTGCTGGCAGCGACGCTCGCCGGTGGTGAGAGCCGCGTGGCGTTCCCCGCTGAAAGCGACGATAGCGACGCGCTTTTTCGTAGCTGCCGGGCGCTGGGGGCGCAGTTCATCCGTGCAGACGAGGAGCCACGCGTGCTGCGTGTGCGCGGCGTTGGGCGGCCTCATCGCAGTGAGCCGGTGACGATCAACGTGGGCAACGCCGGGGCGGTGGCGCGTCTCCTGCTTGGCCTTGCCGCGCTGCTGCCGGAGGCCACAATAGTTACCGATCATCCCCGGTCGCTGGGGAAGCGCCCCAACCGCGAACTGCTGGAGGCGTTGACCGTGCTGGGGGCGAAGTGCGAGGGGACGGGGCCGGAAGGCTATCTTCCCGTCACGATTCGCGGCGGGCATTTACATGGCGGCACGGTCTCCATCTCCGGGGCGCGCAGTTCGCAGTATTTGAGTGCGCTGCTCTTTCTGGCTCCGCTGATCGGCGAGCCTGTGGAGATTGTCGTTGTTGATGGCTTGAAGTCGCAGCCGCTGGTGCACGCCAGCCTGGAGGTGCTGCAAGAGGCAGGGATCAGCATTGAGCATGATGACGCGCTGCGCCATTTTACAATTGCTGCCGGCCAGCGCTATCAGCCGCGCGCCTATACCGTGCCCGGCGATTATCCCTCGGCGGCTGCCCTGCTGGCTGCCTGCGCCGTTGCGCGCGACCCGGGGAGCGAACTGCGCCTGTCGCGCCTGCGCCAGGGTGATGAGGTCGGCGAGGCGCTGCTGGATGCGCTGCGTGGAATGGGCGCCGACCTGCACGTCGCTGGCGATACCGTGATCCTGCGCGGCGGGCGCCGGCTGCGCGGTATCGAACTGGATGGAGACCGCGTGATTGACTGTATTCCTGTGCTTGTAGCGGCAGCCTGCTTCGCCGAAGGGGAAAGCGTCTTCTATAATATCGAGGGCCTGCACTATAAAGAGTCAGACCGCATCGACGATCTCTGTGCTGAACTGCGGCGCGCTGGCTGCGCGGTCTCGCCCCGGCAGGATGCGATCATTGTGCAGGGGCAGCCACAGGGCGTAGAGGGCGGTGTCACCGTCGACGGGCACAGCGACCATCGCCTGCTGATGGCGCTGGCTATCGTTGCTCTGCGCAGCCGGCGTGGGCTGACGCTCACCGGAGTAGAGCACATCGCCAAGAGCTATCCGCGTTTCTTTACGGATCTACAAAGCCTGACACAGCATGCTAATACCCGGCTGTAGCAAAATCATTGTGAGGGTGTCTGAACCTCAGCGCCCTCTCTGAAAGAAAGAGACATAGCGTACCTGGAGCTGCGTTCACATTGCCAGGCAGGCTTCGGCGGCCAGCCAGAACAGCTTTTCGCGCACGCTCGTATGGCTGTCCCAGTGGCGCGAATCCCAGATTTCGCCGCTCACATCATCACCGCCGTAGAGCAGTTGGGCAAACTGCACACCGCGAAACTGAGCCACAGCAAAAAATGTTGCCGCTTCCATCTCCACCGTCAGGCAGCCTTCCGCGCGGCGGCGGCGCACCTTGTCGGGCGTTTCGCGATAGATGGCATCGGTGGTCCAGGTCTTGCCCAGGACGTATGGGCATTGCTGCGCCTGCAAGACCTTTTCAATCGCGGCCACGGCTTCCACGCCGGCGGCCACTTCGCGGGCGGGGGGCAGGTAGTGATAGGATGTGCCCTCGTCCCGCACAGCGCTGATAGGCACAACGACATGCCCCACAGCCAGCTTCCCATCGAGCACGCCCGCGCCGCCGCAGGCGATAAACTTGCGGCAGCCCAGCGCGATCACCTCTTCGAGAATGCCCGCCGCGAGCGGCCCGCCTATCCCCGGATGAAAGACTGCCAGTCGCCTGCCCTCTACCTCAATCTCGAAGATCGGGTGCGTGCCCATCTCGCTTTTCAGATGTTTGATGACGCGCGCCTTGTGCTGCTGCGACAACTGCGTGATGACATCCTGGAAGAAGCAGGCGACGCCATGCTCAGGGATATCGATAGGCTTGATCAGCTTGCTCGGTTCCAGAATGCCTTCCGGCGCACTATCGAATTCAAGGATCGGTATCCCACCGTTGTCGTCATCTCCCCCGGGGATGCTTGCTGGCTGGCCCTCCATCATCTCTCCTTCATGTTGTACAGGGACCCCGACTCTCCTTTGTTCTCGGGGGCCCGGCTCTCGATCTAGCAGACACCCGTATCGTACCATACGCTGCGCCGGTATTGAAACGGAAGTACCTTTGGAAAAGCTGATCCCTGGCCGATTTCGGAAAGGGAATGGGGAGTTCCCTTTTCTGCTAATTTCTCCTCCTTCGCTCTCACCTGCGACCGGGTTTATAGTATGAGCGGTCAGCCACTTGCCTGAGGATGCCTTAACGCGTCTGGAAACAGCGGTTCTCACTTGTTTCTGAGATCTCTCGCAGCGCCCTTCTCGTGATGCGCCTGGTCTTCATCACCCATTGTGCGGCGTGCCACAATCGTTCCATGTCGGGGGAATCCATTGGCTCTCCCTTTCCGTTGCGCACGGCATCGCCGGCCCTGGCTCTGGCTCTCCTGGCCTCTCATCTTGATGCCATTGTGCGGTAGATAATCTACTGCTAGCATCCAAAGACGCGCCCTCCAGATCACACGGATCATGAAGGGCGCGCACTCGGGGACCACCGTCCACGACACCAGCGTCGCTCTATTCTCCAGCCCCAACCGGGACGCCCTCCGCATGGGGAAGGCGATACGGCTCGGCATCGGGACTGTAGCCAAGAGATCCCATCTCTGGAATATCGAGTCCAGCCAGTTCTGTCTCCGCCGAAACCCGCAGGCCGAAGAGCTTTTTGTAGAGCGTGAAGAAGACCCACGAGATCCCGAAGACATAGACGAAGCAGACTACCGCGCCAATCAGTTGCGCCACCAGTTGGCCTGGATCACCGAAGAACAGCCCTCTGACCTGGAGGCCACCATAGTTGGCAAGGCCATCAGCAAACAGGCCCACCGAGAGCTGCCCCCACATACCATTGACTCCGTGTACTGCGATAGCGCCGACGGGATCGTCGACTTTGAGCACTTTATCGACAAAGCCTGCGGCGATAACGACGAGGAAACCCGCAACGGTGCCAATGATACAGGCTGAAACCGGGCTGACATAGCCGCTGGGGGCTGTAATCGCGACCAGGCCAGCGAGCAAGCCATTCCCCATCATGCCAATATCCGGCTTTTTCGCGCCTGTGAGCCAGGTGTAGACCATCGCGGCAACCGAGCCAAAGGCGCCGGCCAGCATAGTATTGACGGCGACGATGCCAATGCGCAAATTCCCGTTGGTTGAGGCGCCCAGCGTGCTGCCAGGGTTGAAGCCAAACCAGCCAAAGGCCAGAATGAAGCAGCCCAGCAGTGCCAGGACCATATTATGTCCGGGGATGGTGTTGGAAGTGCCATCCTTGTTGTATTTGCCCAGGCGCGGCCCAAGCACAATGGCCCCGGCCAGGGCGCACCAGCCACCAACCGCATGCACGACGCCGCTGCCAGCGAAGTCGATGTAGCCCTTGCCCAGTCCAATCGCTCCCAGTTGCGAGAGCCAGCCACCGCCCCAGGCCCAGTTCCCAAAGACGGGATAGACCAGCGTCGAGACAAAGAAGCCGTACACACAGAAGGCCGACCACTTCCATCGCTCGGCCATGGCTCCGGTGGGGATGGTCGCTGTTGTGTCCATGAATACCATCTGGAAGAGGAACATCACGGCGACCCCCACGTCATAGGTGCCATCGGTGAGGAAGAACCCTTTATAGCCAATAAGGCCCCAGTTGGTGCCACCGATAGGGATCGCCAGTTCATGGTTCAAGGCGGCAAGACCGCCGAGATTGGGGACTCCGACCAGGCCCACGCCGCCGAACTGGAAAGCAAAACCGGCAACGAAGTAGCCAATCATCCCCAGGCCGTAGATCATGAAGTTCATTGCCATCGTATGGCCGGCATTTTTCGCACGACAGAGACCCGTCTCGACGAGGGCGAAGCCAGCCTGCATAAACATCACCAGGTAGCCAGTGACCAGCGTCCAGACGAAATTGATGCCCAGTCGATTCTCATCGACCAGCAGCGCCAGGTTATAGGCAAAAGGCTCTCGCTGCTTCGCTGTGTCGAGTTGTTGCTGCGTCAGCGGTGTGCCATTGGCGGAGACACCGGTCAGATTGCTCTGACTTGCGGAGTTTAACCCGCTGGCATCCGGTCCCTCTCCGCAACTGCTCAGGACAATGGCGACGGTGAAGATAAGTATTCCACTCAGGATAATTGCGGAGGCGCGCCTGCGCAGCCAGCCGGGCAGAGCCGGGGGAGGCGGCGCTTCGCGTCGCAGTGGTAAGAAGCGTTGAAAATGTGGCAGGACCTCCTTTTGACGGGATGCCTGTACGACCAGGCGCAGAGGAGCATACCCCTGGCGGGGCATCAGGGTTAGATGAGCGCCATGTACCCCAACATATTCAAATTCTTTCCAGCGGCGAAAGAGCACATTATTGCAGGCGATACCTTCGCTGCTGAACCGATAACTGATCGGGAGATTGACCACGGCCAGTGCGACCAGAATGAGTGCGAGTTCCACGGGGAACGAGAACCATTTGCCAATCGCGCTCAGGATAAGCAAGGCTCCCAGCGCGTACATATTCATGCGATGCAGCACGAGGCGCTCGCGGAAGGTGAGCGCTACCCTGGCAACCGTTCTACCCTCAGCCTGAATGCCGAAAGGAAGGCCGGTACGTATGAACATCAAGACAAAACAACAACCGACTAACAACCAGACAAGCATAGAACCATCCTTTCTCCTCTCAGGAAGACGAAGTTTAGGGATTTAGCTTAACTGAGCCTCTTGCGTTGCCTGTTTCCTCTTCACCCGCCTTGCCAGCAAGCGGTCAAAGAGATGAAGCAAACGGCGAGGGTCAGGTGGCTCACGAAGAATCATGCCTTTTCTCTTCTGGCGAGCCTGCACGAGCAATTGCCGGGCTATCGCCACAACATGTTCGTTTGCCCTATGCGGCCCGTTCAGGCCGCGCTCAAGCATCTCGACAGAGCGATGGTAAAAGCCCAGGCGATAGTAGTACTCAGCGTACTTGATGTGGGCCAGCAGGTTCGCCGGTTCATCGCGCAGCGCCTGATCCAGGGCCTCTTGCGCGCCGTCAAGATCATAGCGTCTCAACAGTTCAATGCCCAGGTATGCCCTGGCAGGAACATAGGTCGGATCGACCTGGAGCGCCTGCTCCAGAGCTTGTTTTGCGTCATCGTGCAATCCGCTCTCCAGGTAAGCCAGGGCCACGCCAAAATAGCCCTGTGGACGGGCCGGATCCTGCCGGCTGGCCTGCCGGAAGCAGATCTTCGCGGCGTCAGGATCGCCGCGACGCAGGCAAGCATAGCCTTTATCAAGCATATCGCTATAGGTATCACCAGACATGGCTTTTCTCCTGTATGGCAACCTCTTCCTCGCCGGGCACGATGTGCTCAACAAATTCTTCAACGATAGCCGGGAAAGCGTCACCGCTTTGCCTGTCTCCCAATGGCTCCCTTGCCGGGAGAAGGGAGACGAGTTTGAGCAGTAAGGGCGTAACGATGGTGGTCACGACTGTGATCACAATAACGACAGAAAAGAGCGATGGAGACAGTAAACCTGCTTGCAATCCAATGGTGCCGGTAATCAGCGCCACCTCGCCGCGCGAGACCATTCCCACACCTACCGTCAACGCTTCCTGGGGGTGGAAGCGACTCAACAGTGCCCCACTACCACAGCCGATCATTTTCGTGATGATCGCAATCGCGATAAAGCTGAGCACGGGAAGAAAAGAGAGGTGCCCCAGATTACGAAAATTCGCTTCGATGCCAACGTAGACAAAGAAGAGCGGAATAAAAAGCGCATAGCCGATCTTCGTCAGGCCGTCGTGCACCCACTCCTTCATCTCTGTCCGACTGACCAGCAGGCCCGCGATGTAGGCCCCGGTAATTGCGGCAAGGTTGCCGAGAGATTCGGCGGACCAGGCATAGAGCAGGACGAGCGCGAGGATCAGGCCGATACGAGCCTCCAGCGCCAGGAAGCGCGGAAGCAGGCGGGAGAGCAGTGGAAAGCCATAGTACCCCAGAACCCAGGCAATGGGAAAGTAGAGCAACATTTTGAGCATACCCCATGCTGGATTCTGTCCAAGTGTAAAGGCGAGGATGAGTGATAGCACGATGAGACCAAGCACATCGTCGATCACCGCCGCCCCGAGAATGGTGGTGCCTGCTCTGGTGGTCAGCTTCCCCAGATCCTTGAGAGTTTGCGCGGAAATGCTGACGCTGGTTGCTGTGAGCAGGGTTCCGATGAAAAGGCATGTAGTCAGGCTGTACCCCAGCGCATGGGCAAAGATGGCGCCGGCCACAAAAGGTGCGATCACCCCGAGAGTAGCGGAGAGAAAGGCCGCTTTCCCCACGAGGCGCATTTGCTGCATATCCGTCTCAAGTCCGGCAAGAAACATCAGCACAATCACCCCCACATTGGCGAAAGAGGAGAGCAGCAGATTAGGCTGAACCCAGGCAAGCAGGGAGGGACCTGCTATCACCCCCAGTAGCAACTGTCCCAGGACAGAGGGAATACCGAGGCGGTGACACAACCAGCCCGCAAGTTTCGCGGCGATCAGAAGACAGGCAAGGATAACAAGGAATGTCGTAGACATAACACAGCGGCTCCGTCTTATGAGAAGAACTCTTCATTGCCGGACAAAGGCTCGTGACTCGCCGCTGAGTATCTAGAAACAACTGACGAACAACTAATCTTTCGTCGAGCCGTAAAGTTGACAAACCATCTGTGATGGGCAAGATGTGTTTATCTCCTCAAACCAAAGTATAGCAAGGAATACCCTGGCACGTTACGGCCAGGTTGTCAGAAATTCAGCGGCGTGATTTGTGCACTATGCACAAATCACGCCGCTTTCCCGCATTGATTTTGAGAATATTGCCCGCTTTTAGCGGGCTTTTATGAAGCGTTTCTCTGGTTTCCTTGAGATATTTTTGAGCTAACATCTATCTTATTGGACATGTTGTCCATTTAAAAGGGTAATGCTCTGCTCATAGTCTCTATCCTCGTGTTTTGAAGGGCGGCGCTCTCTACTCTTCCGCTTGACAAATTTCTTTTTTTTGAATTCTACCCGCCCACTTTCTCTGGAAGGGCACTACCCGGGAGGATGCTGATGGGTTGATGAATTATTGGCTATGGAAAGTATGTGCCTGACATGATACAATAGCCTGCGATTAATTGGGAAGGATGGGCGTCGCTGCGTGGTACAAGAGTGTCGTTCCCTTGCTAGTCGAAAGGATGAGACGGTGTACAGGTTCAAAGGCTTTGATAGCGCCCAGTGTGGTGACAGCATGTCTGCGCTGGAGGCGATGGTCAATGCCTGGATGGAAGGGGAGCACCCGCGCATTCGTTACATGTGTCAGACGATGCGCGGCGAGCATATCCTGCTGAGCTTTGTGTACGAAGATGCTCGCGAATTAGAGCATCGCGTTTCGGCACAGGCGCGCGCAGGAGTTAGTGGTGGGTTGCCGAGAATCTTCGACGAGGAACTGGTCGATGATCGCCCCACCGGCCCACGCATTCCGGCGACACCACCGCCGATGCACTAGTTGCATCATTAAAAAGGATATACATGTCAACTCCATATCTGGTCTATTGCACACTCGATGGAGAGATACGTGAGGAGCCGCGCCTGCAAGCGCTGGCCTTCGCTGATCGTCCCCTGGAAGCTGCTGATCTCATACCTGTGCCCGATGGCGCCACTCTTTCGATGATGCCTGATCGCCTGGCTGTGGGGCGCAGGCGTGATGGCGAGCGGCGGACGCTGCCGCAGTCGCGCGGCTGGGCGCTCGCAGCCCTGCTGCCCATCGGCTATACACGCACATTGCTGCCGGGCTATGAGAAGGTGCCGCATACCGAGCCGCTGCCGTTCTTTGGCTACAGCGCTGTGGCTGGTATGCATGGTCGGCTCTACGTGGCTGCATTGAAGACCGACGATCCGCATAAGTGGCATCCCCGCGCTTTTAACAGGGAGGCGTTAGAGCGCCGCGTGCGCGAGAAGCAGGCTCGCTATCCAGATAATCGCATCATCAAGCAGCACGCCCACTGCGCGCTCGACTACTCCTGCCCCACGGCGAGCAACCTCTTTTTTGAGCGCTGGGAGATGGCGATAGCGGTCTCTCCTGGCTGCAATGCGCGCTGCGTCGGCTGCATCTCGAAGCAGGAGGAAGAAGCTCTCGTCTCGCCGCAGGATCGCCTGACCTTTATTCCCGGCGTTGACGAAATTGTGGAGGTCGCCGTTCCCCATCTGGAGCAGGCCGAGGATGCGATAGTCAGTTTTGGGCAGGGCTGTGAGGGCGAGCCGCTGTTACAGTGGCGGCGTATCGAGCAGGCAATCAAAGTCATTCGCTCGCGCACGAAGAAAGGCGTCATCAATATCAATACCAACGCCAGTAACCCGCGCTGGCTGCAACGCCTCTACGATGCCGGGCTGGATACGATTCGCGCCAGCACGATCTCCGGCCATCATGAAACCTACAACGCCTATTACCGCCCGCTGGGCTACACCTTTGAGGATGTCAAAGAATCGCTCAAGAGGGCGCGCGACGCCGGCGTCTATAGCTCTATCAATCTGCTCTGCTTTCCCGGCATGATTGACCGCGAACGCGAGGTCGAGGCGCTGCTTGCGTTCGTGCGGGAGACGGGTCTGCGCCTGATCCAGTTGCGCAACCTCAACATCGATCCCGAAGTGCTCATACCGCGCATGCCGTCGCTCGACTCGATGGGCCGCGCGCTGGGAATACCCGCTCTGATCGATATTCTCAAGCGCGAGGTGCCAGGCGTGGAGATTGGCAACTTCTCGCGGCCTGTAAAGAGAGGGATGCGAGACAGCAAAGAGGTAGCTGTGCTGCGAGCGCGCTAGTGCGCTCGCAGCACAGCTACCTCTTTGCTGTCTCGCGCAGCATCCTGCGCGCCGCCGCCGCGACGGGATCGACGCCGAGCCATCCCAGGCAATCGCGCGGAATGCAGCCCTCAGGCGTGCCGAGGTCGTGCCCGCGATAGAAGCAGGGCATGCACGGCAGGTCGAGGCGAACGACTGTGGCGCGTTTGCTGTGAGCGTCGCCGGTGTAGGGTCCCCAGGCTTTGTGGTTCGTCAGGCCGAAGATGGCAACCGTCGGCGCGCCTACCGCTGCCGCCAGATGCATGAGAGCCGAGTCGTTGCCGGCGAAGAGATCGACCAGTTCCAGGACAGCCGCCGCGACTTTGACGCTGCCCTGCCCTGCGAGGCTGCGTGCGGGCATCCGCGATTGCATCATGCTCATGATGTGATGATGCAGTTCGGACTCCTCTGGTCCGCCCAGCAGCAACAATTGTCCCCCAACATCGCGAAAGAGCGTGTCGGCCAGTTGGGCGAAACGGTCAGGCGCCCAGCGACGCGCGAGGCTATAGCCCCCGCTGCCCGGATGCATGGCAATAATGGGCCGCGCGACCTCCTCAGGCGGCTCATCTCCATAAACCAGCCGGCGCGCCTGCTCGCGCTCCCCCTCGCTCAACGGCACCTCCAGGCGCTTATTGCGTACCGTCGCCCCGGCAGCGACGGCCACCGCCATGTTATACTCGGCCTCGTGCATGGCGCCGAAGCCGTTATCTTTGACGCGCACATTGAGGAACCAGCCATGCCCGTTATCCAGTCCGATGCGCCAGCGCGTGCCCGTCGCCCGCATCAAGATCTGATGTTTGAGGCGTCCAAAGGGCAGCGTCAGGTGATGGAGCAGCAGCGCGGCATCGTAATGCCCATTCCGCAGCGTGCGCCAGAGTGGCAGCAGGCGCAGCAGGCGCCGGGGATGCGTTATCATCTGCTGCGGGTAGTCGAAAAGATATTTGTCCAGCACAATGATGTTGTCGATGACCGGCCAATCGTTAAGCAGGCCGGCGGAGTCCGGCGTTACCAGCAGGTCAATGCGCGCCTGTGGATAGCTTTCGCGCAGGCCACGCAGCGCGGGAGTAGCGAGCAGGAGATCGCCGATCCCTGCCATCTTGATGACCAGTATATGTGCGTCGGGTGGCAGCGTAATATACTCTCTATGTCTCATGCTTTTTTAAATGGTCATGGCGACCAGCGATAGAACTGCATTTTACAAACTTCTTGAAAGCCGATGCGTTGATAGATATTCCTGCCCATTGCGGTCGGGGAAAGGGTCGCCACCCCATAGCCGTTCGCGCGGGCCGCGTGCAGCGCATGCAGTGTTATGGCGCTGCCGATGCCACGGCGCCTGGCTTCGGGAATTGTGGCAATGCCATAGATGCCCGCTACGCCTGCATGCAGGAGCAGGGAGGCGATGGCAACGGGCCTGTTCCCCAACCAGCCTATGAAGTGATGCCAGGGCCGGCCAGCGCCGCAGCCGAGGTTGGCATAAGCCTCGTAGTACACACGCCCGGTCTGCTCTGTGTAGCCAAAACCCTCAATGTTCACCGTATACCATGCGCGCAGGTCCTCGGTGCTGGCAACTTCCCTGATCGTCAATCCTGACACGCTCGGCGGCGCTGCGCGTAAAGACTGGATATCCAGCGCCATTGCTATATCCGTGCTGCGATAGATCAGACCGTGCGCTTGCAGGTAGTCAGGCAGATTGGTCGGCCTTGCCAGCGGGCCGACGAGCCATCCCAGGGGAACATCTCGCTTTCGAAAATAGTCCAGGATTGCGGCAATGCGGGCGTTGACGTAGGCCGGGTCATCGCTGGCAAAGCTGGCGCGCGTCACGCCGTTGAAGCCAGCCTTCCCTGTATAGAAGATCTGTAGCTCGGCGTCTCCATAAAGCTCGCCCCCCGGCAGCCCGCGCGCCAGGCTTGCCATCTCTTCAGCAAAGTTTGCCTCCATCGCCGCTAACAGAGCAGGTGTCGAGAGATCCCCATTTTGCATCTATTCACGCGCCTTTTGTTGTGCCGCCAGGGAAGGATGGTCTTTAAGCTTTTCCTGTATCGTTGCGTATACCTGCTCCGGCGTAATGTTTTTCATGCATTGTGTTGTATAAAAGCGACAGTCGGCGGGACCTTTTGTCCTGTAGCATGGGCTGCACCAGATGTCGCTGCGCAGCACCGTCGCCTGCGGGCTGACCGGCCCGCTCAGGGCGGGATCGGTGGGGCCGTGAATGGCGATCAGCGGCGTGCCGACTGCCCCGGCGATATGCATGGGGCCGCTATCGCCGCTGATAAGCAGGTCGGCGCGTTGCAACAGCGCGGCGAGTTGCGGCAGGCTCGTTTTCCCCGCCATGTTGATCGGCTGCGTGTGCGTGCGGCTCAGCACACTCTCGATAAGCGGAAGGTCTTCGGGCGCGCCCGTCAGGACGACGCTGGCGCCATCTTCCTGAATGAGCCGGTCTATGAGTTTTGCCCAGTAGGGAACGGGCCAGCGCTTGGATTGGCCGTTGTTGGAACTGACGTGACAGGCGATGAGCGGCTTGCCGGGCCGCAGCTTCTCCTCGCCAAGCATGTGCTCGATCTCCTGGCGTGCCTGTGGGTCAACGAAAAGTTTCGGAACGCGATCAGCTTCACTCGTGCTGGCTCCGGCGGCCCGCGCCAGTTCCAGACAATAGTCAACCTCGTGCTTGTGATCGCGTGGATCCCAGTGGCGCCCAGCGACGCTATCGGTCATGAAGCCGGGATAGCCCTCCCTGCCGAAGCCGACGCGCCGTGATGCGCCGCTCAGCACGGCCAGGACGGCGGCCCAGGCTCCGAAGACGCTCACCGCGAGATCGTAGTGGCGCGAGCGCAAGCGGCGCAGCAGTTCGCGCGCCTCGCGCCAGTTGCCCGGTTGTAGCAGCGCTCGCGGCCTGCGCCAGATATTCGGATTGTAGGTGATGATGGCGCTCAGGTCCGGGTCGTGGGCCGCGATCCGCGCACTGGAAGGCATCGCCAGCAGGTCGATCTCCGCGTCGGGATAGGTGCGTTTGAGCAGGCGCACGACGGTAAGCGAGAGCACGAGATCGCCGATCAGGTCGAGGCGGATCACGAGAATGCGCCGGGGATGAAAGCGCCCCGGTTGCAGCGGCGGATAGCGTTTGCCGAGCCTGCCAGCCCGGAGGCCAGCGCCAACGATGCTCATCAACACGGAGATGAGCGCCAGCAGTATGCGCCGGCTGCCATGCACGGTGATATTGCGCAACTTCCGCCGTGAGTCGGGGCGCGCCGGATAGCCATAGTCATCCAGCCTGTTCGGTTGTTGTGTCTCTGCCATCTTTCAATGCGCTGCCCGGTCCAGGACAGATCAGCCTTCCGCGTAGAATGTTTGATCTATCATAGCATGGATGGCGAGCGCTTGCAACGCTCTTGCACACTCATAAAGAGCATGATACAATGAGAACATTATTTCTAAGCAGGTTCTCATTAGAGAAGAAAGGAGTCGGGGACACCCGTGCCTCGCCAGGGGCGGCCGCCCCACGACTCCGCTTCTCATCGTTTTTGTCTCCCTGCCTGGCGAGAGGAATGCTGTAAGGAGGCACATCCATGTTTCTATTCTATTCCGTGCATTATCCGCAGCCTGGAAAAGAAGACTTCTGGATTCAGAAAATGCGCCAGTTTGACGAACTGATGAAAAAGCAGCCAGGAATCGTTTTTGTCTCCGACATTTTTAGAGATCCCGAAAAAGGGACGCTCATGGGCTTCACTTTCTGGGAATCTGAGGAAGCCTTCCAGGCGGTCTGGCCTGAACTGGCTAAATACGCGCCTGCCAGGGAGTGGGAAATCAAACCGCCTGATGCCTATATGCTCAATTGTGTGGGCTAAGTCGTCATCGTGGCAAAGGCGTAGCGCAGGAACAGATGGCTCTCCGCACGTTTGACGCTGACCAGCCTGGCCCAGCGCGGATCCTGGGGCGCAAAGTTCATGCCCATGACCAGCCCGGGGCGCGAACTGGTATCCTCGCGCCCGGCGATCTGTGGTGCGAGCGTCAGAAATTGCTCGTCCAGGCAGCGCTCGGCCAGAAAGTTGCTCAGCAGGTGCGGTCCACCCTCCGTCAAAATGATCTCGCTCCTGCGTGCGCGATTTACCGCCTTCAGAATGGCGCGGGCGCTGATATGGTCACTGCCGGCTATGGTTGTGACCTCTACCGATGACGCAAGCGATTGCCCGCGCAAACGCTGCGCGCCGCGTTCGGTGGTAATAATCAGTGCGGGTACGCGGCCCGACTGCAACACCGGCTGCCGCAGGTCGATGTTGCCTTGCGCCGACACCACAACGTTCAGCGGCGGCTCCGCCTTCCCCAGCGCGCCGCGAAACTCTTTGTACGCGGCTGCGAACGGAGGATAGATATGTTCGGCGGTCCAGAGGTGGCCGGGGGCCGAGTTAAAGGTTCCGGCGCCGACGATCACCGCGTCGGCGAGTGCGCGCAGAATGCCCATAACTGCATGGTCCGGCTTGCTCTGGCCGCTGATATCGCCTCCGCCTTTACGACCCGGCGCATCCAGCTCTACGACGCCATCCAGCGTGCTGACGAAATTGCTGATGACATATGAACGGCCCGCATGTGATGGGAATTGGAGCCGCCCGTAGAAGGTTTGCAGTTCACCTGGCAGCGGCAGAATGTCGCCGTGCTCGATGGCAAGATCAAAGAGAGATTCCAGTGGCGCGATAGTATTCATAGCAGCAGAAATCCTTTTCCCAGTTCGTCCCGTGGATCGATGAAAAATTCGTGACGCCCGGTAATGAAGGCGCGCCCGCTCACTTCGGGAATGATAGCCTCGTGGGGGCCGACCTGCGTTTGCCCCACGACACGTCCACCGAAGGCGCTGGCCGCTCCGAGAATGCTTTCAATAACGATCTGATCGCCCTCGGCGGTTTGGCCTCTGGCATGGAGAAGCGCGAGCCGCGCCGAGACGCCGGTGCCGGTGGGCGAGCGGTCTACCTCGGCGTTGGCAAAGATGCAAACGTTGCGGCTGTGGTGCGCCGGATCTTCTGGCGGCCCCGTCAGGATCGTGCCGTAGAGAAAGCCCAGGTCTTCCTCGAAGGGATGCTTGATGGGCAGCACGGCATTGACGGCCTGTTTAATCGCCTCGCCTGCTGCCGCCAACCGTTCCACTTGCTCCAGCACTACGCGCAGCCCGACCTGTTCGGCATCAAGCACGGCATAGAATGCGCCGCCGAAGGCGACATCTACTTTCAGTTGGCCGAAGTCCGGGACCGTGATTTCAAGGTCGCGCGCATAGACAAACGAGGGCACGTTGAGAAACGAGACGCGTTCCACTCTGCCGTCGCCAGCGTGATGTGCGGTAGCGCGTACCAGCCCCGCTGGCGTGTCGAGATTGACCTCGGTCCGCTGTCCCTGTGCCAGCACTGCTCCTGACTCCAGAAGCGCCGTCACCAGCGCGATTACGCCGTGCCCGCACATCGTGCTGTAGCCTTCGTTGTGCATAAACAGGACGCCGAGATCCCCTTCTCGCGATACCGCATCGGTCAGCACGCAGCCGTACATATCCCTATGGCCGCGCGGCTCCCACATCAACGCACGCCGGATATGATCGAAGTGCTGCTGCATGTAGCGCCGCTTTTCCAGCATGGTTGCGCCGGGCAGTTCAGGCAATCCGCCAGTAATGATGCGCAGCGGCTCACCGGCGGCGTGCGTATCTATTGTTGTGATGGTGATTGTATCGTCAGGAGGACGATAATCGCTCCAATCAAGCTCCATGTTCGTGTCCTTTACTATGTGTCAGGTTCTCATGCCCTCGCTCGCTCTGACCGTGTGGTCGCGCGGCTCCGCCGCACCAGGGATATATTGAGTTGTATGGCAAAAGCGCGGCGCGCATTTTGCCATACAACTCAATATATCCGGCGAGCGCAGCAGGCGCGAGCACGCGAGTCTGCCGGAAAATCAGGCGCACTCGTAGAAAAATTTCTCATAGCCCGGCCGTCATAAAAATGATAATTCATCCTTTGCTGGTGGGTGCAGCACCAGTTCTTCGACCAGCAGCAGGGCCGCGGCCAGGTCCGACAGGTCGAGCATCTCGACGGGCGAATGTGAGTAGCGGCGCGGCAGCTTGATCTCCAGGGTAGGGATGCCGCCGGCGGCCAGATGCGCAGCCGCTGCATCGGTCACGCCCCCGTGTGCGATGGCGAGCTGGTAGGGTACGCCAGCGCGCTCGGCGGCGCGAATCATGACATCCCTGGCGGCGCGTGGCAAAAGGAAACCCGCGCTGCCTGAGCCGGAGGCTGGAGTAATCAGTACGCCGCGTCCGATGCGAGCGCTGTAGGCCATGTGACGCGTATCGGGCGTGCCCGTCGCCGGGAAGGTGTCAACGACAATTGCCAGGTCCGTGCGCAACGCGTCGATCATAGCGCGATCATGCTGCATGGTATTCGCCTCTCTAACTATTTGATGGGATGATACAGGCCGGCTCTATCGCTATGCAGGCCAGGCCGGCGCCCTAACGCTATTGTATCATCTTATCGCCCCTGAACCTCTCTTCCGGCGTCCTCTCTCGTTGGGCGTTCGTGCAGCCTCGGCAGAGATTTTATGCGCTGTAGAACATGCGCGAAGCGCATATCCTACAGCGCATAAAATCTCTATTGCGCAGCCGAGCCGCGCGAACGGTGGGCGAGGCAGGGCGAAGGCGCTGAGGACCAGGCATCCTCTCAAAGAAGCATTCGGCCTCAGAATATAAGAGCAAGAAACGGATAGCCTGCCATCCTCTGGCATGTTACCCTGAGCAATATTATGGTACATCGAAACGATACTCAAAAGGAGGAAAGATATGCGGCCCTTCCGCTTTGGCATTCTCTGTGAAAAGATGGAAAATCGCGAGGCATGGTTCGCGAAGGCGCGGCGCGCGGAGGAACTCGGATATTCTACATTATTGCTGCGCGATCATTTTATGCCCGGACCATTTGGCGATCAGTTCGCACCCATTTCCGCTTTAATGGCGGCGGCGATGGTTACAAGCAAATTACGTATTGGCAGCATGGTCTTTGACAACGATTATCGCCATCCAGTTGTGCTGGGTAAGGAGGTAGCCACGCTGGATGTGCTCTCCGGCGGGCGCTTTGAATTTGGGCTGGGGGCGGGCTGGATGGGCAGCGAATATGAGCAGGCGGGACTGCCGTTCGATCCTCCGGGCACGCGCATTGATCGTTTCGAGGAGGCTGTGCGGATCTTCAAAGGATTGTTCTCCGGTGAGCCGCTGACGTTTGCCGGGAAGCATTATAGGATCGCAGGCATTCAAAATTTCCCGGCGCCAGTTCAGCGACCACATCCGCCTATCCTGATCGGTGCCGGTGGGCGGCGCATGCTGGCTATTGCCGCACGCGAGGCGGATATTGTCGGCATCCTGGCCGGTCCTCTAAACGCCGGGCTACCCTCACCTGATGATCCCGCCGCGTACTCGGCGCGGAATTTTGCGCGGAAGATCGCATGGCTACGCGAGGCGGGAGGAGAGCGCTTCGCTCAGCTTGAACTGAGTGTGATCACAACTCCTGTGTTTACTAACAATCGCCGCCAGGGGGCCGGGCAGGTCGCGCAAAGACGGGGCTGGAGCGGTGTCGCCGTTGAGGAGATTCTGGAGATGCCGGCCACATTTGTTGGCACTGTGGAACAGATTGCCGAGCAGATGCTTGAGCGCCGCGAGCGTTTCGGCGTCTCCTACTACATGACCTTCGATCATGTGATGGAGGCGTTTGCGCCTCTCGTAGAACGGCTCGCTGGCAGGTAGCTCCTGAAAGCGCCCGCGCATGTTCGGGCAGCAGGCACGCGAGCATACCAGTGCTTTCCGCTAAGAGGAACAGTGTAGATGTGAGGAGGATATGCCCTCTTTTACGTGTTAAAATCAGGCATATATTTGCCAGTTAAGCACGTTTTCACGTTTTTTGGAAGGAGACGCTATGGGCCTGGTATGGAAAATCGACGAGGGCACGCAGGTAAAGCTAAAAGATTATGACCCCGGCTACACCGACAAGCATACCGATCATCATTCCGCCAGCAAGGAGATGGAGGAGCTAAGCAATGAACTGTATGATCTTCAAGAGTTGATGGCGGCGGCGCAGCATCACAGCCTGCTCATGGTGCTGCAAGGAATGGATACCAGCGGTAAGGACGGCACGATCCGTCATGTGCTGTCGCACGTCAATCCCCAGGGCTGCGAGGTACATTCCTTCAAGGAGCCAACGCCCGAAGAACTGGCCCACGATTTCCTCTGGCGTATCCATAAGGCGACGCCGGGGAAGGGCGTAATGGGGATCTTCAATCGTTCGCAATATGAGGATGTGCTGATCGTGCGCGTGCACAACCTTGTGCCGGAGGATGTCTGGCGGCGGCGCTACAAAGAGATCAATCACTTTGAGAAGTTGCTTGCCAGCACCGGTACGATCATTCTCAAGTTCTTCCTGCATATCAGCAAAGACGAGCAGGCAGAGCGCCTGCGGGCGCGCGAGGAGGACAAAGATAAGGCGTGGAAGATAGCAGCGAGCGATTGGACCGAGCGCAAATACTGGGATGCCTACCAGGAGGCATACCAGGACGCGCTCAGTGAATGCAGCACGGATGCGGCCCCCTGGTATATTGTGCCCTCGGACCACAAGTGGTACAGAAATCTGGCCGTTGCACATACGCTCGTTCAAGTGATGCGCCAGTATAAAGACGAATGGAAGGCCGAACTGGAGAAGCGCGGGCAGCAGGAACTCGCCGCGCTAAAGCGATTGCGCGAATCGGGAGAGGGATGAAGCGATAGCGATAAGGGCCGGATAGATCCGCCCGCGAGAATGAGGTGAAGCGGCTCCGTGCGGACGGATCTATCCGGCCCCTACCGGCTTATTTTTGTGGGCGCAATTGCTTGAAGCGCTTCGTATTTTCGGTGATCGCGACCTCGGTGGGCAGTCGCTCCATGCTGGACGCGCCGAAAAAGCCAACCACGCCGCGCGTATGGGCCAGCACGTAGGCCGCGTCCTCTGGCTCCGCGATAGGGCCGCCGTGACAGAGCACCAGGATATCGGGATTAACGGCGTGGGCGGCATCATGCATGGCCTGGATGCGCTCAACGGCCTGGTCGAGCGTCAGAGCCGTTTTCGCGCCGATAGCCCCTTTGGTCGTCAATCCCATATGTGGCACCAGGACATCCGCCCCGGCCTGGGCCATCGCCCGCGCCTCGTCGGGATTGAAAACATAAGGCGCAGTGAGCAGATCAAGCTCGTGTGCCTGGTGGATCATCTCGACCTCCAGCGCGAAGCCCATGCCCGTCTCCTCCAGGTTCTGCCGGAAGGTGCCATCGAAGAGGCCAACGGTAGGGAAGTTCTGCACGCCGGCAAAGCCCAGCTCTTTGAGCTGCCTGAGAAAATACGGCATCACGCGGAACGGATCGGTGCCGCAGACTCCTGCCAGCACGGGCGTCCGTTTCACGATGGGCAGCACCTCGCCGGCCATCTCCACAACGATAGCGTTGGCGTCGCCATACGGCAGCAGTCCGGCCAGGGAGCCGCGCCCCGCCATACGATAACGCCCGGAGTTGTAGATAATGATGAGATCTGCGCCGCCGGCCTCAACGCATTTGGCCGATAGCCCCGTTCCCGCGCCGGCTCCGATGATCGCCCCCCCGTTCTGCACCGTTTGACGCAGGCGCTCAAGCGCCTCTGTTCTGTTCACGGATTTTCTCCTCCTGATAATGCAACTGAGTAAACGCCATGTGCAGGTTGCGCTGATGGCTCACCGCTGCGCGGCTCGCCAGGATGAAGAGTCTGCGGGCACAGCGCCGCAGGCGCTGTGCCCGCAGACTTCCTCCTTCTGATGTGCCCCGGGTGCGCAAAAACATGCCCATCGCGTTATTTAATTTCATTTTTCTGGGCGGTATGGGCGCGAATAAGCTCATCCATGCGGCTCGCCATTGCCCGCGCGAAGCGTGGATCGTTGATATCCATGTCCAGCGCATGCACCTCGATGTTCTTCTGTAGCCCCGCCGTGAGGTTGTCGATCAGCGCCTTATCGGCGTCGGGATCGTAGAAGGCGCCGCCCCCGGTGGCGATCATCGAGACGCCGCGCAGTGGAATGAAGAGCGCCACCGGCCCCTTCGCCTGGTTGAGCTTGCGAGCGATAATGCGGCCAAGTTCGGCGCATTCCTCCGGCGTCGTGCGCATCAGCGTGACCGTCGGATTGTGCTTGTAGAGCTTGCGCTGGCGAAACTTCTCCGGGACGGTATCCATCGGGCCGAAATTGACCATATCCAGCGCGCCCAGCGAGACCACCTGCGGAAGACCATG
>DATGLE010000063.1:0-14100 GCA_035294325.1 Ktedonobacteraceae bacterium | reverse complement strand
CCATCTTCGCGCGTGACAACCGGCTCGAAGCAGACAAAAGCGTGATCGGGCGCCATCACCGGCTCCGACCAGACCTGCATCGTTGTCAGCGAATAGATGCCCTCGCTCGGCAGTTCGGCAATGGTCAGGGCGCCGCGATGGGGGATCTCGATGGTAACGTTGTGCGGGAAAGGATAAGGATTGTCGGGCGGGTTGGTGTCCCACTGGAAGGCCGCAACCTCAAAGCCGGGTGGGCCGTCGGTGACGATCCTGGCCTTGTCCCCCTGTGCCACGGCGAAATAGGGATGGAAGCCCGGCGCGATGGGCATCACCTCTTCGCCGCGATTCTCCATCGTCAGGGTGTAGGTCAGCGTGCCCTCGCTTGCGGCAACCGTGACGGTAAACGTAAACTCGTAGGGATAGTTGGGGCGCGTTGCATCGCTGCTCTGCAACTGCATCGTGAGCGCCGACGCGCCACGCTGCGTGACCGTCCAGGGCAGCAGGCGCCCGAAGCCGTGAATGGGCAGCGACGTACCCTTCTCCTTGAAGGTACCATCTTTGAGCCGCGAGAAGTTGGGGATCATCAGCGGCAGCCCCCAGCGCGCCACATTGCCGGTCTCCGCCGGGCGGTAGAGCACCTGCCAGGAGGCAACCTGGAAGTGCGAGACGAGGCCGATTTCGGGGATAACGCCTATGGTCGTATTGCCACTGGTAAGCACCACCTCGCGCTGTGTTGGGAAATCCATAAAACTAGCCATGAGTTTCACTCACCTTTTTTAATGATTCGTTAAGGCTTAATCCTATTGCGTTTTAGAGGCTACACGCTTATACTGTAAGATATCAGTCAAGGGGCATCGCGCGGCTTTGCCGCGCCAGGGATGGAGGTGTGGGGACCGGGCGCTTCGCGCCCGGTCCCCACACCACACCCTCTAAAGGCGAGCGCGCAGGCGCAATCAGATGCCCTGTGCTCTCGTCCTCGCGGGTTAGTTGTTTGCGTGGCTCCACAGCATCGCGGAGGTGTGGTGTGGTGAGACGAATGCGCTTCGCGCATTCGCCTCACCACACCACACCTCCAGCGAGCGCCGCAGGCGCAAGGCCATGATGGTGCCGGGAATAAGGCACGCAATTAATAATAAGTAGAGTGTTGATCGATCCTGCTTCCAGTTGCAGATGGGGGCCGCTGGGCTATGGAGGAACAATCGGGTAAAGAAGCCTCGGAGGCAAGAATACGACCAGACAGACTGGAAAAGGAGGAGAAGCAGTCTGTGCAAGGATCTATTGCTATCAAGGGAACGCGCAATGGCTTGCTTTTGACTCTGGAACCGGAAACTCCATTCGGCGAACTGCTTAATGCGCTCGCCGAACGGCTCGCCGAGGCTCCCACCTTTTTTCGCGGCGCCTCACTGACGGTTGATACCAGCCGTCGCAGTCTACGCGTGAGCGAGCGTGTCCAGCTGGAAAACCTCCTCGCGTATTATCAAATGTCGGTAACATCATTAGAAAAGGCGACACAGGCTCGCCAGGCAAAAACGATCACTTTGCCTCTTTCAGAATCATCCCCCAATCCTGATACCTCAATGGGCCAGGCTCAGCGTGATGCGCGCGAATCGGACGATACTCTCTTTTTGCGACGTACTGTACGCTCAGGGCAGGCGATTCACCATCATAGCAACATCGTGGTGCTGGGGGATGTCAATCCGGGAGCGGAGATCGTGGCCGGCGGAGATATAATCGTGTGGGGCGTGCTGCGTGGCATGGTACATGCGGGCTATCCCGATAATCAGAATGCCGTGGTCTGTTCGCTGCTTTTATCGCCCGTTCAGTTACGTATTGCTCACTTGCTCTCGCGCCCCCCGGAGGGCTTTGAGGCGCTACCACGCCCGGAGGTTGCCGCGATCAGGCACGGCCAGATCGTCGTCGAGACCTGGGTGAGCGGCCGCCCACCGCGTAAGTGATATGCAGTGCCGTGTTCAGGGATTGCGCTAGATTTTTTGGGGCCTGTTGCGTATACTAATTTCAGTATCCTCAAGCGGATCGATGCCTCACCACCAGCCAGACCGCTCACGCCTTGAGGATTGTACATAAGAAAGTCTGAATGGTCAAATGGTTTTGCGCTAAAAACCATACAGGCCATGAACGCAATATTCTCTTACTGGAGTCTGGACAGTTCTTCTTTATCAGGGGGTGAGCATGGAAAGCAGGGTAATTACCATCACATCAGGCAAGGGTGGCGTGGGGAAAACGACGACAACGGCCAATCTCGGCACCGCTCTGGCGATGCAGGGCAGGAAGGTTGCCGTGGTCGATTCGGATATTGGCCTGCGCAACCTTGATGCTGTGCTGGGATTAGAGAACCGCATCGTCTACGATCTGGTCGATGTTGTGGAGGGGCAGTGCCGTCTGCGACAGGCGCTCATCAAGGACAAGCGGCTCCCCGAACTTTATTTATTGCCTGCTGCTCAGACTCGCGATAAGAATGCCGTCAATAGCGTTCAGATGGAGCAGCTTTGCCAGCAACTACGCCAGGAGTTTGATTTTGTGGTGATCGACTCACCGGCTGGCATCGAGCAGGGGTTTCGCAACGCCATCGTGGGCGCCGATGAGATCGTGATTGTCGCTAACCCGGAAATGGCCTCGGTGCGCGACGCGGACCGCATTATTGGCCTGGTAGAAGCGGCGGGCAAGCCGGAACCCCGCCTGATCCTCAATCGCCTGCGCCCGGAAATGGTCAAGCGCGGCGATATGATGGATGTTGCCGATGTACTGGAGGTGCTCGGTATCGACCTGCTGGGCATTATTCCCGAAGACGAGACGATTATCATTGCGACCAACAAGGGCGAACCCGCTGTGCATGATAAGCGTTCACGCGCCGGGCGGGCCTTCCTCAACGCCGCGCAGCGCATCCTGGGCGAAGAGATCCCGCTCAATGAGGTCGAAGAATCTCCAACATTACTAGAACGTCTACGCCGCCTGGTAGGATTTGGTCCCCCTGTGGCTGAGAAACGTGTGCGCTCTCAGTCATCCTAAAAGGGCAAAAAATTATGGGTGTTTTTGAATTTATGATTGGTCGCAAGAAGCCAACGCCGGGTGAAATGGCGAAGGAGCGCCTCAAGGTGGTGCTGGTGCATGATCGCCTGAAGCTGAACCCGGAACTACTCGAACTCATCAAGTCAGAGTTACTGGCAGTCCTTTCGCGCCGCCTGGATGTAGATGAGAAGCAAATGCAGATCACTCTCGCCCACGAGGGTGGGTGGGATAAACTGCTGGCGAACGTTCCCATCAAGCGGCAGAAGGTCTCTTTCGAGTGGGATCCGCCCTCGTATTCCCCTTCAAGCAACGTGCTGCGTGGCAAACTCCACGTCGAAGACGCTGGCGAATCATAAGGCGGAGCGGCCGTGCCGCTTTCCTCTCACCAGGTAAGGCGCACCTGCGCACCTCAGTGCTGTCAGTGCGAATAGCAGGCAGGGTGCGTGTGGCTGCGCTCAGAGGGGATGGTGAGGGGCGAAGTCACGATAGGTGGCAGAGCGCATATAATTATATATAGACAATTCAATAAAAGGTTAAGAAGATGAAAAGGAATTCGAGACTTCTTAACTGAATCTCCATCCCTTCACAACGCCAGGCAGCCTCCTCACGCCCTATAATTACGACTATAAAGCGCTGCTCAAAGGCAGTCGTAGTCGATTAGGATAGAGGGGTGGAGGTGTTTCCCCGCAAAGTAACCGCGACAGAAAAGTTCTTCTTTCTTTCATTATAAGCAGCATAAACAACAGCAAGCGGTATCGCGCCAGTGAAGTGCCGGTGTGTGAATATCACCGTATGCAGCGTCTGTTATCGCGCTGCGTGCGGCAAGAGGCCAGGATATGTGGAGGTGGCTTGCACCTGTCCGGGTGCGTAATATCTGGATGGCGGGGGAGCCACATGGCCGGGGCGAGAGGGGCAGCCTGTTCTGTGGAGAGTTGTCCCTGGTGGTGTTACGTGGTGGGGTGGATTTTTTGGAGCGCGGCGGCCATGTGGTGATGGGCGGTGGAGGTATACGCGCGCCCGCCAGGTGCAGGAGTTTGGAGGGGCCGGAAGATGTTGCACGCTGTGTACTGAAGGTAGCCGGTGTCATGCCGGCACTTCAGTGGCGCGATAATGCTTATACCTGTTCGCTATTTAGAGGGCATCTGATGCTCCATGGCTCGCCTCCTTGTGCCGGGCCTTCGCGCGACGGCGCTGGTGGGGGACCAGGCGCTCTCTGATGGGAAAGGGGGCTGTGTACCATTCTGCTCAGGGATGATGTGGTTGGGGGTCGATGGAATGAGTAGGGTGAGTCGGATACGTAGAGTAAGCAGAATACGCAGGTTACAGAAAATAAATACGATACGCAGAATGCGCGAACTAAGGCAGGCTGCCAGAAGAATTCAACTTTACAGGGCGCACACCTACAATGTGAGCAGGGCGCTCTGGCCTGCCCGCATGCGGCGTTGTATCGCCACAACCAGAGCGGCCCAGCGGCGTCGCATGATTATCATGAAGGGGATGTGGTGGTCGCAGGCCGTGCACGCGCCCTTGCTCTACATGCTCTTTGGAGCGCTGGCATCCACGCTGCTGGTAGGCTCTGTGATTATGGCGGCGCTTCTGCTGCAATACCGGGCCTTATTGCTGATTCTGGGCATACTCTGGCTGGCGCTGATCGTCGTTACGGCGCGCCTGCTCTCCTATGAGATGAGCCACTCAACGGCGCCTGTGCCATCACTCCATCCTGTGCGCCATACGCAGCCCGATCTACCGGCGACCCCGCTGCTTGAGTTCCCGCAAACGCCAGTGCCGGCGACGCCGCTCATCCGCGTGCTGGAGACCATCGATCTCTCGGCGAGCGATGTTGAACATTTCCTGAGCACGCCGCCCCCGAGCCAGTCATCGCCAACCCCAAAGAGCGAAGCCGGCCAGCCTGTCGATGTGCCAATGCCTGAGGAGAAGATATGACCTTCGGGTAGTTTCGTTGACCGTCACGCTCAGCCTGAGTATGATAGCTCCTGATAATAGTGGGATTATTAAGGGCGGTAGCCCTTCACCGGGGGCGCGGGGGTATTCCCCGATTCCCCCCTTTTATCGCACCGCCTGCGGCGCACATAACGCGGAAAAAGGTTTTGGCGAGGATTACCTGCCCCCGGGCCGGGTCCCTCGCGCTCCGGCAGGGGACTACCGTCCCCTGCATCCCTGTATTTGAGGAGGGTGCCGTTGTGAGCAATCAGCAAATTCAGAAGGTTAAAGTGAAGCGACTGGCGCATGTAGGACTGTGGGCGACAGACGTACTCACGCAGGCCCGATTCTATCGCCAGGTGCTCGGACTTGACCTGCGCCTGCCACCCGATAACGCTGTCGAGCAAGATACGGAGACAGGTGATGCCGGCCTGTTCCTTGCGCTGGGAGACGAATATCATTGCCTGGGACTGTTCAACGATACGCGTCCCGCGCCCGGCAATGGTCGCAGATCGGCCAGGCGAACGCAACTGCACCATCTCGCCTTCGCCGTTGATACCGATGCCGAACTTGCTGCGCTGGCGGCTCGCCTCAAAATCTCTGGCGTCGAGCTAACGATGAGTCCGCGCGATGGCGATAGCGACGCGGGCGATACGCTCTGGTTCAACGATCCCGACGGCAATCGCATCGAAATCCTGGTCCCGCCCGATGATGTGCTGGCACGAACGACGGCAACCAGTGGTGAGCGCTACACATCGCTGCGCCCGCTTGCCTTACAGCACGTCGCACTGCACACGCCGCACCTGGATACAATGGTCGAGTTCTATAGCGAGGCGCTGGGCTTCGATATCTCGGACTGGCTGCTGCGCGAAGCCGCGTGGCTGCGCTGTAACCACAACCATCACACGCTCATGCTCATCCAGGAGAGCAAGCAGGATGTCGATCATGTTGGCTACAGCATCTCCGACGGGCAAGAACTTCTGCGCTGGGGCGATCATCTCAGCCGGCAGCATGTGCCGATTTTGTGGGGGCCTGGCCGCCACGGAGCCGGCTCCGATCTGTTCCTGCGCTTCGCTGACTCCGAGGGGCTGCATATCGAGCTATCCGCCGGGCTGGAGCAATACTACGACCATGATGTGACCTCTCCGCCGCGCCTCTGGCATACCCGAGCGCTGGCGCTCAATCTGTGGGGCGCTATGCCCTCCTGGATGCGCGAAGAGATCCAGGTGTAGGGATCAGGCGCGGGTAAGGGTGCCCGCAATCAGGACGCTCGCAGCCAGGACGCTCGCAAGGGGCACCCCCAACCAAGAGGGGCTGCGATCAAATATAGAAGACGCCCGCGAAGAAGACGCCCACGAAGAAGACGCCCGCGAAGAAGACGCCCCGAAGAAGACGCCGCGAAGAAGACGCCCGCGAAGAAGACGCCCGCGAAGAAGAGGCCCACGAAGAAGAGGCCCACGAAGAAGACGCCCGCGAAGAAGACGCCCCGAAGAAGACGCCCGCGAAGAAGACGCCCGCAAGGGGCGTCTCTACATGTAGAGACGCCCCTTGCGGGCGTCTTCTTCGGGGACATCTATTTCCCTACGATATTATTCCTGATGGTGCCGATGCCTTCGATTTCGGACTCCATAACGTCGCCGGGCTTCAGGAACTCCGGGGGATTGCGCGAGAAGCCGACGCCGCTGGGGGTGCCGGTGGCGATGATATCACCCGGCTCCAGCGTCATGCCGAGCGAGAGCGTCGCGATGATCGTGTTGATCGAAAAGATCATCTGGCTGGTATTCGCGTCCTGTTTGGTCTCGCCGTTGACGCGCAGGCGTATAGCGAGGTTGTGCGGGTTCGCGATTTCATCGGCGGTCACGATCCAGGGACCCATCGGACAGGAGCCGTCGAGGCTCTTTCCCTTGAAATACTGCTTGTGGCGGGCTTGCAGGTCGCGCGCGGTGACATCGTTGATAACGGTGTAGCCGAAGACGTGGAATAACGCATCCTCGGCGCGAATATTCTTCCCGCCCTTGCCGATAATCACGCCCAGCTCGACCTCCCAATCGATCTCCGTAGAGACGGCCGGATCGATCTCGATATTTCCGAAGGGACTATTGACGGCGGTTGGCGCTTTGGTGAAGAGCACTGGAATGGTCGGCGCCTCCGGCGAGCGCCCGCGTATCTCCGCCGTCTCTCTGGCATGCTCGCTGTAGTTGAGGGCCATGCACATAATGTTTTTGCGGGGGCGCGGAATGGGAGCCGCCAGTTGCACTTCGCTCAACGCCTGGACGGCACCGGTATCGGTGAAGGTTCGTACCTGGCTGAAGCGGCGGCCCGCAGCCTTATCCAGAATCGCCTGTAGCACTGGTCTGGTGCGCTCGTAATCCTCGATGATCGTAAGCATGTTATCCGGCGGTGTGAAGCCGAGCGCCCGCCCTGCCAGATCGATATCAACTACCTCATCCCCATCCACTATGCCCGCGTGGGGCCGTGGAATATCGCGCGTAGAAAAACTGACGAGTTTCAAGAATCGTCTCCTTTCGCTGGAGAAAAATAAGAAGATATCTGATAGCCGACGCCTTCGCATGCTCGTGCCTGCGGCGCTCGCCCGGGGAAAGTGTGTTGTGGCAAAATACGCTGCGCGTATTTTGCCACAACACACTTTCCCTTCCTTTGCGCGACGGAGCCGCGCGAATACCCGATGAGAGAAGGCGAAGCCTATCTTATCACCAATTTTACAACATGAGGGCCGCACGCATAACGTCGAGCGGCGCGGGCTGGTGCGTCCAGAGCGAGAAGGAGAGCGCGCCCTGATGCAGTAGCATGGTGAGGCCGTTGGCGGCCCGCATCCCCATCGTGAGCGCCTGACAGAGCAGGCGCGTCTGTGGCGGATTGTAGATCATGTCGTAGACGAAGGTGCTGGCGTCGAAACGGCTCAGCACCTCCGCCGGCAGCGGGCTGACATCTTCGTGCATGCCAACCGAGGTGGCGTTGATGATGATGGCCCCGAAGTGGGGGATGAGAAAGTATGGATCGCTGAGGCTGAAGACCGGGCCGTCATAGTTCTGTTGCACCTCCGCTGCCAGCATTTGCGCGCGCTCAAGATGACGGTTGAGAATGATGAGGCGGTCAACGCCGGCCACCGTCAGCGCAAAGGCGGCGCCGCGAGCAGCCCCGCCCGCTCCCAGCAGGATAGCTGTGTGCCCTTTGAGCGAGATGAAGCCGTCGCTCTGACGCTCCCCGATGCCATGCTCGTACAGCGCATGTATCAATCCCGGCGCGTCGGTATTGTAGCCGTGCAGGTAATCATCGTGATGCACGATAGTATTGATCGCGCCAATCCGGGCCGCAAGAGGGTCGATCTTATCGACCAGTGGTACCACAGCCTGCTTATGCGGAATGGTCACATTGGCGCCCAGGCAGTACCTGTCACAGAGCGCGCGCACGCGTTCTATCACCTGATCGGCGGGCGTGGGCCACAACTCGTAGCGAGCCGGTATGGCGAGCGCATCCAGAGCGGCCTGCTGGAAGCGGGGCGAGTAGGAATGCGCGACGGGATCGCCAATCAACCCGATGCGCAAATAAGGCATCGGAGGTACTTGCTGCTCTGTAATAGACATCGGGCGCCATCTTCTCCTGAATAACATGTTTTCTACGCGGGCGGGAACAACGCCCTGCTGCCTCGCTCATAGAATACCATATGACACTCCGCTGGTGGGTTACGTCTTCCGCGCCTGCGCATATGGTACTATAGGGTAGGGGGCGCGGCTACGCCGCGCAAAGAAGGGATGGGATGTTGTGAAAAATGCCCTTCGCACATTTTTCACAACATCCCATCTAATAACAGGAGGTGAGCGCCGCGGGCGCGAGCAAAAGAATGGAGAGTATAGCATGGCGGTTCAACCTCGTCTGTCTGCCGGTATTATGCTGCTGCGCGACGTAGAGCCAGAGGGCGAAGGAATAGAGGTATTTATGGTCCGGCGCGTCGCCCAGAGCGAGTTTATGCCGGATGTTTTTGTCTTCCCCGGCGGCTCCGTCGCGCCGGGTGATCGCCTGACCGAGCAGGCCGCCGGGATATGCCGTCCCGTTGCGCCATCGCCGGCGGATGTAGAGGGGCAGACCGCCCTCGGCCACGGCGTCAGGGCCGCGGCCATTCGTGAGCTTTTTGAGGAGGCGAATGTACTGCTTGCCTACCGCGATGACCGCATGCTCGCGCTTGACCGGCGCAGTGCGGCGCGCTTTGCTGGCTACCGCCAGGCGTTGTATGAGCAGCGCATCTCGCTGCTGGAGATAGCGCGCGCCGAACAGCTCGTGCTGGCAACCAATCTCCTCGTCTATTTCGCACACTGGATTACGCCGGAGGCGGCGCCGAAGCGCTTCGACACGCATTTCTTCCTGGCCCGCGCTCCCGCCGAACAGGAAGCCATCTATGACCGTCTGGAGACCAGCGCGGGCATCTGGATTCGGCCCGCCGACGCTCTGGAGCGCTTCAAGCGGGGAAGTTTCCCTATCGCGTTTCCTACGTTCCACCAGTTGCGCGAACTGGCCGCTTTTGCCAGCACAGAGGCTGCACTGGAAACGACGGCGCTGCGCCCCGTACACGCGCGTATGCCGATCATCACCCGCGAACAGGGCAGGACATCTGTCCATCTGCCCGAAGAGCCAGAGCACTCCTGGCAACTCTAGCGGGAGGGTCCAGGGAACCGGCCGGTTCCCTGGCGGGGATCGGGGTGTCCCCAAATTTTTATGAACTTGACTGTATTTGGGATAATAAGGAGACGGCCATGCCAGATGCATACACCATTATCCTCGCTCCCAACCCTTCGATCATGACGGGGCCGGGAACCAACACTATTATCCTGGGCAGTGGAAGCGAAGGCGTGACGGTCATTGATCCCGCCGACGATAACGCGGCGCACCTGGATGCGATTGTGAGCGCCGGGGCTGAGCGCGGGGGCATCCGGCGCATCCTGATTACGCATGGACATCCCGATCATATCGGCGGAGCCGCCGCGCTGCGCGAACGGCTCAATGCGCCCATCTATGCCTACAACCGCCAGGGTACGCCGCTGGCCGATGTGGAGGTTCCCGACGAGACACCTTTCCCCACCGGCGATGATACCCTGCGTGCGATCCACACGCCCGGCCATCGCTTCGATCACCACTGCTACCTGCTGGAAGGCGCGCGCATCCTGTTCGCCGGCGACCTGATAGCAGGCGTTGGCACTGTAGTCATCTCGCCGCCAGAGGGTGATATGCTCGACTATCTCAGTTCGCTCAAACGCTTGCAGGCAATGGATATCGCGGCGATTGTGCCCGCGCACGGCCCGGTCATTACGGAGCCACAGGCGAAGCTGGCCGAGTATATTGCCCACCGCCTGGAGCGTGAGCAGCAAGTGTTACATGCGCTGGAGGCTGTGCCGGGGGGCGCGAGCATCCCGGCGCTTGTGGAACGTATCTATGTCGATGTTGATCCGCGCCTGCACCCCATCGCCGCCCGCTCCGTCCTCGCCCACCTGCTCAAGCTGGAGCGCGAGGGACGTGTAAGGCGCCAGGGGCAGGAAGAATGGGTGTTAGTATAGACATATGACGTAGATAGAGATGGGGGGATGGGGATGGGTAGACGAGGATGGAGAGACAGTGATGGGGGCCAGGAGATGGGGGGGCCAGGAGATGGGGGGCCAGGAGATGGGGGCAAGCCCCATCTCTACATGTAGAGACGGCCCGTGCGGGCGTCTGTGTTATGTAGAGACGGCCCGTGCGGGCGTCAAGATGCGGGCGTCATCTTGCCCCCCCGGCGTATGATACGCTAATCAGCGGCGTCTGGTACGCTATTCTGTGCAATGTACACCTTGAGATTCTGATAGGCGACGGTTTTCACGCCGCCGTTTTGCACCAGGCTCATCCCGTCGGGGGGATGAGCAAAGCCGAGCGTAAAGACATCGGCGCCGACGATAAATCCGGCCTGCCTGAATTGATCGTAGCAGTATTCGAGGTACTGCCACTGCGTCTCTTGATCGCGACAAACACAGCGGGCCGGCCGGCCAAACGCCGGTGTCACCGCAAAGCCAAATTCGGTGCAGCGTGTTGGAAAATTGGGACACCCCGCCTGGGCATGGCTCTGCGCCAGGATGGCGATGAACTGCGCCAGTGAGGGCACATTGTGCACGCTGCTATCGGAAGGATCAAAGTGACCGTTACCCGGAATGCAGGTGTAGAAGTGGAAATTGGCGATGTCGAAGCATCCCTTTGCCTGTGCCCAGAGGCCATCCATGAAGGCTTTGATATGCGTCGAGTTGCGCTGGAGGATAGCGCCCATATAGACGGGCAGCGTGGGCTGCATAGCTTTGATTACCGGATACGCAGCTTGCAGCGCAATCGCGAGCGGCAGCGGCGAGGTATGGGGGGCGCTATCGTAATCCTCGTTGCCGATCTCGATGCCGGCAATACTGCCATGCCCACTCTTGCCATTATAGCGGCTCGCTATCGCCTCGGCGATGAGCGCCGTCCCCTGCGGACTGGGGAGGCCCCTGACCTGCCAGAATGCAGGCGGCTGCTTGATGGTGAGCGTAATATTCAGGCCGGCGGCGTTGCACTTTGCTACAGCATCATCCCATAGACTCCAGTTGTAATGGCCTCTGCTCTGCTCCACCAATCTCCACGGCACCTGGAAACGCAGGTCGCTCAGGCCGAGATCCTGCATGGCCGCGATGACCTGGGGGTTGAGCGCCGGTCCTTTCGTCCCGACGGTGACGCCATAAAATCCCACTTGCCACTCCTTTCACCAATAGAAGGACCGCGCGAACACAAAGGAAGTCGCCCGCGAGATCCTCCGGCTTTTCACTCTGTAATTACCATTGTACTCGGAGAGGGCTGATTCTCAGTGTATGCCTTCTTTCCCATGCCATCGCTGGCTCGCGCCTGTGGCGCTCACTTTATAGAAGTTGTGGCTTCCAGATGTGAGATTGCTGCATTGCGCGGGTTCTCCTCTCTCTACTAACCAGAATGGGGTATTCAATGTGCCCTTTTCCAGGTGCCCGTCTGTAGGTCTGTCGATGTGTACCGATATAGGAATTATAGCATATACGCTCCCTGCTTATAAGCCCGTAGCATATTATCAGAGAGCTAATATGCAGACTTCGCAGACACAGAGAGCGCGGCTACACTACCATCATGTCCATACGAATTAAAATCAGAGAAGTAGCCAAACAACGAGGCATGGGGCAGTCACGTATTGCCCGAAAAGTTGACATGGACTTATCCGTAGTCCAGCGCATCTACCGGGATCCATCTATGAATATCACTCTTGCCACATTAGAAAAGCTCTGCCGTGCGCTGGATTGCACTCCCAACGACCTGTTAGAGTTTGATCCGCCTCTCGTCTCTGAGTAGCTAGATCTATGGCAAGGAACGTTGCTGCATGATTCGCTTGAAGGTGAAAGAGATCGCTCAGCAGAAGAAGATCAGCCAGCGTCAATTGTTTCTGCGTTCAGGCGTCGATATCACGACCGTGCAGAAAATATGAAGAAATCCCCATACCAACATCACCATAGAAACTCTCGGCAAACTGGCGCGCGGCCTGGGTGTCGATGCATCTGAACTCATTGAAGGGCAAGCTGATCCGCCCAATTATATGGAGGAAAAATAAGGAGTGAGGCCGATGTATATGCTATAATCCGCTTGAAAGTCCCGGAGTCGAAACGCCGGGCAGCCGTAGGGACGCAGCGCCGCCCCGGATGTCTTCCCCGCCGGGAGGTCTGCGGCGCAAGTCCGCCCCGTCGCCCCCAACGCCTGCCGGAGTCGAAACGCCGGGCAGCCGTAGGGACGCAGTGCCGCCCCGGGTGCCTTCCCCGCCGGGAGGTCTGCGGCGCAAGTCCGCCCCGTCTCATTAATCAGAAGGCCGGGGATGATGGAAATGCCAGGCCATGGTTGCGCAAGGTGTCGATGATCGGGCACAAGATCGTTATGGCGTAGGGCGGACTTGCGCCGCAGACAGGTGGGCGTGGTGCAATCCAGGGGCGGCGCGGCGTCCCTACGCATGCCCGGGCATGTTCATCGCTTTCCGGCACCCTCGACACCGGTGCCCATTATCCCTTCCCATCGCCGATGTTGGTCGTCAATGTACATAAACAGGTCAGACATGAAAAGAGAAGATATGCTCGGAAACGATGCCCCTGCCACTTTGTCGCTGCGATACCAGGCATTGACCTCGCTTCACGATTCTGTCGCGCGGTTGACCGGTCTGCAATGCCTGGATCTGACCGGCAACCGCCTGGCCGAGTTGCCGGAGTGGCTCGGCAACCTGACGCGGCTTAAAAAATTGTATCTGGATGGCAACCAGTTGACTGCCCTGCCTGCGTCACTTGATAAGCTGATTCATCTGGAGGAACTGCATGCGGATGCGAACCTCCTGGCTGCCTTTCCCGAACAGATCTGCCAGCTTCCGCGCCTCAGAACATTGCGGCTATACGGCAACCAGTTGACCTCGCTCCCGGAGAGTATCGGCCAGTTGAAGCAGCTCAGAGATCTCAGCGTGGGCAAAAACTGGCTCGCCTCTCTTCCCGAAGCGCTCTGGCAGTTGCATAACCTCGAAGTATTAAATCTGGCGGAGAACAAATTCTCTGCTCTGCCGGAGAGCATTGGCAATCTGACGCGCCTGCAAATGCTCGATCTGGGGCATAACGAATTAACCGCCCTCCCCGAAGCGCCCGGCAAGCTAACGAAGCTGACATTTCTCTACCTGAGCAATAATCGCCTGACTACTCTCCCGGCATCACTATTTGAGCATATGAGGAACCTTGCCTATCTCAATATAACCGATAACCAGTTGACCGCCCTCCCCGAAAGTATCGGAAACCTTGCCAGCCTCAAAGAACTGCGGCTGTATAACAACAGATTAAGCGCCCTTCCCGATTCGCTCGGCAACCTGGCAAATTTGCTGGAATTGCATGCAATGAATAACGCACTGGCCTCCCTCCCAGAATCGATTGGCAACCTGAAGCATCTCAAGGAGCTACATCTATCCAATAACCGGCTGACCGCGCTTCCCGAGTCGATTGGCGAATTGAGCAATCTCACGCACCTGGATTTGCGCAACAATTACCTGCTTGCTCTCCCCACATCGCTCGGCAATCTTGCGCGGCTGACGTACCTGGACTTGAGGGCGAA
>DATGLE010000062.1:0-24384 GCA_035294325.1 Ktedonobacteraceae bacterium | reverse complement strand
CCCTCTGGTGACACGGAGCAGTCCTGCGCGCGCAGCGGACCGCTGGAGGGGCCGCCCTGGTGGCGGCCCACGAGAAGGTTCCAGAAAAACCTCCCTGTGGAAAGGAGAGGGGCGGGCGGCTTGCTGTGGACGCCGATGCCGCTGCCCCCTCCTCCTGAGAGCCACCGCAGGTGGCACGCGGGCAAACGATGGTAGATATCCCATATGAGGAACAGTCTTGACAGGGTAGGCAAAATCCCGCATACTGTTCAGAAAAGCATTACTCTCATATGTGAGGGAGGACAGGATGGGCAGACAACTTGCATCTATTGCTGAGGTCGCGAAGCGGGCGGGCGTCTCAATAGCGAGCGCAAGCCGCGTCCTGAGCAATTCCACATATCCTGTGAGCGCCGAAACCCGTGAGAAGGTCTTGAGGGCCGCCAGAGAGCTGAACTATGTTCCGAATTCGCTGGCGCGCGGCCTGCGCATGCAGCGCAGCCATCTCATCGCCGTGCTGGTCGGCGATAATGCCGATCCGTACTTCGCGGAGATTGTGCGCGGCGTGGAGGACGTAGCCAACGAGGCCGGCTACCTCACCATCGTATGCAATTCTGATCGCAACCCTTCTAAAGAGCTGCATCACCTGCGCGTCCTGCAAGATTACCGTGTAGACGGAGTGATTTTCGCGGGTGGCGGCCTCAACGAGAGCGGGCATCCCGGACAGCTTGAGCAGGCCGTTCAGTCGATGGTGAACAGGGGCGCGGCGGTAATTACCCTCACCCAGCATACCCTGAATGTTCCCTCCATTCAGCCCGACAACTTCGGCGGTGCGCGCCAGATGGCAGCCCGGCTCATTGCGCTCGGCCATCGTCGCATCGCCTTCGTGACCGGCCCCGCCAATGTCGTCACGGCCAACATCCGCCTGCAAGGCTACATGGCGGCCCTGGCCGAAGCCGGACTCCCGATTGATCCCGGGCTGCTGCTGGCCGGCAATTTTGACCGCGAGAGTGGAGAGCAGGCAGTGAGCGCGCTCGTGCATATGGCGCCCGAGCAGCGCCCGACGGCTATCTTTGCCGCCAACGACGAGACGGCCATCGGCGTGCTCAGCGGACTGCGCAGGCACGGATGGCAGGTGCCGGCAGACATCTCCGTCTGCGGCTTCGGCGATATTCCGATGGCGAGTGTGGTCGTCCCGACGCTCACCACCGTTCACATGGGCCTGCGCGATCTGGGCCGCGCCGGCACACGCAAGCTCCTTGCCTATCTCCGCCATGAGCAGGTGTCTCCTCTTGAGATGCAGCCCACAACCGTTATCGAACGCGAATCGACGGCTCCGCTTCCCGGCGCACAAATCAGCGGCGATATGCAGGGCGCGACCGTATCCACGACGCACTTTTCCTTCCAGGATCGGTAATCTCTATGCGGAATACGATTGCTTATCTCATCGGCTATACCGGGACGGGCAAATATACTATTGCCAGAGAGATCGCCGCCCTGACAGGCGCGGTGATGGTGGATAACCAGCTCATCAATAGTCCGGTCTTCGGTGTGATGGCTGCGGACGGGAAAACGCTGTTGCCCGCGTCGGTATGGCCGAAGATCGAGGCTATCCGCCGGATCGTCCTCGACACGATTGCCGAACTGGCGCCGCCACAGGCCAGCTATATTTTCACCAACGAACTCTATGAAGGGAAGGCGATGGATCGCCGCTGGTACGAGGATGTAGCCACCCTGGCGACAAAGCGACAGGCCACGTTTGTGCCTGTGATCCTGCGCTGCGAACCGGAAGAACTCTTTCGGCGCGTAACCTCCCCGGAGCGAGCTGTGCGATTGAAGGTAAGAGACGCCGAGTGGGTGCGAGAGAAACTACGCTCCTACCAGCTCTTACGCGTGGAACATTCCAACCGTCTTGAGCTGGATATCACCCATCTCTCGCCCCTCCAGGCAGCGCGGGCGATTGTCGCGCACGCGGAAAAGAGCATGTCATGATCGCTTGCTGAAGCGTCCCCACCGGGCGGGCCTTCGCGCGACGGAGCCGCGTCAGGAGTGTATGTGGGTATGGGGTCCGGGCGCTCCGCGCCCGGACCCCATACCCACATACAAAAGGTGAGCGCCGCAGGTGCCTGCAAGCGCTGGTGCCGGAAATCAAACACACTCCAGGTAGCGCCGGATCATCAGCGCGAGCACCTCATCACCGGGGGTATCCCAGATGGCACGGTTGAAGATCTCCACTTCAACCGGCCCGGTGTAACCGGCGGCATCTACGGCCTGGCGCAGCCGGCGCAGTTCGATCACGCCATCGCCCATCATGCCTCGCCCCATCAGCATGTCAGGCGTAGGCACCAGCCAGTCGCAGACATGGAAACCCAGGATGCGCCCGCGTGCGGCGGCGATCTGCGCGTAGATCGCCGGATCCCACCAGACATGGTAGGCATCGATCACCACACCCACATGGCTGTGTGCGAACCGCCGCGCGATCTGGTTCGCTTCGGCCAGCGTCACGATCACCGAACGCTCGGCTGCATACATCGGGTGCAGCGGCTCAATGCCAAGCTTTACACCATGTTCGGCGGCATACGGCAGCAGCCTGGCGATGGCCTCCTCGATATAGGCCCGTGCGGCACCAATATCGCGGTCCGCCGCCGGCCCGCAGACCAGTACCAGAACATCGGTGCCGAGGATGGCAGCCTCCTCGATAGCGCGGCGGTTGTCATCGAGGCGCGCCTGTCGCTCCGCCGCTGTAGCCGCGCAGAACCAGCCGCCGCGACACAGGCTGGAGACACGCAGCCCGGCGTCACGCACCATGCGAGCACTCTCCCGCAGGCCGGCCTCCGCCACCTTCTCGCGCCACAGGCCGATATATGGGATGCCCGCACGCACACAGCCGTCAACGGCCTCACGCACGCTCCAGCGCTGCGTGGTAATCTGATTGAGGCTGAGCCGCGCGCTATCGGTAAACGCCGCCATGCTCTCCTCCTTCGATGATACCGGCTACCGCGAGCACACGGCGCATCCGCTCTATCGCCAGTTCGGGATCTCTGAGCAGGCCAGCTTTGTCGGCCAGGACGAAAAGTTCCGCGAGATGGACGATAGAGCGGGCGCTTTCCATGCCAGCGACCATGCGGAAGTGCGATTGATGCCCGTTCAGATAGGCCAGGAAGACTACCCCGGTCTTGTAGTAATATGTCGGCGCCTGGAAGATGTGGCGTGATAGCGTTACTGTCGGCGCCAGGAGCGCTTCGTAGCGCCCCATATCGCCGGCATCGAGCGCCTGCAAGGCCGCCGCTGCCGCCGGGGCAATGGCGTCGAAGATACCGAGCAGTGCATGGCTGTAGCCCTGCTCATCGCCACGAATCAACTCGGGATAGTTGAAGTCATCGCCGCTGTAGAGCCGCACACCCTCTGGCAAGCGGCGCCGCAGCGCAACCTCGCGCCTGGCGTCGAGCAGCGAGAGCTTGATGCCGTCGATCTTTGCCGCGTTGCGCCTGATGAGATCAAGACAGACCTCCATCGCGGCATCCAGGTCGCGCTCGCCCCAGTAGCCGGCGAGGGCCGGATCAAACATGTCGCCGAGCCAGTGCAGGATGACGGGCTGCGCCACCTGGCTGAGTATGCGTTCGTAGACCCGGAGATAGTCGTCAGGGGATTGCGCGCAGGCGGCCAGCGCGCGGCTCGCCATCAGGATGATTCGCCCTCCCTGGCCCTCGATGAATTCGCACTGTTCCTCATAGGCCGCCTGAACATCGGCCAGCGTGAGGTGGGGCGTGGGGACGAGCTGGTCCGTCCCGGCTCCGCAGGCAATGCTGCCGCCACAGGCGCGAGCCTCGGCAACGGAGCGGCGGATCAACTCCCTGGAGACGGTCCAGTCGAGGCCCATGCCGCGCTGCGCCGTATCCATCGCTTCTGCTACGGCAAGGCCCAGCTTCCAGAGGTGACGACGGTAGGCCAGCGTCGCCTCCCAGTCGAGATGAGCGGGCGAGGCAGCGCTCGCGATCAGCGGATCACAGACAACGTGCGCGGCGGCGTAGGCGACGCGGCTGCGAGGAGGCGCGGCGCTTTCAGGAAAGGGACCCGGCTGGCCGGGGACGTAGGGCACGCACGCGCCATCGGCGCGCGGCAGGTGAATTTGACGCGTCATGCGCTCACCCCACCCTTTCATTCAGCGCGGGAATATCGATCCAGCGCCGCTCGCGCCACGATTGCAGCCCCAGTTCGGCAAGCTGCACTCCCTTCGCGCCCGCCATCAGGTCCCAGGGGAACGGCGTATCGCAGGCCACGTGTTTGAGAAACAGTTCCCACTGGACCTTGAAGGCGTTCTCGAACTCCTCGTTGTCGGGTACGTCCATCCAGCCGGCGCGGAAATCGATGGGATTGGGAATGTCGGGGTTCCAGACGGGCTTCGGCGTATTCACCCGGCTCTGCACCTTGCACTCGCGCAGGCCGGCCACCGCGCTGCCATGCGTGCCATCGACTTGCAGCGTGAGCAACTCATCGCGGTAGACGCGCACGCACCAGGAAGAGTTGAAATGGGCGATGATGCCGCCCTCCAGCATGAATGTCGCGTAGGAGGCGTCGTCAGCCGTGGCTGTGTAGCGCTCTCCCCGCTCGTCGACGCGCTCAGGGATGTGGATGGCGCCCAGGCAGGAGACGGCCTGCACATCGCCGAAGAGGTTGGCAAGCACGTACTGCCAGTGGCAGAGCATATCGACGATGATGCCGCCGCCCTCCTCCTTGCGATAATTCCAGGATGGGCGCTGCGCCGGCTGCCAGTCGCCCTCGAATACCCAGTAACCGAATTCGCCGCGCACCGAGAGGATGCGGCCAAAGAAGCCGCTCTGGATGACGCGCTGCAACTTGCGCAGCCCCGGCAAGAAAAGCTTGTCCTGCACCACGCCATTCTTTACGCCAGCGCTGCGAGCCAGGCGCGCCAGTTCGAACGCCGCAGCCGAATCGGTAGCGGTTGGCTTCTCGCAATAGACATGCTTGCCCGCCTGGATAGCAGCGTGCAGGCCGGCGGCACGCAGGGTAGTCGCCTGGGCGTCGAAATAAATCTCATCCTCTGGATTGGCAAGGCAGGCAGCGAGGTTCGTGCTCCACCGGGCGATACCGTGTGCTTCGGCCAGCGCGCGCAGCTTGCTCTCGCTGCGCCCGACGAGGATAGGATCGGGCATAAGCGTGTCACCGTCGGGCAGCCGGACTCCTCCCTGCTGGCGGATCGCCAGAATCGAGCGGATGAGGTGCTGATTCGTCCCCATGCGCCCGGTCACGCCATTCATGATAATTCCAATTCTCCGTGTCCCCATTCGCTATTCCCTTTCTGCTGACCATGTATTCCATCGATAGTAAACGTTTACTATATCCAAGTATAAGCGGACCCTCCGAACCTGTCAAGGGAGCCAGAGAAGCTATGGCCTTCTTGCTATTTTTCCCCGGATTAATTAATGCCATGTGCAAGTTGCGCTGACCGCTCACCGCTGCGCGGCTCGCCAGGAGGAAGAGTCAGCGGGCACAGCGCCTGTGGCGCTGTGCCCGCTGACTCTTCGGCGAAGGGTGCGCCTGCGGCGCACAAAAACATGCACATGGGGGACAGGACGCCGCAAGAGGCGTCTCTACGTTACGCCTGCCCCCACCAGCGTGAAATGTGGAGACGCCCCTTGCGGGCGTTATTGATAGGTCGGGCATGTGATAGGTTTCGTCTTTTACCTGCCTCCGTATGGTTGCCCCATATCGTTACGCCCCCGGATATCCGCTGCCCGCTGCGCTCGCGATGCGTTCGCGCGCCACGCGTTCAGCGTAGCCGCTGGCGCGGAAGGCGGCGATGGGATCGGGGTCGCGCCCCTGGCGTCTACGCACCTCGGCCAGCAGCGGGCGCACATCCGTCTCATAGGCCGCCTGGAGCACGCGATATGCTCCCAGCACGTCGCCGGCTTCCTGTGCCTCACGCAGCGCCGCGCGATCCACCAGCAGCGCCTTCGCATAGGCGGTCTGAATGTTGAGGACGCTCTGGACCATGGCCTCGATCTTCGGCTCGATATTATGCGACTGGTCGATCATGTAGGCGATACGCGTGGCATTGGTGTTGCCATCGGCGGCGGCACCAGCGATTTCATTGAAGATGCAGAAGAGATCGAAGGGGTTCTGCGAACCAACGATAAGGTCATCGTCGGCATACCTGCGATCATTGAAGTGGAAGCCGCCAAGCCGGCCCTCGTCGAGCAACTGCGCGACGATCTGCGCGACGTTAGTTCCCTGCGCGTGGTGGCCGGTATCTACGAGCACCTGCGCCTGCTCGCCGAGCTTTTGCGCCATGAGCAGTGATGTGCCCCAATCCGGTAGATCGGTGGCGTAGAAGCCCGGCTCGAAGAACTTGTATTCGATGAGCAGGTTCATGCTGGTCGGCAGCGCGGCATAAATCGCCTGAAGAGAGTCCAGCAGGCGATGGCGCCGGCGGCGCAGGTCATCCTGGCCGGGATAGTTGGTGCCATCGGCCAGCCACAGGCTGATCGCGTTCGAGCCAACCTCGCGCGCAATCTGGATGCATTCGAGCACGTGATCGATGGCCCGCTGGCGTACTCTTTTGTCGTAATGGCAGAGGCTGCCCAGGCGATAGTCGTCCTCTTGAAAGAGGTTCGGGTTCACTGCGCCGATGTGCAGGCCAAGCTGTTCGGCATATTGCTTGATCGCGCCCCAATCGCTTTCTTTGTCCCAGGGAATATGAATGGCGACACCCGGGCAAGCGCCCGTGACGCGATGTACCTGCGCTGCATCCTCCAGCTTCTCACGCAAGGTGCTGGCAGCTCCCGGCCAATGAAAGACCTTGAAGCGTGTCCCCGAATCACCATAGCCCCACGAAGGCGTTTCGACGGTGAAGCGTTGGATGTTTTCTAAAACAGCCTCGGAGTTGGTGGTTTGCTTGCCAGGATGCTCGTTCATCGTATGTTTCTCTTTCTCGATTTCAATGCATCTTTCAGACTGCATGGGCTGCCAGCTGCTTCCTCTTTTTCCTCGCTCTGCCTGCGGCAGAGAACAAAAAGAGAAAAAGGGGGGATTTGGGGAACACCCCCGCGCCCTCGCCAGGGGGCTGCCGCCCCCTGGCCCCCCGCTTAGAAGTTGAACTGGTCGATATTCGACTTGTCGAAGACGGTAGGCGGGCCGAGCAGGACAACCCCATTGGGGCCAATCGTGTAGTTGCCCAGAGTTCCGGCGCTAAAGCTTTCACCCTGCTTGCCGGTGATCTTGCCCTGTACGAGATCGGCGGCTGCATAGTATGCCAGGTAGCCCAGTTTGCCCGGGTCCCACAGCGCGAACTGCGGTACCGTGCCGTCCTTCACATATTTGCGCATCTGGTTCGGCGTCCCCAGTCCGGTGAGCATGACTTTGCCGCCCTTGCCTACCGATTCGATAGCGCGCGCCGCCGCCGCGATGCCAACGGTTGTCGGCGAGATGATGCCTTTCAGATTGGGATACGCCTGCATCAGCGAGAGCGCGTCGTTGAAACTCGTCTGGTCATCGTCGTTGCCATAGACGATCTTGACCAGCTGCATGTTCTTGTACTGCGGCTTCGCCAGCTCCTGCTTCATGAACCCGATCCACGCGTTCTGGTTCGTGGCCGTACTTGCCGCGGAGAGGATCGCGATCTGACCGCTGTAGTTGATCTCCTTGCCCAATATCTGCACTTCGATGGTGCCGATATCCTGGGAGTTGGCCTGGTTCACGAAGATAGAGCGCGCATCCTGCTCAACGTCCGAGTCGTAGCTGACTACCTTGATGCCCTGCGCCATTGCCTGCTTGAGCGCCGGCGCGAGTGCTGTCGGGTCGTTGGCCGAGACCACGATGGCGCTGACGTGCTGCGCGGTCAGGTTGTTGATGAACGTCACCTGGTCAGCCGCACTTGCGGTGGACGGTCCCACCTGCTTGAAGGAGCCGTTCAGTTCTTTGGCGGCTTGCTGCGCTCCTTTGGCCGCCGTATCGAAGTATGGGTTATTGATGGCTTTGGGAAGGAATACGATGTTGAGGTTCTTGCCGCTGGCGGCGGGAGTGCTGCCACTGCTGCCGCTGCTGCCACTGCTGCTGCTACCACCGCCGCCACAGGCCGCCAGCAGCAGCAGGACGAAAATTAAAGTAACCGGTCCGAGCGTCTGGAACAGCTTTTTCACTGTCTCCTCCTTCACACTTGCTTGGAACGAACGTTAACTACAAGATCGGCCATCATTTGTTGCGTAGCCGCGCGATGATGAAGGTTAACACCCAAAATCGGGAATGCCGGGTGTGGTAGGGGCGCGGCGCTGGCCGGGAGGGGCAAGGGGGCGGTGGGGGCCGAAGCGCAAGCCCGCTCATCTGCGCCACCACGGGATGTGGGGGTGAGATGCAAAGCGGGCTTGCTTCTGGCCCCCACCACCCCACCCGACCACCCGGCCAGCGCCGCGCCCCTACCCCGTCCCATTATCCCTTCCCACTTACCGTTTTTGGTTGTTAACTTTCATTATCGCGCTTTCTCGGCCTGTGGAGCGCCCCCAAGCGCGATAAATCGCGCGGCTACGCACCGGGGGACATTCCCGCTTTTGGTTGTTAACTTTTATCAGCCCCGCGATCCCGCCTCATCCTGTCTTTGACTGAGTACTGCGCGCAGCCAGGCGTCTGCGCGACAGGGCGCCCTGGATACGTTGAGCAATGTTGGGACCTAAAACCGAGAGCACGAGTAGCGTACCGATGACGGTATTCTGAATATCGCCACTGATATTCGCCAATCCTAACGCATTACGTAAACCTCCTACGACGAACAATGCCAGAATAACGCCGATCAGGGTGCCGCGCCCCCCGAAAATATTAATACCGCCCAGCAGCACCACTGTAATCACCAGCAGTTCAAAGCCCAGCGCATTATCGGCGCGTGCGCTGGATATGCGGGCGGTAAATACGACACCGGCCAGCGCGGAAAGCAGGCCGGAAAGGACGAAGAGCAGCAGCTTCAGGCGATTAACCCATATCCCGGCAAACCGCGCGGCCTCTTTGTTGTTGCCAATAGCGTAAAGCTGCCTGCCGATCCAGCTACGGTGCAGCACGACGACGCAGAGCAGCGCCAGGAAGATGAAGAGCAGCAGCGTCCAGGGGATCAGCGTGCCGGGGATATAGCCGATGCCAAAGGTAGTGTAGCTGCCGGGAAAGTTACTCACCGCCTGGCTGCCCAGGATAACGTAGGCCAGCCCGCGATACAGCGCCAGCGTGCCCAGCGTCACCACCAGCGAGGGCAGGCCCAGGCGCGTCACCAGCAGCCCGTTGAAGAGGCCCGCCACAGCGCCGACGGCGAGCGCGATGACGATATCAAGCCACAGCGGTATGCCCGCGCTCCACGTAATACCCATGATTACGCTTGCCAGGCCGAGCGTCGAGGCTACCGAAAGATCGATCTCGCCCACGATAATAATCAGCGTCATCGGCAGCGCCATGATGGCGATCTCCATCATACTCTCGACCATGAGCGCGAGGTTGAATGGCGTCAGAAAATACGGTGAAAGCGCATTGCCCAGGATGGCCGTCAGCACCAGCAGCACAATCAGCAGCGCTTCCCACCACCAGGAACTCAAAAGGTTGCTCGCTAGCTTCATGGCTTATCGCTTCCTCCCCGTAATCAGCAGGCGCTGCACCCAGCGCGTGATAAAAGCGTCAAGCGCGACGGCGACCAGGATCGCGGCCCCGTCGATGGCCTGTAGCCAGAACTGCGATACCCGCAGGAACGAGAGCGAGTTGTCGATAGTCCCCAGAACCAGCACGCCGAGGATCGCGCCCAGGATCTCGCCGGAGCCGCCGAAGATGTTTACTCCGCCGACCACGACGGCCGCGATGACCTGCAATTCGAGACCGGTGGCGGCGGTGGCATCGACGGTGGCGAAACGCGCCCCCCACAGCACACCGGCGAAGCCGCACAGCAACCCGGAGATGGCAAAGGTGATAAAGACCAGCAGATTGCTGCGGATGCCGATGAGATGCGCCGCGTCGGGATTGCTGCCGATGGCGTACAACTGGCGGCCGGTGCGCGAGGCGTGCAGCCAGTAACCGAAAATAATGGCGAGCAGAGCGGCGAACCAGATCAGCAGCGGCACGCCGAGCAGAGGCGCCGTCGCCAGGCTCAGGAAACTGTCGGGGACATCGGAGGCGCTGACCTGGTTTCCTCCGGCATAGATAAAATCGAGGCCGCGATAGGCATAGAGCGTGCCGAGCGTGGCGACGATAGAGGGCACGCGCCCCCAGGTAACGATCAGCCCGTTGATGACGCCCAGCACCAGCCCCAGCGCGCAGCCCAGCAGGATGCCGAACAGGAGGCTCGTTCCCGGCTGCTGCTTGAAGAGGTTGGCCGCGACAAAGGCAGCGAAGCCGACGATGGAGCCAACCGAGAGATCAACGTTCCTGGTCAGGATGACCAGCGTCTCGCCGATGGCGACAATCGCCAGAATCGAGATCGAGAGCAGGATCTGCACCATGTTGGATACCGTCAGAAACTGCGGCACCAGCACTCCGACAACGATCACGATCAGCAGGAGCACGACGAGCAAACCCAGTTCGCGCACGCGGCTTATCAGGACGACGAGACGATTCGCTCCCCGGCGCGATGGCGTGGCTGCCTCCTGCACATGTTCACTGGTAGTGGTCATTGGTCTGCCCCGTTGCTGCAAACATGACTTTCTCCTGATCCACATCCGCGTGGGTAAATTCTGCGGTAATACGCCCTTCGTGCATGACGAGAACGCGATCAGCCATCGCCAGCACTTCCGGCAGATCGCTGGAAATGAGTATGATCGCCAGCCCGTCGCGCGCGAGGGTGGAGATAATGCGATGCACCTCGGCTTTGGAGCCAACGTCGATGCCGCGCGTCGGCTCATCGAGGATCAATACCGATGGGTTGGTAATCAGCCATTTCGCCAGTACTACTTTCTGCTGGTTGCCGCCGGAAAGCGCGCGCACCAATTGATCTATTCCCGACGAACGTACCTGGAGTCGCGCCGAGTAGTTCCGCGCGACCTCACGCTCGCGGCGCTGATCGACGAGTCCAAGCATGCTGGTCTGGCGCAGGATGGGCAGCGTCATATTCCTGACGATGCTGAAGTCCATAATCAGGCCGTGCTGATGGCGATCCTCGGGAACGTAGGCGATGCCCTGTTTCATAGCGGTCTTCGGCGATGAGATCTGCACCTGCTTACCGTTGATGCGAATCTCCCCGGCATCGGCGCGGTCAATGCCGAAGATTACCCTGGCAACCTCTGTGCGCCCGGCGCCGACCAGGCCAGCAAAGCCCACGATCTCACCGCGCCGCACCTGGAAGCTGATATCCTCAAATACCCCTTTGCGTGTCAGGCCCCGCACATCGAGGACGACTTCGCCCGCCTCGACCTCGCTCTTGGGGTAGAGCATCTCCAGCTCGCGCCCGACCATCTGGCGGATGATCTGCTGCGTGGTCAGTTCGGCGACGGGGGCGGTAGCGACGCGCATGCCATCGCGCAGCACAGTCACGCGGTCAGCCAGTTCAAAGATCTCTTCCAGGCGATGGCTGACGAAGAGGATGGCAACGCCGCGCTCGCGCAGTTGCCGGGCGATGGCGAAAAGCTGCTGGACTTCATGCGCGGAGAGCGCCGCCGTCGGCTCGTCCATAATCAGCACGCGCGAGTTGAGCGAAAGCGCCTTCGCAATCTCGACAAGCTGCTGGTCGGCGACGGATAGCCCCTGCACCGGCGTGTAGACGTTCAGACGCACATCAAGCGAAGCGAAAAGACGCTCGACCTCCTGATACATGCGCTTCCAGTCCACGCGCCCGAAACGGTCTCGCGGGTGACGCCCCATGAAGACGTTCTCCGCGACATTCAAATCGGGGAAAAGCGTCGGTTCCTGGTGAATGACAGCGATGCCGGCCTGGCGCGATTGCACGGGGTTGTGCAGTTCAACCTCCTGCCCATCGATCTTGATAATACCGGCGTCGGGGCGGTGAATGCCGGCCAGTATTTTGACCAGCGTGCTCTTGCCCGCGCCGTTCTCGCCGACAAGCGCATGCACTTCGCCCGAGTACAGAGTGAGATCGACGCCGCGCAACGCCTGGACGGCTCCGAAGCTCCTTGCGATGCCTGCGAGTTCAATAACGGGATCAGGAGGCTTCACCATTGCTCCCTCCTTGACAGGCCGGATTCTGAACAGTACAATTATTAGCAGGTTGAAACGTTTCAATGGAAAGCAAAAATAAAAGGGTGCCGGAAACTTTGAAACGTTTCAATGAAGCAAGTATAGATGCAAAATGGCGTCTTGTCAAGACGCCTGTTCCTACTCTGGCGCTATCGCGTGCTCGCGCCTGCGGCGCTCGCCGGATAGATATTGTATTGTATGAAAATGCGCTGCGCGCATTTTCATACAATACAATATCTATCCGTGGGACGGCGCTGCCGCAGGCTTGCGATGGGGAGAGAGGGCGCTGGAGTATCCGTGGGACGGCGCTGCCGCAGGCTTGCGATGGGGAGAGAGGGCGCTGGAGTATCCAAACTCTCTAAAATAAGGAAATGAACACATGAGGTCAACGTCGAGTATCCGCGAGGTGGCGAAGCGCGCAGGCGTTTCGCTGGGAACGGTGTCGAACGTGCTCAATCGGCCCGAAGTAGTGGCGCAGGAGACGCGGCGGCGGGTGCTGCAAGCCATCGACGAAATTGGCTTTGTGCGCAATGGTTCGGCGCGCCAGCTTCGCGCCGGCAGAAGCCAGCATATCGGCCTGGTTGTACTCGATGTCGCCAACCCTTTCTTTACAGAGGTTGCACGCGGCGTCGAGGACCTGGCGAATCAAGCGGGCTATGTTGTGATCCTGTGCAACTCGGACGACTCGGTTGCGAAGGAAAACCACTACCTGCATGTGCTGGAGGAGCAGCGCACGCGGGGCATCCTGATCACGCCGGTACAGAACGACGCCAGCTACCTGCAACGTTTTCGCCAGCGCGGCATCGCCGTCGTCCTGCTGGACCGGCCCAGCCGCAGCAAGGATCTCTGCTCGGTTGCCGTAGATGATGTGCTCGGCGGCGACCTGGCGGCCATGCATCTTATAGTTGAGGGGCACACACGTATCGCCTTTGTGCATGGGCCGCTCATTATCCGCCAGTGCGCGGACCGCCGGCGCGGCGTACTGCGCGCCTTGAAGTTCGCGGGCCTCGATCCCCAGGAGGCACTTCTCGATATCACTACCTCGGCCCAGACTATCAGAGAGGGGGAGGCAAGCGTCGAGCGACTGCTGAATGCGAGCATAAAACCGACGGCGGTCTTTTGCGGGAACGATCTTCTCGCGCTCGGAGTGATGCGCGGCCTCATCGCACGCGGAATCTCAATTCCCGATGATATAGCGCTGGTAGGCTACGACGACGTTGAGTTCGCCAGCGTTCTTTCTACGCCGCTCACCTCGATCCGACAGCCGAAATACGAGCTTGGCCGCGCCGCCGCCGAACTCCTGATCGACGAGGCCAACAATCCCGACACCCACCAGCACCAGCACATCATGTATAAGCCCGAATTGATTGTAAGGGAATCGAGCAGATCTTAATGTAGAAGCGGTGATGATTGTCGGAGACCTGACAATCATCACCGCTTCTACAGTAATGTGATCTCCTTAGTAGCGCCGATAATAAGCGATGCTGCTCCAGAGGACAACAAGCATTGCCGCTGCGATGATTGTGCTGATGAGCGGCACGCCCGCTACAGTAGGTTCGCCGGCGATATGGAAATGGAAGAAGCCAACGATCAAGAAAATTGATAACAGGCCAAGCATGATGGCCCCCAGAATACCAGCGGGGGCGCGCCGCCCCGCGATCAATTCGCCAAGAAAGCCGATGACGGCGGCAATAATTACCCAGATAATGAATTGAACAAGAGTGACTGTCATAATCCCTCCCTGGAAAAGATTGCATGCTCTATCCGAGCAGTTCAGTTATAGCACGATGCATAAGTCTCTACAGACTCAGGAGTAATCTCCGATTGAAACTAATAATCTGTGCTGGCCGTATTTACATTGGGTGAGCTTTAGTAATTGAAGAGCTATCTTTAGCCATTACAGGGCTATACGATAGCGAGTAATATTAGTAGAGGAAAGGGAGCTTAACGATGAACAGCTTCATGAAAGGTGTGCTGGTCGGCGTCGGCATTGGCCTGCTGGTCGCGCCAATGAAAGGCGAAGAGATGCGCAGAATGCTGGGGCAGCGCTTAGGGGAACTGCGCGGTTATCTGCCTGAGAATGTGCAGCTTGACCAGCTGGGCCAGTATACGCAGCAGGTCTCTGATCGTGTCGCGCAGACGGCTGGCAATCTGAAAGGTTACGCCCAGCAGGCTGCATCGACGATGCGCAATACTGCCGGCAGCCTGAGCAGCATCGGGAAAAACGCTGCCTCGGATGTCAAGCAGACAGGCCAGGACGTGGCCGATACGACCAGACGCGCCGCCAATTCTACCACACAGTCGTAAGGGCTGCTCTTCTTAATTAAGAAACCCGATGTGCATGTTTTTGGGCGCCTGAGGCGCACCCTCTGGCGAAAAATCTGCGGGCTGAGCGCCTGCGGCGCTCAGCCCGCAGATTTTTCATCCTGGCGAGCCGCCCAGCGGTGAGCGGTCAGCAAAACATGCACCTGGCGTTAAAGAATCAAAGACTGGAAGGTCGCCGCGAGGATGCGGCGGCCTTCCAGTCTTTTATATGATAGGGGAAGTGAGCGGAATGCGTTCGATTTTGAGGTTCATAGACGCCAGGCGTGGCACAATATCACCATAGCCGCGCTCCAGAAAATCAACGCCAGTGATGATCGTGCTGCCGCTGGCGATGGCAGCCGCGATCACATAGGCCAGGCCCGCCCGCAGGTCGGGAATAGTGATGCGCTCGACGGCGGTGAAGGGCGTCGGACCCATAATAATAGCGCTATGCTCGTAGTCCTTGTCGCGATAGCGGCAGGGCAGGCCGCCAAGACAATGCGTGGCTACCTGCGTCCTGGCACCCAGTGCATCGAGCGCTTTGAGATAGCCAAAACGGTTTTCGTGTACCGTCTCGTGGATAATCGAAATACCCTGCGCCTGCGTCAGCAGGATCGCGAAGGGCTGCTGCCAATCCGTCGAGAAGCCGGGATAGACATCGGTTTCTATCACTGCCGGGCGCAGTTCTTCCCTGCGGAAGAAGCGAATTCCCTCCAAACCTTTCAGTTCAACGCCGCCGCCGATCTCCTGAAAATAGGAGAGAAAATTCCCCAATGTGTCGGGGCGGATACCGCGCACGGTCACATCGCCATTTGAGGCACAGGCCAGGCAGGCCCACGAGGCGGCTTCGATGCGATCACCGAACACCGGCATACTGGTCCCTGTCAATCGCTTCACACCTTCAATACGAATGTCGCGTCCCGACGAGGTGAAGATGATCGCTCCCATGGAGCGCAGCATGGTTATGAGTTCAAAGATCTCCGGCTCGATTGCGGCGTTCGATATCAGCGTGCGTCCCTCGGCCAGCACACCAAGATACAGGCACGTCTCCGTCGCTCCGACGCTGGGATAGGGAAGCTCGATATGCGCACCCCTGAGCGGCCCGACGCGGCGCGCGACGTAGCCTTCCGAAGTCTCTTCGACGACGCCGCCAAATTTGCGGATCGCATCCAGGTGGAAATTGACCGCGCGCGTGCCTATTCTATCGCCTCCCACAACCGGCACCGAGACCTCACCGAAGCGATGCAGCAGCGCGCTCAGCAACAATATGGGAATGCGATTGCTGCCAGAATCGGGCGTGGGCACCATCGATATACTGAGAGAAGAGGGATCAATAGTAAGTTGCTGGCTGTCCACCCACGCAACCTTTGCCCCGATAGAGGTTAACATTTCAGCAGTAATATCGACATCGCCGATATCTGGCGCATTGATGAGCGTTGTTGGCGTATCGCCCAGCAGAGCGGCTACCATTGCTTTTGTCGCGAAATTCTTGGCACCCAGACAGGTGATCTCTCCAACCACAGGGTAGCCGCCTTCGATACGATAGGCATACGAGTTGAGAGCCGGCACTTTTGCCTTACCTTTCCCAAAAAAGAACCACAAACACGACGACTATCTATATTTCATCGTCCCGATCAGCGTTTCCAGTATCCTATATCGACAGCCCCGCATGCAAGCGAGTAGCAAAAATGTAGGGAAAGCGCTCTTCTTCCCGAGTTCGCGTGGCGGAGCCGCGCAGTGGATGTATTGGATGGTGTGGACAAGGTACAGCCACAGCGCTCCCACAGTGTATAATAGATGTACGAAATTCAGCAGAATGGATGGACACTGCCCGTGATCTTTTACGAGGCGCTCAAAAAATGCGTCAGCGTCTTCTTCAATGTCCTTAATTTCCTTCTGGCCGGAAACCTCCCGCCGTTTGGCAGCGCCGGCGTTGTTGTGGAGAAAGATGGCCGCTACCTGGTTATACAACAGCTTAAAGGCGACTTTGCCTTCCCCGGTGGCTTCATGCGCTGGCGCGAACACCCGGCTCAGACGGTGCGACGCGAATGCAAAGAGGAGACCGGGCTGGAGGTTCGTGTCGGCAATGTCATCGGCTACTACTCGATCACGAGCCATCGGATTGATCGCATGAGCACGCTCAACGTAATCTTTACGGGTGAAGTGGTCGGCGGGCAGCTCCGCGAAAGTATCGAGGGACGCCCATGCTGGATGCGCGAGGAGGATCTGCGCGGCAAGCTGACCACCCTGCACAAAGCTGTCCTCGCCGATTATCTGCGCTACCGTTCACAGGATCATGCGATGGATGTCAGGCAGTTATAGAACGAGAAACGTGCAGGCAGGCGCAGAGAGGCGGATCCACCCTCCACCGTATTCGCGCCTGCTGCACAATCTATACGAACGGCCTATGCCTCCTCCATCGCCTCCTCGGTTTCCGGGATGTGATAGAGTTCCTCCACAGTCTGATAACGCGCCTTCTCGATACGCGCGATGCGCTTCTGGAACTGGGTGGTCGCATACTGTATGTACTCTTCCGTCTCCAGTCCGAAGGGGCGCTCGGCCTCGGGATCCTCTATCGTATCGGTTTCCTGCACAACGCCAAGCGCCAGTGGCAGCAGTTCGCTCATGCGCCCCTCCACCACCGACCAGAGGTCCTTGTCCTGGGCCACCAGTCGTGAGATGAGAAAGACGCCGTAGGCGATATGGCGCGACTCGTCCTGCTTGAGCAGGTGGATGCCCTGCCGCAGCCCTGGCATGATGTTGTTACGCTCCAGCATGTTGAAGTAGCCATAATAGCCGGTCTCGGCCAGCACCCCCTCGATAATCATGTTGTAGGTCACGCTGGCTCGTACCTGGGCCGCCGGCGAGCGATCTTCGAGCAGAGCATACATCGTCTGCGGCAGTTCTTCATAGAACAGCTTGCGATAGCTGGGCGAATGGAAGCGATCCAGGTCGCTGCGTTCCCGGGCTACTTCGTCGAGAAAGCGGCGAAAGAACTCGGTGTGCTTGGCCTCTTCCCACAGGAACGTGGTCAGAAACATCTCTTCCTCGATGTGCCCCTCCCGGGCAATCGCCATAATCAAAGGCAGCAGATCCAGCGTCACGCTCTCTTCTCCGGCCTGAAAGAGCGAGGTCTGGAGCAGCAGCGCCTCGCGTTCGTCGTCGGTACAGCGCTGCCAGTCGAGGATATCCTGGGAGAAGTCGATGCTGCGCGGATCCCAGACGCCAAGCCGCTTGGCCTTGTGATAGAGCCGCATGGGGAGAATATCGTGACGTAAGCCACGGGGACTGGTCGTTGCGAAGGTCTCGTGAATGATCGGTGCCATCGTCGTTTCTCTCTCCTTTCCGCAAGTCGAGAACGGGCCACACCCTGACTGACTATCAGCCATGCTTTATGTTAAGAATAACAGCCTTGACGGATTCTTACAATCCTGCTGTTGGGATTACAGTGCTATTCGCGACTCACGTTATCCCGACCTCACCTGCGATATCAATTCGTTGAAGGAGTGAAAAATTGGGGACAGCCCACCCCCCGCCAGGGGAGCGCCCCTGGCCCCACTGTGATCCTCACTCCACCGGATTGGATATTATATACTGTTCTCAATCACTGGATAAACAACCATCTATCTCACCCTGGAAGGAACAGCATGCACGTTGTCTACCTGGAGCCACTGCCCCCTATCGTCGAGGAGATCGTTCGCGGCTGCGTACCCGCCGGCTGTAGCCTGCGTGTGCGCCGCGCCGATGAATCCCCTCTTGCTATCGTTGGCGACGCCGAGTATTTCATCGTCGCCGGCACGAAAGTCACCGCTGAACTGATCGCCGCCGCGCCGCGCCTGAAGCTCATCCAGCACCAGGGCGTCGGCTACGATAACATCGATGTCGCGGCGGCGAAACGCGCCGGTGTGGCGGTTGCGCTGGCCCCCGAAGGCTCGATTGTTCCGGTAGCCGAACACACTATCCTGCTCATCCTGAGCCTCTACCGGCATCTTGCCGAGGCACAGCACGCGCTGCGCGAAGGCCGCTGGCTGCGCTGGGAACTGCGGCCCATCTCCTACGATCTGCAAGGGAAGGTCCTGGGCATTATCGGCATGGGGCGCATTGGCCGCGAAGTGGCGCAGCGCGCTCGCGCCTTCGGCTGCCACATTCTCTACACCGATATCGTGCCAGCGCCACCGGCGCTCGAAGCGCGCTTTGAGGCGCGGCGCGTCCCCCTGGAGACGCTGCTGCGCGAGGCCGACATTGTGACGCTGCATGTGCCGTTGCAGGATGATACGCGCCACATGATCGGAGCGCGGGAACTGGGCCTGATGAAGCCGACGGCGCTGCTCATCAATGCCGCGCGCGGTGGCATTGTCGATGAGGCCGCGCTCTACAAGGCGCTGACGAGCGGGCAGATCGCCGGGGCGGGCCTCGATGTATTCGCGCAGGAGCCGCCGGGTAAAGATCTCCCCTTCCCCCATCTTACGAATGTGGTGGCAACGCCGCATATCGCCGCCGGAACGCGCGACGCCTTCCTGACCAAGATGCAGGCTGTGTTCGCTAACATACAGCGCGTGGAGGCGGGCGAGCCTCCACTTAATCAGGTGTAAATCACTCCTTCGGAGCCTTGATCTCGTGATCCCGAAAGAAGGAACGCCAGGGACCACAACGATCCATGAAGGGCTGCATGAGCGCCCGTTCGGCCTGGACGGTGTGGTTCAGATCATGAGCTGCCCAGGTATGCAGCATCTCTGCCAGGGTGACTGTCCCAAATTTAGGATGCTGCGCCGTCCGTCGCAGATCGTCATCCTTCACCTGTTTGAACAGGGCAAGATTTTCCTGACGATATCGTGCGAACGCAGCCGCAAGTTGTTCAGGATCCTGCGATTCATGCTCCGGGTATCGCTGGTTTGGATCGAAATCGACAAAATTCTGTCCGGTCAAAAAAGCGCGGAATCGGGCAGGAAAGAGCATGCGTTCCGTAACCACCAGATGCTGCAAGCAATTGAGCGCCGACCACTCCCCGGCGGCTGCCGGGCGTGTCAGCAGATCAGTGGGAAGAGTGCCGACCAGCCGCAGCCAGCGTTCCGGGGTGGTAGAGAGGATAGCCTGTACATTCTCTAACTGAGTATTCAACGTGAACCTCCATGATTAATGCCTTGAGCAATACAGTACACGGCCCATATAGAATATCATGCCTCTCTGGTCACAACGCGGCCCGGCGTCGCGCCTGTGTGTCGCCCATCGCGGATCACACGCCCGCCGTTCACCCACACATCGCGAATGCCCACCGAGAGCTGGTGCGCGTTCTCGAAGGTGGCGCGGTCCGCGACGGTTTCGGGATCGAAGATCACCACGTCGGCGTAGCAGCCGGGGCGCAGCAGCCCCCGGTTACGCAGGCCAAGCCGCGCCGCGACGGCCCCGCTCATCTTGCGGACAGCATCCTCCAGCGTCAGCAATTTCTCCTCGCGCACGTACTTCGCCAGTACACGCGGATAGGTGCCGTAGGCGCGCGGGTGCGTCGGCTCCTCCGACCAGGCGTGGTCGATGCCGCCTGCATCCGTTGAGATCTTCACCCAGGGCTGCGCCAGACCGAGCGCGACGTTCGCCTCGTCCATACTGTAGTAGACGGTGAAGATACGCTGCTTTTCAGAGAGCAGCAGTTCAATTACGGCGTCGAGCCAGTGCTGGCCGCGCATGGTCGCGATCTCCGAGAGCCGCTTGCCCGCATACTGCCGGTTCTCAGGGCGCTCAAAGCCAACCGGCATCACACTCTCCGGCCCCAGACCACGCGCCAGGGCTTCCCAGTCGCCTGAGGGCGCCAGCACCTCCGCCCGCACACGCGCCTGCACGGCGGGATCGGCCAGCCGCTCGAAATACTGGCCGCCCTCGGCCAGCCACGGCGGCAGCACAGAATCCAGTCCGGTGCCGGAAGCCGCGTAGGGATACATGTCGGCGGTCACATCCACGCCGGAGTCGCGCGCGGCCTGAATGCGCGCGATAGCATCGGGCATCTTGTGCCAGCAATGCCTGCCCGATGCTTTCAGGTGATAGATCTCGACGGGAATGCTCGCCCTCCGCCCGATCTCGATAGCCTCGTCAATCGCCTCCAGCAGATAGTCGCTTTCGGAGCGCATGTGCGTGATGTAGACGCCGCCGTAACGGCTCGCCACCTTCGCGACCTCGACCAGTTCATCGGTAGAGGTATAGGTGTCAGGCGGGTAGATGAGCGCGTAGGAGACGCCGAACGCGCCATCCTCCATCGCCTCGGCCATGACGCGCCGCATCGTCTCCAGTTCGCCGGGCGTGGGCGCACCCATCTCCATACCCTTCGCGTACTCGCGCAGCGTCCCGCCGCCCAGGAACGTGCCGACGTTAGGCGAAACGCCGCGCTCAACCAGCGCATCCAGCCAGTCGCGCAGGCGCGTCCAGCCCTTCGCGCGCTCGATCCACTCGCTGATCTCCTGCCGGGTCTTTGGCGACACATCGGCGAAGCTATCTCTGATACGCCCGCCCACAGGGGCCGGCGTCCAGCCTTCGCCCATTACCTCCGTCGTCACTCCCTGCGTAATTTTGGAGAGGTCGCGCGGATCGCGCATGAGTGGAATGTGCGAGTGGCTCAAAATATCAATGAAGCCGGGGCAGACGACCATTCCCGTAGCATCTACTACCTCGCTCGCCGCCTCCAGCGAAATACTCCCGGGATGAGCGATCTCCAGGATGCGCTCCCCCTGAATGGCGACATCTCCGTAGCGCCACGGATTGCCGGTGCCATCGACGATCTTTGCTCCGCGAATGAGGACATCAATGCTGCCTGCGGTCACTTTCTCATTCCTGCCTTTCCAGATCTGTCTTCCAATGGCGAGACACCTTCGCCTCACCTTCTCGGTCCGCTTATCATTCTACAATATAAGACTTTCGCGCTTCCTGGCTCGCGTGGCGCGGCGGAGCCGCGCCAGAGAGTGAGCATGGTGTGTGCCGCAGGCGCGAGCACACCTTGTGCCGGAAATCAGCTACACTCCCAGATGGGCAGCGTAACATCTCTATGAACATAAGTAATAGATACATAGGACGCGCTCCTTGACAGGTGAGTGAATGCTCATTATTATATTTAAGTGAGCATTCACTCACCTGCTGTGAGCATTTAAGAACAACAAGATCCAGGCAACTTCGAACAACGAGAAAGGAATTCTGTTATGAGCATCAAGCATCAGGCGCAGCCGGCAGCCGGCAAGGTACGGGTAGGCGATCCGGCCCCGAACTTTACCCTGCCCTCGCAGACGGGAAATACGGTGAGCCTGAGCGATTTTATTGGCAAGAAAGTGATCGTGCTCTACTTTTATCCGAAGGATGATACCCCCGGCTGTACGACGGAGGCATGCGCGTTTCGCGATAGCTATGAGGACTTCAAAGACGCCGGCGCGGAGGTCATCGGCGTTAGTTCCGACTCGGAGGAATCGCACCGGCGCTTCGCTGAAAAGCACCGGCTTCCCTTCATCCTGCTGAGCGATGGCAACGGAGCCGTCAGAAAGCGCTACGGCGTGCCGGCAACGTTTGGATTGCTGCCGGGCCGCGTCACCTACGTGATCGATAAGCAGGGGATTGTGCGCCACATTTTCTCGTCTCAGTTCGCTCCTGAGAGGCATATCGCAGAGGCCATCAAGACGCTGCAAGCGCTGGACGAATCAGCAACCTCGTAGTGGACGGCGGGAGATAGCTTATGAATACGCGGCAGCAGATCATCGATGCGACGGAGCGCATCATTCAGGCGAAAGGGATAGCGCGCGCCACGACCAAAGAGATTGCACGTGAGGCAGGCTATGCGGAAGGCACGCTCTACAAGCATTTCGAGAGCAAAGAGGATCTTTTCCTCTCTGCTCTCCAGCAACACCTGCCCTCCTTTATCGAAGCGCTGGGCGAGAGCGTCGCGGGCCAGGGTACGCTGCGCGCCAATCTGGAACAGATCGCGCAGGCAGCCATCGACTACTACGACAGGCTCATCCCGCTGGCGACTGCCTTTTTCGCGGATGCCGACCTGCTGGTACGCTATCGCCAGGCACTCGCTCAGGCCAACGCTGGCCCCCAGCGCACCCATGAGCGCGTCGCCTGCTATATTGAGGAGGAGCAGCGCCTGGGCCGCATCGATAAAGGACTGGAGCCGTTCTACATCGCCGCGCTTTTACTGGGTTCTTGCTTTCAGTATGCCTTCATTCGTCACTTCGTGGGCACACAGCCCTTTACTATGTCGGATGAGCAGTTCGTTGCTGGCACAGTACAGGCGCTGCTAGCTGGCATAACTCCATGCCAGGGATAATGGAATGGAACCACCAGAATCAGTAACGTCTCCTGTGCGTAGCTGCGCGATTGATCGCGCTGGGACAGCTTCTGGAGTGGCTTCAGAGCGCGATCAATCGCGCAGCTACGCATAGACAAAGATTGCCGAAATAGATAAGGCAAGGAAAGGAGAGCTATCGATGCAGTTAGATGGAAAAGTCGCGCTCGTTATCGGTGGTGGTCGTGGGATCGGGGCCGCGTCGGCGCGCGTGCTCGCTTCGCAAGGCGCCAGCGTTGCCGTCAACTACCTCCAGAACGCGGCCTCGGCGGAGCAGGTTGTGGCCCAGATCCGCGCAGCCGGCGGCAAAGCCATATCAGTGCAGGCGGACGTGCTGGACATTGGGCAGGTTGCGCACATGGTTGAGCTAACGCACGGCGCCTACGGGCGCCTTGATATCCTGGTACACAGTGCGAGCGTTAGTGCGATCTTCAAACCCTTTGCTCAGCTAAGCTGGGAAGAGTTTATGCGGGGCATTGACGGCGTACTGAGGGGAGTTTTTAATAGCACAAAGGCCGTTCTACCACTGATGCAGCAGCAGGACTATGGCCGCATCGTCTATATCGGCAGCGGCGTGGGAAAAACGCCATTGGTGCCAGGAGCGATCAGCCTGAGCACAGGGAAGGCGGGCCTTGTAGCCTTCGCAAAATATATCGCCAGGGAATATGGGCCTTACGGCATTACAGCCAACGTCGTCGCGCCGGGCATGGTAGAGACCGACCTGAGTGCCGTCATGCCAGCCGAACACAAACAGCGCGCGATAGCTATGACGCCGCCTGGCCGTATTGCGCAGCCGGAAGACATCGCGCGGGTGGTGGCATTCTTCGCCAGCGATGCCAGCGGCTTTATGACCGGCGCCTATGCTCCCGTCAACGGCGGGATGACAATGGATTGACACGAGCCGACGCATTCTCCATAATGGCAGGGATGCTTTCTATCATTATGGAGGGAAAACATGCTCGCATATATATTCTGGCACTACCGTTCTCCGCACGTGGATAAGAACACGTATCACGAGCGGCTCATCGACTTTCATCAAACCCTGCAAACCCACAAACCCGGCGGATTTCTCTACTCGGCGGTCTTTCAGATCGCCGGGGCGCCGTGGATCGCTGACGGCGCCGAAGCATATGAAGACTGGTATCTGGTAGAGAATTCCGCCGCCCTCGATGTGCTCAATGAGGCCGCCGTTGACGCACAGCGTAAAAGCGTGCACGACCTGGTTGCTCACGATGCAGCCAAAGGCGCGGGCGGCCTGTACCGCCTGCACAGCGGCAAGGATGATCTGGCCCGGGCGCGGGCGGCGCTCTGGTTCGCCAAGCCGGCGGGTATGAGCTACGAGACGCTTTATAGCATGCTTGCGCCTCAGGTCCGGCAGGCGGGGGCGGCTCTCTGGCGCCGGCAAATGGTGCTCGGACCGGCGCACGAGTTCTGCTGGCACAGCCCCGAAAATTCTCTTTTGCCCGAAAATTTCACTGGCCTTCAAGTCCCGCTTGCACTGCTCTGGTGCGGGCGCTAATTTCGGCCTGCGCCGAAAGCAAGCTAGCGGTGTATCCAAAATGGATGACGCCGCGTGTAGTATATGTACAAAACCGGAGGCACAATGAAAGTATGGTATCCTC
>DATGLE010000061.1:0-12448 GCA_035294325.1 Ktedonobacteraceae bacterium | reverse complement strand
CTGCTTTCTAATTATGTGAAAGTTTGCTGCGGTGGCAACCGGACCCGTTGCCTGGCTTTCAGAAGCAGGCTGACTGCTTTCTAACTATGGGTGAGCAGCAGATTCGAGAAAGCAACCTCTGTCCCATTCATGTTGACAATCATGCCCACCGTACCAGAGGCAAGTGCATTATCCTGGGCCATCTTTACCGTTTTTCCATTGACGATAAACGTAAAATTGCTGCCATCCATGAACACCTTGAAGGTATTCACGCTCTTCGGCCCATGTCCATAATGAAATTCGGTTGTAAATGGCTGATGCCAGATCTCCGTCCACGGGGAAGCGCCCGGCCCTTTAGAATCGTCATATTTCCAGAACTGGTATTCGCCGCCCTTCATATTCACAACCTCAAAGGTATAGAACCGGGTAATGGTCTTGCCGCCCTGTGTTTGCTGACTGAAGCGGAAGATCATACCAAAGGAATTATTCGGAGATGTGTCATTGCCATTGATCTCTTCCATCGTCAGGCTATAGCCCATCGTTCCCGTAAAAGGCCCGGCCTGCAAAACCGTCGCCCGCCCGCTATTGCCGCGATCAGTGATATGATAGGCGCCATCCTTAAAGGCATAGACATCGGGCGGCGACGTGAGCCAGTTGTGGATATTGCGATTCAAAGGATCGGAAAGGATAATATTAGCCTGAGCGGTGGCCGTAGCGCGCGCCTGAGCGCTGAGCCTGGTGCCATTAGCGCCGGTCTGGCCGGCCATCGCTGGCGTTTGTTGCGCCGTCTGCTGCGCATTAAAATGCAGGTACCAGTAAGCGCCACCCGCGCCGGCCAGCAATACCAGCACAGCCAGAACCAGGGCCGTAATCTTTATCCACGGCTTGAGGCCCTTCTTTACAGGAGCCGGTTGAGGCGGGGCTACTGGCAAAATACCTGTGACAAAGTGGCCGGGCTGGCCCGCAACCGGAACCTGCAAAACTTTCACCGGGCCGGTTAATTTCACGACGTTTGCATCCGTCTGCTGGCCCGAGGTCATCAGCGAACTGGTCGTCTCGCTCAGGGCTGGAGATACCTGCGCTGGCTGCTGGACGGGCGCCACCGCCCCCAGGCGCGCGGTATAGGACGAGAGCAGACCACCCGAGCGCGGAAATGCGGCCGTTGAGCCGCTCGTATCAGCGGCGGGAGCAGCAGGCAGGACGTTAGCAGGAGAGGCCGCCGGGAGCAGGCCGGTGCCACTGCCCATCAGCGGGAACTTTCCAGTGCGCGAGAGCAGGCCACCGCCTGTGCCGAAATGTGTTCCGGCATTATTTGTCACCGGCAATGTGCCGGTTGAGACTTCGGGCATCGCCCCTGCCGGCTGACCCGCCGCTCTATCAATCACCGGTGCGGCTCCCGCCTGCCAGGCCGGATCAAACAGCCCTTTCGGCGTAAAATAGCGCCCGCTCATCGTGCTCAGCGAGGACGCCGCTGGCATTACGCCCGTATTCAACTGAACCCCCGCCCCAAGCAGGCTTGCCCGGAAAGCATCGGCCATCTCCTGCGCGCTCATGTAGCGCTGCGCCGGCAATTTTTCCAGCGCCTTGAGCATCACCTTTTCTGTAGCCTCGGGGAGATCTGGCCGGTAGAGCCTGGGAGAAGGTGGTGGAACATGTAAATGCTGAGCGGCTATCTGCATCGGAGTTTCGCCCTGAAATGGCGTTGTTCCGGTAATCATCTGGTAGAGGATCACGCCCAGAGAGTAGAGATCCGCCCGCCCATCTACCTCCTCACCTATCACCTGCTCCGGGGCCATATAGTCGGGCGTTCCCACCGGCGCGCCCGCTCCTGTGAGTCGCATCTGCGGTGTCGGCCCATCAACCAGGATCTTCACCAGGCCAAAATCGGTGAGCAGTAAGCGGCCCTCTGGCGTCATCAAAATATTAGCGGGCTTGATATCGCGGTGAACGACGCCATGTTCATGCGCGAAATCGAGCGCGGCTGCGATCTGATCGAGGTAGTTCACAGCTTTCGCCAGCGGCATCTGCCCTTCTCGCTCCATCTCATCGCGCAGCGTGCCGCCGCCAATATACGGCATGACCAGGTAGGCCAGCCCGCCACGCTCTCCATACTCATGCACTGGAGTGATGTTGGGATGCTCCAGAGATGCGGCGGCATCGGTCTCGCGCCGGAATCGCTCCAGAAAAGCAGCGAGCTGATGAGGATTCAATGGGACCATCGGCAGCAACACTTTGACGGCAACCTGGCGCCGGGGACGGGATTGCTGCGCCAGATAGACGGCCCCCATACCTCCCTGCCCGATCAGCTTCTGGAGAGTACAGGTGCCCAGTACTGTGCCTATCAATGCTTCTGCGTTCATCGAAACTCTACCCCTCTTTGCCGCTGGCGCACTCTTCTTTGCCAGCCAGTAATATCCTCCTCCCCGCACTCATGGAATGCCTACACCTTCCTACATATTAGTCAACTTCCAGGGTTCTGACAATGCATCGGCCCTGTAAGCATGACCAAAGTAATGTAGTATTCTACACTTCCCCAGCAAACGCGCGTGGGTCATCAAGGCCCCGCGCATCTCTATCTTCTTCGGCATCAAGAGGAATAACTTCAGTGCCAACGCTGGCAACCATTGAGGGCACTGTCCGGCTCTGGACAATGATGCCCCGCAGCAGGGATGCGGATGCCTCGGCGAGAAGCGGACGCAGATGTTCCAGACGCTCACGCTGTATCTGGAGTTGTTGTATACGAGTTCTGGCATAAGAGGCGGAGGTACGGCCTTCGGTTAGCAGCGGCGAGGGCCGCTCCCAGATACCGGCATTATCGAGAACCTGGCCTACAGCGGACTGTACTTGCTGCAAGAGGTCGATGGTCTGGTTGAGCAGCATCAGGATGTCACCCTCCGCGAGATCGATGCGCCGCAGCAGACCGTTGAGCGACATGCCCCGCGACCACGATAGCGCTACCCCGTGAAAATCCGGCATCACGCCCGGCGTGAACTGCACACCGGCGCGCTCCTCGATGCCATGCACATGCTCCATGATCTGCCACAGGGATCGACGCACCTGCACCAGACGCGGACGCACCAGGTTGCGATTATTGAGGCGGCGATCATTGTCAAACGTGAACCAGCTACATACCTCGGCCAGTTCGTGCGCGGACAGGTTATCGAGCGCGCCATTGAGCATCAGCTCGACGATCAGTATGCCGGATGGATGAAAGATGGTGCGCAGGATCTGCCCTTTGAGCGTGAGACGGTCATCCTGGCCGATGTAGCCAAGCGCGCGCAAAACGAAGATCGTGCCATCGAGTTCCGCCGCTCCTGCGCGGCTGAGGGGAAACGCGCCTATTTTCGCCCGGCGTTTCTCCAGCGCCTGCCTTGCGCCTGCGGAGGCCGCGCCTTTCCTCTTGCCCGCCGCCCGCGCCTTCTGATAGCGCATCTCCAGGCGATGCAGTTCGTTCAGTTCCCAGAGATGATAGCGCTGAAATTCGCGCAGGCTGGAGGCACAGATGCGGCGCAGGTGCTGAACGTCGCCAGGGCGCCAGAGATTGAGCACCGAGTTGTAGCGCACGACGAATGAACTGGTAACGGGCAGTAATTCGCCGGTAATGCGCTCAAACGATGCCTCAAACGGCTCCCACGGCGAATAGGGAATAACGGCGGCGCCGCGCACGTCCATGCCGCGCCTGCCGGCGCGCCCCGTCAGTTGACGATACTCGTTGGGCGTGAGCAGGCGCATCTCCTGCCCATCGAACTTGCTCAGGCTCCCCACGACCACGGAGCGCGCGGGCATGTTGATGCCAAGCGCTAACGTGTCTGTGGCGAAGACCGCCCGCAGGTGCCCGCGAGCAAAGAGCGTCTCGACCAGCACCTTCAAGCCCGGCAGAAGCCCGGCGTGATGGAAGGCAAGGCCGCGCGGCAGGAGGTTGAGCAGTGCATGCACCTGTCGCAAGTTGCGATCCTCTTTTGGCAGGTGCTCAAGCCAGACGCCGACCTCTTCGCGAATCAGCGCCTCCTCTTCGGGCGCTGTGAAGCGGTGCAGGGAAGCGCTCATCGCCGCCTCTTCGACGACGCGGCGGCCAGGAAGGAAGTAGAGGCACGGCAACATATCGGCATCGCGCAGGACCGTGAGGACCTCGCCAGGTTCCGGCGTCTTATGCATTTTGGGACGCCGGGGACGCTTGCGCGCCTCTTCCTGCTGCGCCAGGCGTCTTGCCTGGCGGCGCGCTGCCCTGTTGCCCCCTTGCGGCTCCTCCCACAGTTCTTCCTCTTCATCATTCTCTTCCTCGTCTTCATCATCAAAGACGAAAACGCGGCCACGTCCCGTCGCCTGGGCCAGCTTTGCCTCACCGCCTGTATCGGGAAAACGCTCGACGCGTTTGCCCTCCGCGTCCTGAACGAGATGCAGTTTGCCATCGAGGAAGTAATAGTGCTCAAGGGGGACGGCGCGCCGCTCATCGACGACCAGCGAGATAGGCCGGTGCACGCGACTGATCCAGTTCGCCAGATCCTCGGCGTTGCTGACCGTCGCCGACAGGCCGACAAGCTGCACATGTGGCGGCGAGCAGATGATAGCTTCTTCCCACACGGGGCCGCGCTCCAGGTCGCTCATATAGTGCAGTTCGTCAAAGACCACGAAGCCCACATCTCGCAGCGCCGGCGGCACAGTCTGCCCATCGTCAGAGAAACGATCCGCGCCATCCTCCAGCAGCATATTGCGGTAGACCTCGGTTGTCATAATCACAATCGAGGCTTTGCTGTGCTCAACGATGTCGCCCGTAACCAGCCCCACAGCGTCGAAGCCGTAGACATTACGCAGATCGCGATACTTTTGATTGGAGAGCGCCTTTAAGGGAGTCGTATAGATGACGCGCCTCTGCTGCTGCTGCGCCAGCCAGATAGCGTATTCAGCGACAAGGGTTTTTCCTGTTCCCGTGGGGGCCGCGACCAGTACGGAGCGCCCCTTCGCCAGGTGCTTGATTGCCGCTAATTGAAATGGATCGAGAGGAAACGGATAACGCGCTACAAACGTCTGTATGCCCTCAAGGATCTCTTGCCCGGCCTCCACCTGATATATCATCCCTTCTCTATTGGGGATCTTCCCCATCTCTGCATAGAACTAACGTCTTGTGCAAGTAGCCGCCCTGACGGCGAGCCGCTGCGCGGCTCGCCGGGATGTGAAGTCTGCGGGCACAGCGCCTGCTGCGCTGTGCCCGCAGACCCTGCACCATAGGGTATGGTGCAGGCGCACTCAAACATGCACATCAGGTTAGCCAGCTATAGAACGTCCCCTTATAGGGGTGTCTTCCCATATCGGAAATTTCTCCTATTGTAACATGCTGAGAGGCTATGCACAAGGTGATCGGGTCGGCTCATACCTGCGGTCGTCAAGCCTCTCGGTTTTTAGTGTAGTGGCTGGATTCTGCGGACAAAGCCCGCAGAATCCAGCCACTACACTAAAAACCGAGAGAAGCGCCGAAGGCGCTGACGAGTCAAAGGCAGAGATTTGAAAGTTTTCATTACGTTGCCGCTATGGCGGGAACCGGGGTGTTGTTCTTCGTCAGCCAGTTCTGCTCGCTCATATATTTCCAGCCGCCATCGGCCAGAATAATCACGATCTTCCCCTTGCTCATAGTAGCGGCGACGCGCAGCGCAGCATCCAGCACCGCGCCGCTGGAAGGGCCGGCAAAGATGCCTTCCCGCTCCTTTAGTTGCAGCGTGCGCAGCCATGCCTGCTGGCTCGTTACCAGCAGCTTGCTATCGAGCAGCGATTGATCGAGGACCGGCGGAATGAAGCCGTCCTCCAGGCTGCGTAAGCCCTGAATACTATGGCCCTGCACCGGCTCGGCGGCGACGATACGAATCGCCGGGTTATGCATTTTCAAGCGGCGGCCAACCCCGGTGAGCGTACCTCCCGAACCAAGCCCGGCTACCAGAACATCAATATCCGGCATATCCGCCACAATCTCCGCGCCCGTCGTCTCATAGTGAGCTTCGGGGTTTGCCTCGTTGCCATATTGAAAGAGCATGACGTAGCGCGGATCCTGCTTTACCAGTTCCTGCGCCAGCTTGATTGCACCGTTGCTGCCAGCAGCGCCGGGGGATGTGATGACGTTGGCCCCATAGAGTTCAAGCAGCCGGCGCTTGTCCTGTGTGCCCTTCTCGGAGACGACGGCGGTGAACGGATAGCCCTTCATGCCGGCCACCAGCGCCAGCGCTACGCCGGTGTTGCCGCTGGTAGGCTCCAGCACTATCGAGTCAGCTTTCAGCAAACCTCGCGCCTCGGCCTGCTCGATCATCTTCAGTGCGATACGATCCTTGATGCTCCCGGAAGGATTCGCGCCCTCCATTTTGGCGAAGATCTGCACTCCAGGGCGCGGGCTGAAGCTTTTCAATTCGATCAAGGGAGTATGACCGATGGTCTCCAGAACGTTATTATAATACATACTGTTATTCTCCTTGCCGCCTTCGGCGGCTTATCGGTCAGGGTGTGGGTGTGGGGGCGGACTGCGGCCGCCCCCACACCCACACCCTGACCAATTGCGAAGCGCCGCAGGAGCCGAGCCGTCAGGGAAAGAGAGGACCGGAAGAGTTACGAGAAGCGAGCAGATATCCGCTGGTACTCATAACTTCATCGATTATGCGGTGAATGTCGCTTTCTGCGGTCATGTAGTTGACAATGCATGCCCGCAGCACTTCTTTCCCCTGGAAGCGATTGCTGGTGAGAAACACTCTGCCGCGCCGCTGCATCTCAAAAGCAAGCTGTCTATTGAAGCGGTCAAGCTGCTCCGGATTATCTCTGAGCGCAGGCGGTACGGAGCGGAAACGCACGATACTGAGCGGTCCGGCGGAAACGAGTTCGAGGTCGGGCGTAGTCTGTACAAGATGGGCCAGCAGGCGAGCCATGTCAATGTTATGAGCGATGGCACCGGTCAGCCCCGCGCGCCCGGCAGAGCGCACGATGGCCCAGACCTCAAGCGCGCGGAAGCGGCGCGTGCGCTGCAAGGTATAATCCGATATCCAGGCTTCGTAATCGTCAGGTTCTTCCGGCCTCACACGAAAGGCGCCTCGGAGCGCAGCGCCGTTCCTCACGAGCGCGCAGCCACAGTCAATCGGCACGGAGAGCCACTTGTGCTGGTCGGTTGCCAGCGAGTCCACACGTTCGATACCTTTGTAATGCCGGGCTACACGCTCATCCAGAACGCCGAAGGCGCCATAGGCGCCATCAACGTGCAGCCAGAGACCCTGCTCGTGGCAGAGATCGGCCAGTTCGTCGAGCGCGTCGATGGCCCCCGTATCTACCGTGCCCGCGCTTGCCGCCACACAGAAGGGGCGCAGTCCAGCCGCGCGATCCTCCTGGATGCGGCGCGCGAGCCGGTCAACATCCATCTGAAAGGAGGCCGTGGAGGGAATGATGTGAATGGCTTTGCGTCCCAGCCCCATCGCCTCTACCGACTTGCGAATGCTGAAATGGCCCTGGTCCGACTGGTAGAGCACAAAGGGCGGATGATCCCCCTGCAAGCCCTCCTCGCGAATATTCCAGCCATCCACCTGAGCGGCCCAGTAGCGCGCGGCCTGCAAACAGGTGAAATTGGCCTCGGAGCCGCCGCTGACGAAAACGCCCGCGCTCCCCTCTACCGGAAAGTTGCACAGTTCCATGATCCACTGCACCACGCGCCGCTCTAACTCCTGACCGGCGTGATCGCCAATACCGCAGTTAGGATTCATAGCAGCGGCCAGCGGCTTGATTAAGATTCCGGCATGGGCAGGCGCGGAATTAATCCAGCCAGCAAAGCCGGGATGGCCGTTGCCCTGGGGATAGGGCAGGATCATCTCGCGCAGAAACGCCAGCGTCTCCTCGAACGGCAGGCCCTCCTCGGGCAGCTTCTGTCCACCGATGGCCTCGCGCACAGCATCGGGCATCGGCTGCCAGACCGGACGCTCACGCATGCCACACAGATAGGCCGTTACCTCGTCAATAACCTGATAGCCAGCGCTCCGCAGCTCCTCTTCCTCAAAAGAGAGTCCCCGTGCCCCCGGCAAAGTCACATATTCATCCATCTCTTTAACGCTGATTCCATATCTATCACCATAGCCAGTATTCGTAACTCTGCAAGGCTCCCTTGCCCCCTGCGGCGCTGAGCAGTCAGGCAAAGAGCGGACCTGAAGAGCTACGAATATTCATCATTGCCCTGAAGAATGCCACATCCCGCTGAATTTTTAGCCACCGCTAGCTAAAAATTCGCTGAATTTGCAATGAATTTACATAATGCAAGCCTGTAGGAAGCGAAGCGAGCAGTTATTCTCGAGGTTGTTATTTTGTGCTGCCGGTACTACTATTATGCACGGGATTATTTCGCTTTTCATCAGGAGTGTAGCGCCATTGGGGAGATCTCATCTTGCCTGGATAGGGCTGGCTGGCCTCTTCGTGTGCATTCTGCTGCTGGCAAGCAGTTGTGGCCTGCCCGTGAAGAGTACGCATGAACATCTTCGTAGTCAGGGCCGACCTGGCTTTAGCAGTCGCATCGGCTCGCTTAAAACGGGTGACGCCCTGATTATACGGCCGATTGCCAGTTCGGGCTGTGGCAAACCCGCGCCCTTCACCCCGGGGCTGAGCGAGAACGAGGTGCTGACTTCCGGCGGGCACCTGCGCCTGTATCGCCTGCATCTGCCCTCCGGCTATCGCGACAATGTGCCGCAGGCGCTGGTACTGAACTTTCATGGACACGGCGGTACCGCCGCCGGGCAGGAAAGGCTGACGCAGCTCTCGCGCCTGGCCGATCAACAGGACTTCATTGCCGTCTACCCGCAGGGCATGATCGGGCCGGATCATCGCTCCGGCTGGTCTACCGGGCCGGTATGGGATCCGCACGTCAACGATGTGCTCTTCGTCAGCGATCTGTTGAACCACCTGCAAGCTGAATTATGCATTGATCCGTCGCGCATCTATGCGATGGGTTTCTCCAATGGCGGCGGCATGACGAACCTGCTGGCGGCGCGCATGGCCGGGCGCATTGCTGCATTTGCCTCGGTATCCGGCTCGTATTATCCCGTGGCCGGCGGCTATCATCCCCTGCGCCCCGTATCCCTGCTCGAAATTCACGGCACCGCAGACCAGGTTGTGCCTTATAACGGGGATCGAGCAAAGGATTACGCCTCCGTGACGCGATGGCTGCTCGGATGGGTGCAGCGCGACCATTGTAACAACCGGCCAGATATATTCTTGAAGCAGCGCACAATGCTGGGCGAAGAGTGGGAGGGCTGCCGGGCAGGAGCGGTAATCATTCACTATCGTATCATGCATGAGCAGCATGTATGGCCCACCGTGCTGTTCAGGGAACAAACACAGCAGGGAGCGCGCCTGGTGAGCGCCACGGTCATGATATGGCGTTTCTTCCAGAACCATCCGCTGCGCGTCAGGCCACTGGCCGTGCCGCTGCCGTCCCCCACCAGCAAACCAGCTCTTTCGTAGCCGCGCGATTGATCGCGCTTCCCCGGCCTCTAAGGCGATTTCATGGCAGGATCATGCACGGCACTATTGCCTGCTCGCGCCTGCGGCGTTCGCTTTCCGGGATGTGATGTGGAAGCCAGGCGTTTCGCGCCTGGCTTCCACATCACATCAAATCCGGGAGAAGAGTGGGGAAAGCGGGAGGTCCAAGAGGGCGGCAGTCCTCCTGGCGGAGAGACCCCCCCACCGGGGAGGGCGCCCTGCCTGGGGGGGGGGGAGGTAATGAACTGTCCCCATGTTCTATCTCCACTCTTTAAACGGATTGGATATTATATCCCTTGCGCGGCGGAGGCGCGTGACCACCCGGCGCGAGAGGGGCAGAACGTGAGCATCAGACACTCTCTTAGCAGGTGTTCGCAAAAAGTGATATGCTAAATGTGTAAGCACAGTTATGCTCTCATTTACGCCAGGAGATGATTCACATGAAGGTTTCGGTGCCGTATGGCAGCACACAACTGACGGTAGATGTGCCGGAGAACGCAACAATCTTACATTCGCGCCACGTTCCGCCGCTGAGTGATGAGCGGGCTGCTTTTCTGGCTTCGCTGCGCACGCCCACCGGCAGCGCTCCACTGGCGCAGCGCGTGCGAGCGCGGGACCGCATCGCGATTGTGATCTCAGATATCACGCGCCCGACGCCCAATCAGCGTATTGTATCCTGGCTGCTGGAAGAACTCGCGTTTATCCCGCGCTCACAATTTGTTATTCTCAATGGCACAGGATCGCACCGCGCGAATACGCGCGATGAACTGATCCAGATGCTAGGGGCGGAAATCGTCGAGAGCGTTGAGATCGTTAACCATAACGCCTTCGACGAGGAGTCGCTGCGCTACCTGGGCCAGACGCCGATGGGCGTTCCCGTGTGGATCAACCGGCGCTACCTGGAGGTCGATTTCCGTATCGTCACCGGCTTCATCGAGCCGCATTTCTTCGCCGGCTTCTCAGGCGGCGCGAAGGGCATCATCCCGGGCCTGGCCGGACTGCAAACCATCCAGGCGCTGCACAACGCCGAACTCATCGGGCATCCCCGGGCGACGTGGGCCACCCTCGCGCACGATGGCAACCCTGTGCAGCGTGGCATACAGGACGCCGTGGCGCTCTGTCCGCCGGAGTTCATGGCGAACGTCACGCTCGACCAGGAGCGCAACATTACGGGCGTCTTCTCAGGTCACTACGTCGAGGCTCATTACGCCGGCTGCGAAATGATTGCGCGCACCGCGACACAGGCCGTAGATGAGCCGTTCGATATCGTCATTACCAGCAACAACGGCTACCCACTCGATCAGAACCTCTATCAATCGGTCAAGGGCATGACCGCTGCTGCCCAGATTGTACGCCAGGGCGGAGCGATTGTGACGGTGGCGGAGTGCCGCGACGGATTGCCAGCGCACGGCAATTATAAGACGCTGCTCCAGATGCGCGAGACGCCAGAGGAGCTTTTGGAACTGATTAACAGCCCCGGCTTCCAGATGCACGATCAGTGGCAGGTACAGAAGCAGGCTCTGGTACAGCTCCAGGCGGAGGTCTACCTGCACTCCAGCCTGCCCGATGAGGTTGTACGGAACGCGCGGCTGCTGCCGGCGCCCGACCTGCAAGCGACAATTGATGAGCTGCTGCGACGCTACGGTCCCGCTGCGCGTGTGGCCGTGCTGCCCGAAGGCCCGGTGATGGTGCCCTACGTTGCCGAGCACACTTACGCATAAAATGGACGTGCAATGGCGGTCAATGCCGGGTACACGAAAAAGATAAGATGTAGAGGCGGAGCTTGCCTCCGCCTGAGGCCATTCCAGATCATCCCCAAAAACTCTCCAGGTAGCGCACGATCTCGCGCAGCAGCGCTATCATACCGTCCACGCCTTGCACGACGCTATCCGCCTCCTCCAGCAGCGCCGGGGGCGTATCGAGATGTTGAACGGCAATAGCCAGCGTCGCCATGCCATCCGTTCGCATGCGCACCAGCTCTCTCACAGCATCGAGATCGGTACGATCATCGCCGGCGAAGACGATGCCGCGCAACTGTAAGCGTTCCGCAAAACGCCGCAGCGCCTCGCCCTTATTGGCTTCTATGGGCGGCCTGATCTCGAAGACGTACTTTCCGGTACTCAAACGCATGCCGGAGCGCCTGAGAGGCTCCTCTAACAGCGATCTGATCCGCGCTTCGGCCTCCTGCGGATCGGGGCTGAGGCGGTAGTGGATCGCGCCACCGACGCGTTTGCGCTCGATCAGTATACCCGGCACCTCGGAAAGCTGCCGCTCCATCAGATCGAGCAAATCTTTGCCCGCCCGCACATAGGCCAGCGCCTCCGGTGCAATCTGCACAGGATGTGAAGCAGGCAGGCCATCGCACCACTCCAGGCCATGCGAGCCGATATAGGTCAGGTTCTCGACGTTGACCATCGCCGCGCCGCTTTCGACACTTCTGCCGGTAATAATGGCGACATGGGCATACCTGCTGGCCTGCTCCAGCAAAGGCCGGGCCTCTGGATGCAGCCTGGCCTCGCCTGGCGTTGGCGCGATAGGGCTGAGAGTGCCATCAATATCGAAGGCGAGACCGAGGGGTCGCTCCTTCAGGATATCTTGCAGATGCATCTTATATCTTCTCACTCCTTCAATGCTGGCCGGCCTGTGCGATCTGATTACATCACTATACCATTCCTTTGCTGCCAGAAAATTCTTTCATTAACTGCTGGCGAAACCGTTGACAAAGCGGTAGTCCAGGTGTAATATATTGTGCGTAAACGAGATAATTTGCCCTCGTGGCGGAATGGTATACGCAGCAGGTTGAGGGCCTGTGCCGATAAGGCGTGGTGGTTCGAGTCCACTCGAGGGCACCCAGGACGGGCATCCGAGGCGTGACGTGAGCGGGCCGGGTGCCTGATTTTTTCTATGGGCGACTAGCTCAGTTGGTTAGAGCGGCTGCTTTACACGCAGTAGGTCTGGGGTTCGAGTCCCTAGTCGCCCACTTTTT
>DATGLE010000060.1:0-5246 GCA_035294325.1 Ktedonobacteraceae bacterium | reverse complement strand
GAACCACTAAGGACGAACTTCTACAGGGATTTGACCGTCCTGGACCTGGATGGTCAGCCTATCGCCGGCGCGCACCTGCTGCACACTGCTCACAAGCGCCTGGTCCGCGTCACGGCGTACTATCGCGTAGCCCCGCGCAATCGTAAGCAGGGGGCTTAAAGAGTGAAGCTGCCGCACGAGACCATGCAAGCGCTCGCCGCGTAACGAAATACTATGTTGCATAAGTGTCTGCAAACGCTCGGTAGCATCATCGAGTTGCTGCCTGCGCCTATCAATCAGGCCGCGTGGGCTGACGCGCTGCAATTCACGCTCTTTGTATACCAGTTGCTCACGGAGATCGGCCAGGCGCTCGCTCATCAGGTTCGCCAGCAACTGGCGCTTCTCCAGCAGATCTTCGCGCCACACCTCAATATCTGGAACAGCGGCGCTGGCGGCAGCAGTCGGCGTGGAGGCGCGATAATCGGCAACGAAATCGGCGATGGTGAAATCTGTCTCGTGGCCGACGCCGCTGATGACCGGAATACGCGAGCGGGCAATGGCGCGCGCCACCACCTCCTCATTGAAGGCCCATAGCTCCTCTATCGAACCTCCGCCGCGCCCAACGATCACTACATCCGCCTCGCCATGCTCATTGAGCAGGTCAAGGGCGGAGGCGATGGAGGCCGGGGCCTCGGCTCCCTGCACCAGAGCCGGCGCGAGGATCACACGGGCCAGCGGGTAACGCGTGCGCAGCACGCGCAGCATATCGCGCAGCGCGGCGGCCTGCGGCGAGGTGACAATACCGATAGTCGAGGGAGAGGAGGGTAACGGGCGCTTGCGTTCCGCATCGAAAAGCCCCTCCGCTTCCAGGCGCGCCTTGAGCTGCTCAAAGCGCTGGAAGAGCACTCCGGCGCCTAGCGGCCTGACACAATCGACGTAGAACTGGAGCTTGCCGTCGCGCTCATAAAAGGAGACGCGGCCATTGACGGCAATCGCCATGCCATCGCGCAGCTCTGGAGCCGATGAGCGCTGCCGCGAATGCTTGAAGAATACGCACAGGAGCTGGGCCTCGCCTTCCTTGAGGGTAAAATAGCAGTGGCCGGAAGGATAGGTCTTGCAGTTGGACACCTCGCCCTGCACCCATATATTTTGCAAGATATCGTTGCTTTCCAGCCAGGTTTTGAGGTAGAGCGCTAACGCTGAGACGCTGAGCACGGGCGCGGAATCGCTATAATCTGGCAGGAAGGAAGGCGGCATTCGCTTTATGCCTCCTCTACTTTTTCAACGGTCATCAGCGCCTGCCCATACTCCACGGGCTGCCCATCTTCCACGAGGATCTCGGTCACGCGCCCGGCGACGAGCGATTCTACCTCGTTAATGACATTGAGAGACTGGATCGTCCCCACGGGTTGACCGACTCTGACATGATCCCCAGGCGAGACCAGCGGCTTCCCTTTGGGTTTGGCCCAGCTATGGAAGATGCCGACCAGCGGCGCGGTAATGGTATACTTCGTATCCGCCGGGGGCGCCTCTTCCGCGTTCTCAACAGGCGCGGGCAGCACATGAAGACTTCCCTCCTCGGAGGAAACCTTCGCCTTGCGCAGCACTAAACGCGTCCCCTCCGCCGGGCGTTTTACCTCGATCTCGGTCACGTCGCTATTATCGAGCAGCCGTACCAGGCGTTGTAACTGTTCGACGCTGACCACCGCGCCGCTGTTATACTCCTCCCCATTCAGCGCCTCCAGTCTCTCAGGTCTGATGCCGTCCATACAAACTCCAGTTTACATAAAGATGATAGCCACCATAATTATGCGCTACGCGCGCTCCACATATGCTCCCGTACTGGTATTGACGCGAATGAGGTCGCCATTGGCGATGAACAGCGGCACCTGCACAACCAGCCCCGTCTCGGTGGTAGCGGGCTTGGTGCCACCGGTCGCCGTATCGCCCTTAAAGCCAGGCTCGGTATAGGTGACGCGCAGCACCACTTTTTCGGGCAGTTCTACGGAAATCGGCTCATCGTTGAAACGGACGATAGCCAGTTCCAGGTTGTCGATCAGGTAGTTCCTGGCCTCGCCAAGCTGCTCCCCGGTCAATACAATGTCGTCATAGGTGCTTGTATCCATGAAATGGTACTGGTCGCCATCCTGGTACTGATAGGTCACGGTAGATTTGTCGAGATACAGGCGCCGGAACTTATCCCCTGCATCACAGGTACGGTCAAAGATGGCCCCCGTGCGCAGATTGCGCAGTTTCAGGCGCACAATCGCGCCGCCGCGCCCTATCTTGACATGCTGCCAATCGATGATATTGCAGGGCTGACCTTCAAACTCAATCGTCAGACCTTTCTTCAGATCGCTTGTGGATATCATGGTTTGTTCCTTCTAGCGCTGAAGTACCAGGTCAGTCGGCGACTGCGTTAGCACTTCAACACCATCCTCCTTTACCAGAACACAATCCTCGACGCGTGCGCCGCCCCAACCGGGAATATAGACCCCCGGTTCCACCGTCACGACGCATCCGGCGGGCAGGCGCGCATCTTCTGGCGCGCGCGGCGAGAGGCTCGGCCCCTCATGTATCTGCAAGCCGACTCCGTGGCCGGTGCCGTGCACATAGTACTCCCCCAACCCCGCCTCCACCAGCACGTCGCGCGCCAGTGCATCGCCGGTGCGCGAGGTGATCCCCGCGCGCAATCCCTGCTCGCACGTCCTCATAGCGCGCAGGACAGCATTATAGACTTCGTACATACGCGGTTCGGCAGGCTCTCCCAGGCAAATTGTGCGCGTCATGTCGGCGCAATAGCCCTGATAGCGGGCGCCCATATCGATAGTAATCAGCTCGCCACGCCGGAGAGGGCGCTGGCCGGCATGAGCATGCGGCATCGAACCGTTGGGGCCGGAGGCAACGATGGTTTCAAAGGCCGGGCCGTCGGCGCCAAGCGCTACCATGACGCGCAAGACTTCGAACTGCACCTCTTTTTCCGTCATGCCGGGCTGTATCCAGTTACAGATATGTGCAAACGTTTCATCGGTAATGGCAATGGCGCGTTTGAGCAGTTCGATTTCGTGCGGCTGCTTGACCAGGCGCAGTTTTTCAACATAGCCGGGATCAAAGGGGCGCAGGGTGTATACCTGCTCGCCTGCGCCGCGAAGCTTTTCATACTCGCCATAGCTGACCGCCATCGCCTCGAAGCCGATCCTGCTCCAGCCATACTTCTTTGCTAATTCCACAATCGTCGGCGCGTACTCCCGCGACTCTGGCGCCATCACCTCCCAGCCGGCGGCCTCTTTGCCGGCAGCCTCCGCGTACAGCGCGTTGGTGAGCAAGATCTGCTCGCGCTGTCCCAGCAGCAGCATGCCGGCGCCCTCCGTGTCGTCGTTGAGCCAGCCGCTGAGGTAGGAGCGGTTCTGAGGCTGCGTTACAAGGAAGGCATCCAGATCCTGCTCGCCCATCCACGCACGAAGTTGGTTAACACTCTCCTGACTCATCAGTTGTTCCTCTTTATGATTTGCTTTCTCGTTTTTCGCGTATCAGTTCAACCAGCGCCTCTAATGCCAGCACATAGCCGCGCCAGCCAAGCCCGACGATATGGCCGCGACAGATCTCGGCGATTACCGAATGGTGCCTGAACGATTCACGCGCATAAATATTACTTAGATGCACTTCTATGATCGGTATTTTGACCGCTGCCAGGGCGTCGCGCAGGGCGATAGAGTAATGAGTGAGCGCCCCGGCGTTGATAATGAGGCCATCCGCATTCGGTGCATGCTGCTGGATATAGTCTATCAGAGCGCCTTCGTGATTCGACTGGAAGCATTGTACAGTTGCCGCCAGAGCTTCCCCGCGCTGGCGCAGGCGTTCATTGATCTGTTCCAGCGTCACAGAGCCATAAATAGCAGGTTCACGAGTCCCCAGAGTATTCAAATTTGGCCCGTGCAAAACCAGGATAGTGAGCATCTCCTACGCTCTCTCTTCCGCAAAAAAGTCTGTGATGACGCGCTCTACCAGCTCATCGGGCAGCGCCGTGACGACCACCTCTCCGATGCGACGCGGCATAATCCAGCGCACGCGCTTGCCAACAACCTTTTTATCCAGTTGAATCTTCGCCAGGATATCCGGTGCGCGCACCGATCCACGATAGACGACGGGCAGCCCCAGGGCGGCGAGCAGCTTATTCTGCCGCGCGGCCTCCTCCGCCGAGAACATGCCCGCCTCCCGCGCCAGCCGAGCCGCCGCCGCCATGCCCAGCGAGACAGCTTCGCCGTGCAGCCATTCGCCATAGCCCGACACATTCTCCAGGGCATGGCCGATAGTATGGCCGTAGTTCAAAATAGCGCGGCGCCCCTGCTCGCGCTCATCCTCCTCTATCACCACCGCTTTCAGGTCGATGCAGCGCGCGATGATCTGGCAGAGCAGGGCGGCGGGAGGCGGCGAAAAGTCGCGCAGAGCGTCCGCATGGGCTTCCAGCAGGGCAAACAATTCAGTGTCAAGTATGATACCATACTTTACGATTTCTGCCCATCCCTCGGTACGTTCGCGCTCCGGTAAGGTCAGCAGCGCCGCCGGGTCGGCAAGGACGAGGCGAGGATGATAGAAAGCTCCGATCAGATTTTTGCCCCTTACATGATTAATACCAGTCTTGCCGCCAATAGCGGAATCGACCTGGGCCAGCAGGGATGTAGGTACCTGGACCAGTGGGACGCCTCGCAGATATGTAGCGGCGGCATAGCCCACCAGATCGCCCACGACGCCTCCGCCAAGCGCGATGATCGCTTCGCGGCGCTCGGCCCGGCGCTCTATCAGCCAATCGTAGATGGCTCCCAATTGCTCCTGCGATTTGCTCTTTTCTCCGGCGGGCACAACGTAGAGGTGAGGCTCAAAGCCGGCCTGCGCGAGATCTTGCAGTACCTGTGGCGCGTATAATGGCTGGATGTTGCTATCGGTAACAAGAAAGACGCGCGGCGGCAGACGCAACTGTTTGAGATGGTGCGCTATCCTGCCAATGCCGCCCCAATCAACAACGGCATCATAGCCCCCCTGTCCGATACGGATGTGCCGTATGAGCGGGGCGACGCCTCCCGGTTTATCTGAACCAGTACTCATTAACTATTAACTCCTGAACAGACTCTGGGCAATTTAAAAGTGCACAGTTGCGCATGGGAGAGGACTTTTAAATCGCCTGGCGCGACTTGCGCGGCGCTCTATTTCTTTTCGCAGCAAGCATAAACGAAAAACTATCTGTTGCATGCCCTATTTTAACACAGCCC
>DATGLE010000059.1:0-7666 GCA_035294325.1 Ktedonobacteraceae bacterium | reverse complement strand
CGGCGCACCCTGCTGCGACGCCTGAGTCTGCGCACGACCCGGCTGGGGTGCACTCAGCGGCGCGCCGCAGATATGACAACGCTCCGCCCCCTCGTCGTTTATAGCGCCGCAATTGTAACAATAGACGCCATGCGCGGTGGTAGCGCTCGTCTGTGTGGCTCCGGCCTGCGCGCAATATGTATCGATGGCCTGCCACACGTCCTGGTAGAACGTGAAGGTCCTGATACCACGGATGAGCGGGAAGATCACCAGCGGCGGGAAGAAGACCGCGCCAATGAGCATACCGATCATTCCTGCGTCGAACCAGTTTGTCTGCCCGGTGCTTACGCTCACGCCTCCGGGCACGCGCGATATGCTCACACCCAGAGCAGTGCGAATCGTGCCGCTCCAGGCCCGCGCCTGTGCGATCTGGACCAGGAGATGATCCCCCTGGCCGACTTTCTGGGCCATCGTGTTCAAAGTGCTGCCAGACCAGCCTGTATAGTTGTAGTTCTGGTTGAAGGTCTGCACGAGGTAATCGGCCAGGCCCTCCGGGTCAACGTTGCCCTGGTAAACGCGCTGTTCCATAAAGATCACTCCTTCTCTTCTCTCGGAAATAGTAGCGCTGCATGCATAGATATATCAATTGATATCAATATGCATGCCATAGCATAGCAGAAGCAGCGTTGAATGTCTATTCTTCTGTTACTGCTAGCGCTTCATTCCGAGAGATTTGTGATATTGGAAATGCGCGGCTGTAAGGGCAGTTCGGCCCCGATCTGTTGCAGCAGTCCTGTCAGGCCCCCGCCGGTTACGGACTCGACGCGCATGCCCACGATTTTGTCATGCTCGAACTGGAATGCGGCTTCTACCTGCGGCAGCCCCACGGCCAGACCGGTAGCCCCCACAGCTTGCAGGCCATAGATGGGCAGTGAAAGATCACCAGTGTGTGTTCCCGTAATACGGATGAGGGCCTGTACCTCGTCGTCAATCCTGTGGACATCGGAAAGGTTGAAAGAGAAATCAGGCATAGCTGCAAGCCATTCGCTTTGCAGCGCCAGGAATTCGGATTTGGTGAGGGGCGTGGGCGTCAGACCACCAAGTATGAAATCGTCGGACATAAGGCTTGCCGCCAGTTCCAGGTCTCCTGATTGCAATGCCGTCATGAAGGTTTCAACCGTCTTTACCGCGCTCACGTTCTGCTCCTTCCTCTATGGAATGCATACTGCTCTTACCTTACCGATACGATTTCTACAGTAGGAAGGATAACATAAGGTGGTGGGCAAAGGAAAGTTGCCCCCGCGCCCCCTTGCATTCGCTTTAGCTTTCGATGATATCTACCGAGAACAGAGCATCGCCCGGCTGGCGGTCTCGCATAGGATCGCGCTCACGAATCGCATTGAGCGCGTCCATGCCGCTGATAACCTGGCCGAAGACGGCGTGCTTACCGTTCAGATGCGGCGTCGGACCATACGTAATGAAGAACTGCGAGCCATTAGTGTTGGCGCCCGCGTTCGCCATCGACAGGATGCCGGCCCTATCATGCTTGAGGGCCAGCGCGCCCGGCTCGTCCCTGAATGCATAGCCGGGGCCACCGCGACCTGTGCCGGTGGGATCACCTCCCTGCACCATGAAACCATGAATGACGCGATGGAAGGTCGTATTATTGTAAAAGCCGTCGCGCGCCAGAAACACGAAATTGTTGACGGTAACGGGTGCCTGGGCCGCGAACAGTTCGATCTGGATATCGCCTCTGGCTGTATGCAGGACCGCCGTGTACTTCTTCGTCGGATCGATCTGCATGGCCGGTGGTTGATGATATTGTCTGGACAAAATAAAACCTCCTTACATAGTTAACCCGATGTGCCTGTTTTTGTGTGCCGCAGGCGCACCCTCTGAGGGAGAGTCTGTGGGCTGAGCGCCGCAGGCGCTCAGCCCACAGACTCTCCCCATTGGCGAACCGCGCAGCGGTGAGCAGTGTTGCTAGGGTGCCTGAACCACGACAAGGTGGTTGATGACATCGGGCTTGACGTTCCGCGTTGATGGATCATCGCCAGGGCCTTTGATCTCTTTGACCACGTTCATGCCCTGCACCACATGCCCGAAAAGATTATATGATTTGGGCAACTGCGTATTGTCGGTGACGTTGATGAAGAACTGGCTGCCGTTAGTATTGGGACCGCTGTTCGCCATCGCCACCGTGCCTGCCGTATAGTTGCCCTTCACCGGCTCATCCTTGAAGGTATAGCCCGGTCCGCCTTTGCCACGCAGTTTCGGATCGTCGCCATGCGGATCACCGGTCTGAATGATGTGAATGCCCGAGCCGGTCTGGATGACGCGATGGAAGACCAGGCCATCGTAGAAATGATTCTGCGCCAGGAAGACGAAGTTATTCACGGTCTGCGGCGCCAGTTGTGGATCAAGCTCGACAACGATCAGGCCGCGATTCGTGTTGATGCCGGCGCAATATACTTTTTTGGTGTTAATCGTCATTGCCGGCGCCGCTTTATAGGTATGCTGGATCTTCGCGAACTGAGCAGCGGTGGGAGCCGGGGCGGTATCGGTAATCTGCTTGAGGATATTTTTATTAAGGCAGGGCGAGACGGCGGCGGCGTGCCTGGCCGGCGGCTTCTTCGCCTGGGCGAAGGGGCCGACGTGATTGGCGTAAAGCGCGTAAACGCCGAGAATGATTAAAACCACGATCAGGAAGGTGGCCCAGGGATAGCGTGCGATGCCGCGAGCCGGCGGCTTATAGCCGGGCGCGCGCCGCTGCCTGGGTTCTTTCTCGACGGTCTGCTTCATCTCGGTGGCATGCGCACGGGCAATCCTGGCTGCACGTTTTAACTCTTCGCGTTTTTTCGTTTTTGGCATGGATTTTATTCATGCTCCTTTTTTCTTCTGGCCGGCATGATTTCGGGTAGGAATTTAATCGGTGCTATCATAGCGCGCTCACCGGATCAGGTCAAGCCCTCCAGGATTGAGGGCGCTCCGCTTAATCGCGACCCTGTTCTATACGGGCAATGGCACGCTCTGTGACCTCCAGTCCCGCACGCAGGATGGCTTCCTTGTATTCGCGCACGAGCATCTGATATTCGAGCAGGCGGGGCCGGCGCGTGGGGCGCGAGGCATATTGCTGGCGCGCCCATTCCATGTGGGCAAGCTGCTTGAGGAGGCTTTCACGATGTTCGCGCAGGTGGCAGAGCGCTACCTCATCACTGGTTTCGCCGCAGAAAAAGAGCTTGGTTAGAAACTCATCCTTGTTAAAGCGTTCGGGCACCTGCTCTTGCAGCCAGCGATCAAGTTCGGCCTGGCCGGCTGCGGTCAGGCGATAGACCTTGCGATTGGGCCGTGTCGTCTGCACGACCAGTTCGGCTTCGACGAGTCCAGCCTGGCTCAAGCCTTTAAGCGTGGTGTAGATCTGGCTGTTGCCGGCGTTCCAGTAGCTGGCGATGGCGCGATCAAAGGCCAGCTTGATGTCATAGCCGCTCATCGGGCGCGCCCAGAGCAGCCCGAGGATAATATAGCGCAACGTGTTGCGCAAGGGGGTCTCCCTGCGCTCCTCAACTTCTATTGTGAAATCATCGAGTTGTTCATGCATAGGCTGTTTGCTCTACTATGAAGATAATAGCATCGTCCATTATTATAACATTCCTGCATAGACTCCTCACTATCTCCAGTGGCTTCCCAGGAGAGAAGGAAGGCCGCGACGAGTGTAAAGCAAAGCTGTTCACCCCGCTCAATGGATGACCTTGACACGATTTTTGCCAGGATGATACAATTAAAGCGTTCCGAAGAGGAACATCATCAGGGCCTTGATGGAGACAGCGAAGGTTGCGACATAGGTAGAATCGAAAGGAGGAAACCTATGAAGGTACCTGTTCGCTTGCTAGGGATGGTGTTTCAGATCGATTAGGCGTGCCCGCGCAAGCGGGCATCCCGGCTGAACACCGGCAAGAAAAAGACGTCTTGCAAAGGCTGGATGGCGACCGCTATCCGGCCTTTGTTTTTTTGCCGGACCATCTAAAAGCCTCTTTTCGTGCATGGCTGCGTGATGAGGAAGCGGAACGAACAAGAGCGGCGATCCATAATGCGCAGCCGCGCGATGATTGGCTTCAACCATCAAGATCGGCTATCTCTCTCTGTGCGCAGCCGCGCGCTTCAGCGCGCGGCTGCGCACAGAGAGAGATACAGGACCCTGACTTTTAAATAGCCCTGCTGGTTTTGCTAAAGATATTGACAATCCTATTTCCACTCGCTAGACTACGACTAATATGAATTTGCAGTGACGAGGAGCAGGAGGAGTAGGCGCGTTCTCCGTTGCAGAGAGGGAAGATCACGGGGCTGCAAGTCTTCCCCGGAAGCGCGCGTCGAAGGTCGCCTGTGAGTCCTGGTAAAGTTTCTCTGGCGTAACCAGAGAGGTTGAAGCCACGGGTGTGCCCGTTATCGCACCAATGAGGATCAGGTTATGTCCTGATCGAAACAAGGTGGTACCACGAGCAACATCCTTTCTCGTCCTTGACGGGAAAGGATTTTTTTTATGATATAGAGATGGCCTCTGGAGGGACTTATGATCGAGCAGGAGAAGAATAGCGAAATAACACAAACAACAGCGATTGCAACATTGCCAAAGGCATATGAGCCGCAGGCCGTCGAGGGACGCCTGTACCGTTTCTGGGAGGAGAACGGTTACTTCAAGCCACGGCCAAATCCCGAGCGCCGGCCCTTTGTCATCAGCATGCCGCCCCCAAACGTAACGGGCGCGCTGCACCTGGGCCACGCCATTACCGCGACCATCGAAGATATCCTGATTCGCTATCATCGCATGCTCGGCGATGAGACGCTGTGGGTGCCCGGCGAGGATCACGCCGGCATTGCCACACAGACCGTCGTCGAGCGACTGCTGGCTCAGGAGGGCACGGACCGCCACAAGATCGGGCGCGAGGCTTTTCTTGAACGCGTCTGGCAGTGGGTCCGCCAGTATAAGAGCCGCATCCAGGACCAGCACCGCCGCCTGGGAGCGTCGTGCGACTGGTCGCGCGAACGCTTTACACTCGATGAGGGCCTCTCGAAAGCTGTGCGCGAGGTCTTTGTGCGGCTCTATGATGAAGGGCTGATTTATCGCGGCGAACGCATCATCAACTGGTGCCCACGCTGCATGAGCGCTATCTCCGATCTGGAGGTGAACCACGTTGACACGCCGGGCAAACTGGTCTACGTCCGCTACCCGCTCAAGCCGATCCCCGGACACGAGGGGGCCGAATATATCAGCGTGGCGACGACGCGCCCCGAAACCATCCTCGGCGATACCGCTGTGGCCGTCAATCCCAGAGATCCGCGCTACAAGGATCTGGTCGGGCGTATCGCCATCGTGCCGGTCATCGGGCGCGAGATCCCCGTCATCGCCGATTCAGTTGTCGATATGCAGTTCGGGACGGGCGCGGTCAAGGTCACGCCGGCGCACGATCCAACCGACTTTGAGATCGGCCAGCGCCACGACTTGCCGGCGGTGCAGGTGATCGGCTTCGATGCCAAGATGACTCCCGAGGCCGGTCCCTATGCAGGGCAGGATCGCTATGAGGCGCGACAGAACCTGATGGCCGACCTTGAGCGGCAGGGGCTGATCATCAGGATCGAGGACTACATGGTGCCGCTGGGCCATTGCCAGCGCTGCGATACCGTGATCGAGCCGCTTATCTCCAGGCAGTGGTTCGTCAGGATGAAGCCGCTGGCAACGCCGGCGATGGGCGCGGTCAAATATAATCTGCTAAAGATTGTGCCTGAGCGCTTCAACAAGATCTACATGGACTGGCTGGAGAACATTCACGACTGGACCATCTCGCGCCAGCTCTGGTGGGGACATCGTATCCCTGTGTGGTACTGCGATACCTGCGGTCAGATGACGGTGAGCCGTGAAGATCCGGCGGTCTGCGAACACTGCGGCAGCAGCGCTATTCACCAGGATGAGGATGTGCTGGATACGTGGTTCAGTTCGTGGCTCTGGCCTTTCAGCACGCTGGGCTGGCCCGATATCACGCCCGACCTGCTGCGCTACTACCCTACCTCGGTGATGGAGACGGGCTACGATATCATCTTCTTCTGGGTGGCGCGCATGGTCATGTCCGGCATTCATTTCCTCGGCACCATTCCCTTCGATACCATCTACCTGCACGGCCTGGTGCGCGATGCGAAGGGCGAGAAGATGAGCAAGTCAAAAAATAATGTCGTCGATCCGCTGGAGGTAATGGATAAATACGGCACTGACGCGCTGCGCTTCACGCTGGCGACGAGCAGCACGCCCGGCAACGATATGAAACTGGTTGAGGAGCGCATCATCGGCAACCGCAACTTTGCCAATAAGATCTGGAACGCCTCGCGTTTCGTGCTGATGACGACCTCCGAGGTCGGGAGCGGTGTGCCCGCAATTGGCGAACTGCAACCGCGCACGCTGGCGGACCGCTGGATACTGAGCCGCGTGGCGCGTCTCACGCAGCAGGTGACACGACTGATCGAGAATTTCCAGCTTGGTGAGGCCGGGCGCGAGATCAACGAGTTCTTCTGGTCCGATTATTGCGACTGGTACGTTGAAATCGCCAAAGTGCAAATGCAGGGCGACGAACAGGAGCGCCGCACCACGGCGGGTATCCTGCGTGCAGTACTCGATCAAAGCCTGCGACTCCTGCATCCCTTCATGCCCTTCGTCACCGAAGAGGTCTGGCAGCATCTCTATAGCACCAGCGAGCCGCGCAAAGAGAACTGGCCTGCCCCGGCGCTGATTGTAGCGCCCTGGCCCTTCGCGAACATGCTGGCTATCGATGATGAGGCGGAGCAGCAGTTCGGGCTGGTGCAGGAGGTGATTACGCGCATTCGCGACGCGCGCAACCAGATGGGCGTGGAGCCGGCGCGCCGCGTACCCGTTATCATGGCCGTGGGGGGAGCGCTGGAGATGTTCGAGCAGCAAACCCCGCTCATCGAGTTCCTGGCGCGCACACAGAAGCCGCTGTTGCAGCGAGTGCTGGAGCAGAAGCCGCAACAGGCGATGAGCTTGCTGGCGGGCAGCGCGGAGATCTACCTGCCGCTGGCGGGCCTGCTCGACATCGATAAGGAACTGGAGCGGCTCGACAAAGAGATCGCGCAGGCGCAGCAGGAGATCGCACGCCTGCAAAGCAAGCTGGCGAACCAGAACTTTGTCATGAGGGCGAAAGCGGAGGTCGTCGAGAAGGAGCGCGAGAAGCTGGCCGCGCAGGAGGAGCGTATTGGCAAGCTCAAGGCCCGTCGCGCCGAACTCGGCGGCTAGCGGCAGCCCTCCCTGGTAGGCAAAGCCAGGGAGGGGCTTATTGAACCTTCACCACCAGGTTCATGCCCTGGTGAATCGTGCAGTACAGATGGAAGGTTCCCGATGTGTTGAAGGGGCCAACCGTCGCTTTGGAGCCGGTTCCGCTGACGGTAACATTTACCGTTGGCGCACCCGGCTCTTTTGCCGGCTTCTGCGTGCTGCCAGCCCAGCTTCCGTTGGTAATGATATGCTGGTCGCTGGCATCGTCGATCAGTGTCAGCCTCTGCCCTTTCTGAATGGTGATCGAACTTTGCAGGAAATTGGTTGGTCCCATGTGCACGCTCGGGCCGGTTATGGCCGAAGCGTTCCTGATGGTGCAGGCGGCAAGCAGCACCGATAGGAGACCGCAGAAGG
>DATGLE010000058.1:0-6588 GCA_035294325.1 Ktedonobacteraceae bacterium | reverse complement strand
TGCGCTCGGCATGGCGCGGTGGAATCACCTGAGCGAGCAGTGAGACAGTGGGTAGCGTAGATTTCATAGTTCACCTCCATCGCCGATGGCCTGCCAGGCGTGGACGAGCCGGGTATAGCCATCGGGCTGTGTTGCTACATCAGCAAGATCTTTGCTGTCAACAATCTCAGGGAACAGGCGGACAGGCAGACCGTGGAGCTGTGCGAGCAGGTGAAGGGAGGCCAGCCGTCCGCGCTCGTCGGCATCGTGCCAGTCGAGGAAGGGCAGCCCGCTCACCGCATGCAGATGCAAAAGCGCTTGCAACTGACTGCGGCTGGGATGTGTGCCCAGAAAAGCCACACACAGGCAGGGCAGTTCCCAGGCCCGCGCCAGCACATAATCAATGGCTCCCTCCACCACCACAATCCCTTGAAGTGGGCGGGTGGGCGGCGCTTGCAGTTCGGCGAGCGCGACCTGGTAGCCAAGCAGCGTCTTTGGGATCGAAAGCCCCAGGTACTTATCGTTCGCTTTGCACAGAGGGTGGATGGGTGCCGGTAGCGCGCGGCCAATCATCCAGATGCAGCGCTCGCCGCGCAGATCGGGAATGATGAGTCTGCCGGAAAGCCACTCTTTGCCGCCTCTGGTGAGTAAGCCGGCGCGCTGTGCCTGCCCCCACGCCTGTTCATTACCGCGCAGAGCCAGGCGCAAGCTCGTGCCATCGGCATAGCCCAGGCGACAACGCGTTATCGCCGCCATCTCAATGCCGCGTGTGGCAAGGTACTGCTGGGCAAGCGGCGTGTGCAACAGTGTCTCGTGGTAGATGGCAAGCGCCTGCGTCAGCAACGGCATAAAATCATCACAGTCATCCTTTCGTCCGTTTGACCGTATAGGCTCTTTGCGACGAACAGATCGCACGGGCACCGACGGCCTGACGCTTTGGAAACGTGTAACGCTTTGCATGGGAAGCAAGCGCTGCACTGCCTCGGCAAACGAGCAGCCATCAAGCGCACGCACAAAATCAATCACATCTCCCTGCGCTCCGCACCCAAAGCAGCAATAGCGCTGGCTCTCGACATAGACATTGAAGCTGGGCGTGTGATCTTCGTGAAACGGACAGCAGCCCTCCAGGCGTTCGTTGCTGCACACGGAGAGCGCCACGCCGCGTTGCCGGCAGACATCTTCCAGGCGCACCGCCGTTTTCGCCTGCACAATCTCCTCACGAGAGACCATACGTTGCTCCTCCCTGCCGATGCCCGTTCTGCTGCACGGAATGTGGAGAGAGCGTGCGAGCCTGGATGGCGACGAGCGGCACTGTCGGCTGCTCGGCAATATCCTGCGGAGACGGTGCGGGGTGCGCGACTAGCGCCTGTGAAGAAGGTGTGGGCTGTTGTGCAGTCATATGCTGTGGGAATGATGCGAGTTGCGTGGTTAGCTCCCGCAACTCTCGGGGATCGGTTGTTGCCAGGGCATGCTCAATCCGGCTCGCCGCAAAATGCACCACCAGGCGCTTGTCGTGAGTCAACAGCAGCGCATCTCCCTTGCCACAGGTTTTGAGGATCTGTCGCTCCTCTTGCGAGAGCTTGAAGACGCTGCCCACGCTATCAAGCGAGGCAGATTCCTGAGCCATGAGGATCTGCGTCGCGCAATTGGCCGGAATCGAGCTATTCGCGAGCAGGGCCGGGTGCTGAGTAATGCCAGTAATGCCTAAAAAATGTTTGCGCGCCCGCTGAAACAGGGTTTCGAGAAACTTCGCGCCTTCGCGGTACTGATAGAGCGAGAGCAGTTCATCGACGATCAACTGGCGCGGAATGGTTGAGCCGAACGAGGTCGTCCAGACATAGTTGCTGATGAGGAAAAAGCCAATCGGGCGTAACTCGCTTTCCAGATCATGCAGATCAAAGACGACCAGCGGATTATCGAGCGCGACATTGGTTGGCCCATCGAAGAGGCCGGCCAGGCTTCCTTTCACAAAACGCCGAAGCCGCTGGCCCAACCCGGTTGGATCGGGACCACAGACTTCGCTTGAAAGAATATCATAGAGATCGCGCAAGAGTGGTGTGGGCCGGTCATGGGTGCGCGGATCGGAGGTAATGCCGATGCGGCGATAGGCTTCATAGATGGCGCTATCCAGCAGCGCTTTCTCCTGGCTGGTGAGCATGCCCGGTCCATCGGGACCGCGATCCGCGAGCAGGATCTCCAGAAATGCCTGGAGGTACTGCACCTGGTCGGCAAACAGATTGCCGTAGATGGGCGTGCCAGGACGCAGGCGGGGCAGGTCGAAGGGATTGAGGTGCTGCTCCGAACCCGGCGCCAGCCGAATCCACTGCCCGCCGAACGTTGTGGCAAGGCGCAGGTATTCGCGCTCCGGGTCAATCACGATCTGCTGATGGGTACAGGCGCGCGAACGCAGGCCATAGGCTTGCAGCCTTGAACAGGTCATCAGCAGATGCCAGCGCAGGATATCCAGCTTGGTTTTGAAGGATTTGCCCGCCCCCGAGGGCGCCACAAGGAGTCGATTGGCATTGCGAAGCTCCGGCGCCCACCAGTCCAGCAGCACGGGTTCGCCCGTCGGCGTGATCCCTTCGAGCAGGCCACCCGGCATCAAGAGCGTCGTGGAGAGAAACGGAAAGGCGGTGGCCGCCGCTTCACTGGGCAACAGATGCGTCACGCGCAGGGTATCGCGTGCATGCGGCTGGCAGGCGTGGAAGCCTCGGTCCTGTTCAAAGTGCGCCGGACGCGTCTCCACGAGCAGATTGTAGAGAACGGCCCGCACACGCTCGCAGCGTTCGCGCAGCGCCTGTTTCGTGTTTCCATAAAGCCACACGTACATCGACCAATCGAGGAAGCGCTCCTCGCCGCTGGCAAGCCGCTCCAGGAAGCGCTGCACATCCTCCTGCGCGATCTGTAGAGTGGGATCGAGCAGGTGCCGCTGTTCCTGTGCCAGCAGGGAGGAAGAGGTCAGTTCAAGCTGACGCCGGCGCAGTTCGCGCACAAGATCGCCCGACGGCCTGGGGCGAAGATGAAAGCTGAGGTCCATCGGCTCGCCCAGTTCGATCAGTGGCCGGAGCCATCCCGGGGAGACAAAGCGTGGCAGGCCGATCACAGCCAGCGTGCAGGCAAACATACCTTCAATCTGGAGACAATCGGCCTCTAACTGTACGCTTGCGGGCGCGAGCAGATCGGCCAGTTCCGTGAAGATCTGCGCGGTAGCGAGTGATTTTTTGTCAGTTCGCTGCCTTTGCGCGGGGTTTGACATTGCCAGGCCAGCCAGTGTGTTTCCAGCGTACATCCAAGAGGGCTGCGGCTGTGTCTTGCCAGAGGGCCTGCGCTGGATGGGTTGGCCGAGCGCGTCAATCACCTGTGGGTGCAGGGGAGCGCGCCAGGCATAGTGGGGGCGCAGGCAGCCATATTCCAGATTGACCAGCGCAGCCTTCTCTAATCTGCGCGTGGCTAGCCCCATCATCGCGCATTGCCTGGCGATCTCCTGACAGCGCAGATCGAGTTGCTGACGCGCCTGCTCAAACTGTTCCTGCTGCTTCCTGTGCGCCAGGCTGATGCGCGGAGATGCTTTCCTGCCGAGGTCTGTAGCAGGGACAATGATATAACACTTGCGCTCCACAAGCTGGCGCTGCACTGAGAGATCGCGCAGAAACTGGAGCAATGAAGCCGACAGCATCGAGAGGGCATCGCCGGCTCTTTCTGGGATCTGAAAGCGCCGCAGGTACGGCTCCAGATCCAGGGGCAGGATACGGACCAGGATCTGGAGCGGATACGTGAGGCCGGAGAGCACGCGCTGAAATTGCTGCGTAATCAGCATTTGCTCTTCCTCAGACTTGAGATGATAGGTGAGGCCGCTCACCTCAAGAACGGCGCAGTATTCCCGTTGCCCTGGATTAAGAGGCGAAGCCAGGCACAGGACATTCTCGCGAACTTCTCTGGCTGCCACATAGCGCTGCTGTACGCTCTTTCTGTTGGTGAATGGAGACATCATCGGGCCTCGCTTTCTGATTCGTCGAACGAGGATGCCTCCTGCACAGCAGAGCGGCGCCAGATGGCAATCTTGGGCAGCCACAGATAGCGCCAGATGACCATGATCCAGGCATCATAGCGGCGTCCGCCACTGCTGCCAAAGGCGAAGGCAAGCGAGACGAGCGCCGGCAGGGCCACAAGGAGCACCCGCAATACCAGGCCCGGGGTGTACCAGGCGGCAAGGCCCCAGGAGGCTTTCCACAGACTCCAGGCCACACAGCCGCCAATGAGCAACAGGGCAGCTTGTCGCAAGGAGAGCGAGAGCGGCCCAACACGCAGGATGGTATCTTCGACCTCCAGATGCGGGATCTGCCGAGGGGCAGGACGGTTAGAGAACGAATCGGATGGCATAGCTACCTCCTCCTGAAAGACAGCGGGAAGGCTCTTTCCTGCATCCTTCCCGCGTCCCGTTTTAGGGAAAGATCACACTCACGATCTGCGGAGCGAAATTGACGCTGACCGCCACGATGATGGCGCCAACGAGCAGGCTGCCGATAGCCCGTTTGGCATGCATCGCTTTGGCGGCATCATCCACGGCGGCAATATATTGGAAGCCGCAGATGACGCCAAAGAAGGCGATCACACCGCCCAGCATGGCTCCTCCCAGCTTCGCCAGACCAATAAAGGCATTGCTTACCCCGGAGGTATCGGCAGGCGGCTGGGCCAGCAGGGTTGCCAGCACATGCGGAGCGAGATGAACGAGAGAGTCCATAGACACAATCCTTTCTTTGCACTAGTGCAGAATGTCTTTCACATACTGCTGGGTTTCAGTGGGCAAGCAACTGAGCCAGGTGGTAGGCTGCATCTGCATACAGCGCGTCACCGCTCCGCTGCCCGCGTTATAGGCAGCGAGCGCTTTGGCATAGTCCTGGTGGTACTGCTGCACAAGGCTAGCCATAAGCTGCGCCGCGCCATGCAGCGCTGAGGCCGGGTCGAAGGGATTGACGCCGAGACGCGCCGCCGTCTCCGGCATGAACTGCGCGATCCCTTCCGCCCCGGCAGGCGAGCGGGCATCAGGAACGAAACCGCTCTCCTGATTGATCTGCCGCACGAAGTAACCAGGAGGAATGCCAGCCGCGACGGCCTCATCCCAGGCCAGACGCACCAGAGGCATTGCCAGAGAGAGGCCGGGCGGCAGTTCCCCAGCTCCATCGGCCAGTGCGATTTTCTGATGCAGGAAGCCCAGCACGCGGTAGCCAGCCCAGGTTGCAAACGAGAGGTCGGGACGTATGGGCATGGTGTACCAGTTGCCCGGCAGTGCGCTGCCAGGAAAGCGGTTCCCCGGCGCATTGGCCTCGGCGACCGTCACGCTGCCGTCCTGCGTGCTGGTGGGCGGCACGACGCTTGTCACTACCGCGACATGGCCGAAGGCTCCTCCCTGCCAGACCAGCACATCGCCAGGTAGCGGGATGCCGCGCCCGGTGGGCACCTCTGTCCATCCCGGCTGCCGCTGGTAGAGCGCCCAGAAGTCAATGGCATTGCCCCAGATATGCAGAGGTTGACCAGCCAGGGCATAGGCGCCCAGCACGAACATGACGCACTGGAGTGAGCCGGACTGCATTTCGGTGCAGCCATGACAGATGGAATTCCAGTAGGCGATGACCGTTTGGGGAAAATCCCTGTCATAGAGCGTGGCGCGGGGACCGAAGAGGTGCGCCTGCATCGTGAAGGCCGCCTGCACCACTGCCGGATCGCCAATCCCCTCACTGGAGGAAGGTACGGGCTGTGCCGCCATCACCGTGACCAGCAGGGCAAGAGCAAGGAACGCGACCATCCCTGCGGCTAGAAGGAGACCCACCAATCGCATCGTGCCCTCCTCACGCTCCAGGGGCGCGGAGCAGGTGGACCACTTCCGTCGCCACGGCGCTGATACTGGCATGCACGGACCCAACGGAAGCACGCAGCGCCCCGGAGAGCAACATGTGCGGGAGTCTGAAGGCGATATAGGTGGTGGCGATGCCTACCAGTATGATGATCGGCGTCGTGCTGGCGGTACCAAAGCTGACAATGAGCGCCGATCCCAGCGCCATCGCACCGACCTGGAGCACCTGCACAAACAGCGTACAGAAGAAGCCGATCACCCAGAGGCGAAAGAAGGCGCGGGTATGGGGGAGAGCCGCGCACATGATGCCTAACGGCGCGAAGACGATCAGGGCATCTAAGAGGCCCAGGCGTACCAGTTGCACGATCACCAGCAAGAGCGAGAGGACGAAATCAATCACCACAAACAGGCCGATGGTGAAGGGCTGGCGCAGCCAGTTCACGACGCCCAATGGCAGGCTAAAGTCCCCGACGCCGGCATGTCCGAAGGCCATCCACAGGCTGATACACAGGCTATTGTTCAGTTCGATAAGCTGGGGCAGGACATAAAAGAAGCCTACATTGGCGATGATCGCGGTGAGGGCCAGGTGAGAGAGCAGTTCCAGCACCCAGCCGGTAGGCAGTCCCAGGTGGTGACGTAGGATGACCTGGTAGCCGCCAATGACCAGGATCAGCGCGATGGCGCCATCGACGACGCCAATGGACCAGGCGCTGGCATTTTTGATCGTGAGCAGCTTATACGAGAGAGCGGCAGGGGTA
>DATGLE010000057.1:0-12587 GCA_035294325.1 Ktedonobacteraceae bacterium | reverse complement strand
AGAGCGGAGCCTTTACCCTCCACCCTGGCTGCGCTTTACTGCTGAAATGCCTGGTTCAGTTTGGAGCCAGACACGTTCGCTTTCCCCTGCGCGGCCTGGGAAAGCACTGCGCCCACCGAGAAGCCCACACGCTTGCGGGCAGGAATAGTGATCTGGTTCCCGCCACGAATAGACTTGACGCGGCGGGCCGCCACGTTGCGCAGCGTCCATGTGCCAAAACCCATCAGGCGTACCTCGTGCCCCTGGGCAATGCCTTCGCGTACAACCTCGGTGAAGGCGTCGATAACTTTGTTGGTCTCTTTGAGATTCAGCCCCGCCCTGGCGGCGACCTGGTGAATCAGTTCGTCCTTACCCACGACGTGGCTTTTCTCGTGTGAACTTGTTCTCATCAGTAGCTACTCCTACGAATGTAGCGCAGAAGATCGGATTGCTCCCACGCATGGTTATAATGTGCGCAACTATCTTACTCGCAGCAGCAGACAAATGCTCTACTCTGCATATTTGGAATGGTGTCACCATCCACTTTCACTATACCGGGTCCCACCAAATCCCATGATCGCTCTACCCATCCATCCACAATTTGCCCTGCGCGCCGCCACGGCCGGTACCAGCGAAACCCATCTCCGCCAATTACTTCCGGCCCCGTTTAACACGGCTACCTCTCCGCACTGCACTTAACTTAAAGTTTTGAGATATACTAATTTGAAATAGTAAATAGTCGCCTCAGAGGCAGCGATCTTTGCCGAGAGGAGAGGAGTAGAATCATGCAATTAGAGGGCATCCACCATGTTACGGCGGTGAGCGGGAACGCATCCCTCAACGTCGCGTTTTATACACAGGTACTTGGTATGCGTCTCATCAAAAAAACGGTCAACCAGGATGATGTGTCGGCCTATCACCTGTTCTATGGGGATGAGTCAGGTCGTCCGGGGACCGACCTGACGTTCTTTGAGTGGCCCGATCTGGGCATTCATCGCCCGGGGGCCGGGACCATCTCGACCATTGCGTTCGGCGTCACCGGAAGAGAGGTTCTTTCCTGGTGGCAAGAGCGCTTCGACACGTTCCACGTTGCCCATGATGGCATCCAGACACGCGACGAGGGCCGCCTGGTGCTGCCCTTCCGCGATCCCGAGGGCCAGCGTCTCGAACTGGTCGACGATGCTGGCAGACTGGAAAGCACGCCCTGGCGCCGCAGCCCGGTGCCCCGCGAGATGTCCATTCACGGCTTTTACGCAGTGCGGCTCACCGTGCGTGGTCTGGAACCGTCCGCGCGCTTTCTGACCGGGGTACTTGGCTTCCGGCCTGTTCGTACCTACCAGACGCATGAACAGGCCACGGTGAACGTGTTCGAGGTTGGACCCGGTGGGCCGGGTGCCGAGGTGCACCTGGAGATCCGACCGGATCTCCCTTTTCGCCGCTTCGTTGGCATCGGAGGCGTTCACCATGTAGCTTTCCGCACTCCCAATGAAGAGGAGCAGCGAGAATGGCGGGCACGGATCGCCGGCGTCAACCCGACGGTGACGCCGGTGATCGACCGGTTCTACTTCCACTCGATCTACTTCCGTGAGCCGGGGGGAGTCCTGTTCGAGATTGCGACTGATGGGCCAGGCTTTGCCATCGACGAAGAGGTCACGGCCCTGGGGGAGCGGCTCTCGCTGCCGCCTTTCCTGGAACCGCAGCGGGCCGCCATCGAAGCGCACCTGCATCCCATTACCGAGATCGATCTCTCCGCTCATTGATAGCCCTTGCCAGAGCCTTCAAAAAAAAGAAATTATGCCAGAGGCAGGGCAATGCTGAGTGTCTTCCGGCATGGTCGATATCATATGGCCATGCGGCATTACCGCCTCGCATTCCAAAACAGTTGTGGGTTGTCAGATAAGTTCGCCGAAACGGGGAGATATGCGTCATGAGTAGAAATTGGCGAATTTATGGGTCAACCCCTTTTACGCCCATGTCCTCGGCTGGTCCAGCCGCGATCCACCTGAAACCGCGGCGACTCAGCCTCTATCCTGGGCCAGCCCGATGAGAAGTCCTTCAGGTCCGCGGATGTAGCAGAGCCGATAGGTGTCCTGGTACTGGACCACTTCGCTGCTGACAAGCTCTGCGCCGTGCTTGCGGAGCCGGGCGAGCGTCTCGTCGAGGTCGTCCACGGCAAACATGACGCGTAGGTAGCCCAGAGCGTTCACCGGGGCGTTCCGGTGATCGGCGACCACAGGAGGCGTGATAAATCGCGAGAGCTCAAGCCGGCTGTGGCCGTCTGGCGTGCGCATCATGGCGATCTCAACGCGCTGGTCGCCCAGTCCCGTGACGCGCCCTGCCCACTCGCCTTCTACCATGGCTCGCCCTTCGAGCTCGAGGCCGAGCTCAGCGAAAAAAGAGATAGCAGCATCGAGGGATTCCACCACGATGCCGATGTTGTCCATTCGTTTAAGCGCCATGTGTCCATTCTATACCGTGTCGTTCGTTCTGTCAACGAACGCAGACCAGGACCAGGGCCATGTAATTCTCCTTTTTCCCCACCCACGCGCCCGCGAGCAGATCTCCCTTATGAACGTTCATATATCCTCTATATATTTTTAACGACATTATCTCACTGCGGTCCGTTCCGCCTCTTGAGGAGCCTGTTTTCTGGTATTGCCGATCATAAACAGGGCAATGGCGGCACTGACAAGGGCCAGGGCGGCGCAGATGAGCATGATGGTGCGAAAGCCGCTGACGAAGGCTGCATTGATGGCATCTCTGAGCGCGGCCTGTAACTGCTGGCTGCCGATGGCTGACAGATCGATACCGGCCAGCTTTCCTTGCTGGCTGAGGATCTGCTGTCGCGCAGCGGCGGGCACATCGAGCCGCGACAGGTTGCTGTGCAGGCTGGCTCCGAAGACAGCAGCGATGACGATACCCAGCCCCGCAATTGCGAGCAGGCTGGCCGTGCGGGCCACAGCGTTATTGATGCCCGAAGCGGTCCCCACGTTATCCTGGCTCACCGATCCCATCACCGTCGTCGTCAGAGGCGCGACGGTGATCGTCATGCCCAGGCTCATTACCAGCACTGCCGGAAAGATGGTCAGCCAGTAGCTGCCACTGCCGACCAGCGCGAAGAGCACGAAGCCCGCCGCCGTGATGGATGGCCCTACGACGAGCGGCAGTTTCGCGCCGAAACGTCTGACCAATCCTCCCGTCCAGCGCGACAGCAGAAACATGGTGATTGCGAACGGAGTAAGGGCCGCCCCGGCTGCCGCAGCCGAATAGCCCCGTACTTGAATCAGGTCGAAGGGTAAAAAGTAGGTCGCTGCTCCCAGGGCTGCATACAGGAGCAGCGTGAGCAGGTTGGTGCCGCTAAAATCTGCTGAGCGGAAGAGGACAAGCGGGACCATCGGCGCGCTGCTGTGCGCTTCCACGAAGATGAAAGCCCCCAGCGCTATCAGGCCACCCAGCAGCGGGAGCAGCGCCAGGGGATGGCCCGGCCCCAGGCTGCCAGCCTCGATCAAGCCAAAAACCACGCCGCCCAGTCCCAGCGTGACCAGCGCGGTCCCCCACCAGTCTAATCCTCCTCTCAGATGCTCATCCCGGCTTTCCGGGACGCGCCAGAAGAGGACCGCTAACACCACCGCAGCCAGGGGCACATTCAGGAAGAAAACCCAGCGCCAGGAAGCGAACTGGACCAGCCAGCCGCCGAGTACCGGGCCAATGACGGATGTAACCGAGGTAAAGCCGGACCAGGTGCCAATGGCCCTGCCGCGATTGGCTGTACTAAAGGAGGCGCTGATGATAGCAAGGCTGCCCGGTACCAGCAAAGCTCCGCCCACACCTTGAAGGGCGCGCGCCACGATCAGTTGCAGGATGGTGGGCGAGAAGCCGCACCAGATCGAGGCCAGGATGAAGATGCTAATGCCCAGAGCGAAGATGCGCCGGCGTCCAAAATGATCCCCCAGCGATCCCCCGACCAGGATGAGCGCCGAGAGGAAGAGGGCGTAGGCTTCGATCACCCACTGCATATCAGCCGCCGTGGCGGAGAGTTCGCGCTGCATCACCGGTAGGGCGACGTTGACCGCCGAGCTATCGATAAAGGCCATACTCGATCCCAGTATGGTCGCGACCAGAACCCACGCTTCCACATGTGGCTTGCACTGTATAGTATCTGGCCGGGAGTGCAGGACTCCATCGTCACAGGGAGATTTGACTGAATTGATCACCGGGCGCTCCTTAATTATCTGGATGAGGGAAAGCCAAACGGATTCCCCCGCGTTGTCGTGAATATGCCTTGTGCTGATTGTAACATGTCGTGAGCAGCTTTGTGTTCCAGGTCAATGCTGAGAGCGTCCTGAGGAGTTGCCTGTGACTGCTGGCAGCAACTTTCGTGACGCTGGTGGCTCCTCGCGCAAAATTTCCATCGCGGGTACAGGCGGCGAAACACGAAAGGTTGGATCTCCGGCCGAACGCTGCTCGGGAGGATTCAACTCGACGCCCACCGGCGGACGCACCGGCCCGGCAAGTAAGGGATCGCGCGTCTCCTGCATCCAGGCGTGGAGACGCTGGCGCATGCGCTGGAGGATCTGGTCATACGCCGGCATGGCTGCCAGATTGCAACACTCCTGCGGATCGAACAGGAGATCATAGAGCTGCTCCGGTGGCTGTACACGTTCTTTCCATCCATGCCGCAACAACAACTCTTTGCTCGGGCCGTCATCGCAGTTGGGCAGGACTGGTTTTCGATATGTATCGAAGCGGCGAATGTATTTCCAGCGCTCGGTTCGTATGGCTCGTACCGGCTCATAAGATGCGTGAAACGTTACCTCCGCGAAGATAGCATCATGGATAGACTCCATCTTGCCATGCACAATTGGCAGGAAGGAACGGCCCTGCAACCAGGCCGGAGGCTCGATCTCTAACAGGTCACAGAGCGTTGGAAAGATGTCGACCTGGGAGATCAGAGCATCGCTTACCTTCCCTCCGCGGAATCCGCCGGGGCCGCGCATAATCAGCATGACGCCGATACCGTGATCGGTCAGATTCCCTTTCATCAATGGAAATGGAATGCCGTGATCCGTCGTGCAGATCACCAGCGTCTCTTCGGCCAGGTCCAGGGCATCCAGCGCATCCAGAATCTCGCCGATCCCCCTATCGAGTGCGGATGCAGCGGCTTTATAGGCCGCCATGTCCCGGCGCGTCTGTGGAGTGTCGGGCAGTGGAGCAGGTGGGAGCGTGTAAGCGGCGTCTGGCGCCGTCTCGGATGCGGTAAACTCGCGGTGTGTCTCAAAAAAGCCGACGGAGAGAAAGAAGGGCTGGCGGGGTCCTTCGCGTAAAAATCTGACCGCTGCCGGAGCAACGACGCTGGCGTGAAAGTTTCTGACAGGCACCACTGTGTCGTAACCGATCCTGTTGGGATCAGTAGTGATATGTTCTTCGCCGATCAGTGCTGTATAATACCCCGCCTCTTTTCGCAGCGTATAAATGAGATGCTGCGCGGGATTGGAGAGCGAGAACCCACGATGGGCAAGGCCAAGCATACCGTTATTGTGCGGATGCAGCCCGGTGAGCAGGCTGGCGCGGCTCGGCGAACAGGTGGGAGCCGCCGCGAAGGCTTTTCGGAATAGAACGCCCTCCCGCGCCAGTCGCTGAATATTAGGCGTGGGAACAGCGTGACCATAGGGCTGAACATAGCGACCAGTATCATGCGAATGGATATAAAGAATATCTGGACGTTTCCTCGGCATCATAATAACCAGACCCCTTTGTAATTGTATTAAAGTATAACAGGTAATAGCACTCGTATCCGCTGGCCCCTGAATTCCGTATGAAACAGAAGGAGCCTTCAGGAGGGAGGTTACTATCATCATAACACATTACTTATAACTTTTTAAAATGAGTATGATAACTTGCAAGAATGCTTCTGCCATGTTATAGTTGATGCAGGGGGTGCAGGGGCCGCCCTGGGGGTGGCCCACACGAAGGTTCCAGAAAAAAAACCTGGCCGTGAAAAGGGCCGGGAGGGCCGTACATCTCATTTTGGAGGTGCTTATGCGACCATATATGTCCTACATTGTTTGTGCGACCCAGCGCAGTGGCAGCACGCTGCTTTGTGAATCGCTCAGCGCTACCGGTATTGCGGGGCATCCCGATGAATACTTCGATGCCTTAAAAAGCACGGGAGTGCCCCGCAGGCCGCTTGAGTACTTTACCGGGGTGGAAGACGAAGAGTTGCTGGACATTCTTCAAGGATTCAGGCCCGATGAAGAACAGCGCCAGCCGCCGCCAGGGATGAGCTACGAGGCATATCTTGAGTGGGCGGTACGGTGCAGTACGTCACCAAACGGCGTATGTGGCACCAAATTAATGTGGGGCTACTTCCCCGACTTCATCAGCAAAGTGCGCGATATTCCCCGTTTTCACGGGCTGTCAACGCTTGATGTCCTGGCAACCCTCTTCCCGCATCCGCGCTATATCTACGTTACGCGCCATGATAAGCTCAGCCAGGCCATCTCTCTCTGGAAAGCGTTGCAGACCTGGGCATGGCGCAAGGAGGACGGTCAGGAGGATACATTCGCGCAGGGTAGAGAACCCAGGTTTCACTTTGGCGCCATTCACCATCTCATTAACATACTGGAGGACTATGAACGAGGCTGGCGCCAGTTTTTCGCGACCAACCATCTTCACCCGTTGACAGTAACATATGAAGAACTGACGACAGATCATGAGGCGACCATGCGTAGAGTTTTCGACTACCTGGAGATTCCTGCGCCCCCGGATCTCTCGGCAGCCAGACCACGCACCCGGCGGCAGGCCGACGAACTCTCTCTGTTGTGGGCACAGCGATATAAAGAGCGACTGGCTTCGTAGCACGGGCCTGCGGCGCTTGCTTTTAGTAATGGTATGTTGAGGACCAGGCGCTCAGCGCCTGGTCCTCAACATACCATTACTGGTTCTTCTGGCCTCTGAGCTGGCGATAGCGGCGGATAAGCGCGTTCGTCGAGCTGTCGTGCGAAAGCGCTGGCTCTCCGGCGCTCTCAAGCTCGGGGATAATGCGATTAGCCAGCACCTTGCCCAGTTCAACGCCCCACTGGTCGAACGAATCGATGTTCCAGATGGTGCCCTGCACGAAAACTTTGTGCTCGTAGAGCGCGATGAGCCTGCCCAGCGCATCCGGCGTCAGGCGTTCCATCAGGATAATGTTGGTCGGGCGATTCCCTTCGAAGGTACGATGTGGCACCTGGAAGGCAGGGACGCCATCGGCTGCGACCTCCTGCTCCGTCTTCCCGAATGCCAGCGCCTCCGCCTGCGCGAAGAGATTCGCCATGAGCATATCATGGTGCTTGCCCAGCGGATTCAACGTCTGGCAGAAGCCGATGAAGTCACAGGGGATCAGCTTCGTGCCCTGGTGAATAAGCTGGAAGAAGGCGTGCTGGCCGTTGGTGCCGGGCTGGCCCCAGATGATCGGACCGGTCTGGTAATCTACGCGCTTGCCCTCCAGATCGACGTGTTTGCCGTTGCTCTCCATGTCGAGCTGCTGGAAGTAAGCGGTCAGGCGCCAGAGGTAGTGGTCGTAGGGTATGACCGCCACGGTCTGGGCGCCGAAGAAGTTATTGTACCAGATGCCTAACAGTCCCAGCAGAACCGGCAGGTTGCGTTCGAAAGGCGCGGTACGAAAATGCTCGTCCATTGCGTGGAAGCCGGCGAGCATCTCGCGGAAGCGATCTGGACCGATGGCGATCATCAGCGAGAGGCCAATGGCCGAGTCGTAGGAGTAGCGGCCGCCAACCCAGTCCCAGAACTCGAACATATTCCGGGTGTCGATGCCGAACTTCTCTACTTCCCGGGTATTGGTCGAGACGGCGACAAAGTGTTTCGCTACGGCCTCCTCGCTGCCCAGCGCGCGCACGCACCACGCGCGGGCGGAATGCGCGTTGGTCAGAGTTTCCAGCGTTGTAAAGGTCTTGGAGGAGACGATAAAGAGCGTCTCCGCGGGATCCAGATCGCGCGTCGCCTCGACGAATTCGCTGCCGTCAATGTTGGAGACGAAGCGCATGGTCAGGGTGCGGTCACTGTAATACTTCAGCGCTTCGTAGGCCATCCAGGGACCCAGGTCCGAGCCGCCAATGCCGATATTGATGACGTTGCGTATGCGCCTGCCAGTGTAGCCGGTCCAGGCGCCGCTGCGCACGCGGTTGGCGAAGTCCGTCATCTTGTCGAGCACAGCATGCACCCGGGGTACGACGTTCTCGCCATCGACAATGATGCTCTCGTCCTTCGGCGCGCGCAGGGCGACATGCAGCACGGCGCGCCGCTCGGTGACGTTGATCTTGTCGCCGCGAAACATAGCGTCGATGCGCTCGCGCAGGCCAGAGGACTCGGCCAGTTGCAGCAGCAGGCGCAGCGTTTCAGCGGTGATACGGTTCTTTGAGTAGTCCAGGTAGACGCCGGCAGCCTCAAGCGCGAAGCGCTCGCCGCGTCCGGGATCCTGCGCGAAGAGTGTGCGCAGGTCAACGTCGCGTATGCTGCGGTAGTGCTCCTCAAGCGCCTTCCATGCCGGGCGCTGCGTCAGGGGCGTCAGATGTGCAACCATAGTTCTTTACTCCTTGGCCTCTTCCTTTTCCAGGTGGCCGCCGAACTGGTAGCGCATCGCGGAGAGCACCTTATCGGCGAAGTCCGCCTCGCCGCGCGAGCTGAAGCGCTCGTAGAGCGCGGCGCTCAGGACAAACGCGGGCACAGATTCGTCGATGGCGGCGCTCAGCGTCCAGCGCCCCTCGCCCGAATCGGATACGCGGCCCGTGAAGTTGTCCAGGTTCGGGCTTTCGAGCAGCGAGGTAGCGGTAAGGTCCAGCAGCCACGAGGCGATGACGCTGCCACGGCGCCAGACCTCGGATATGTCGGCGAGGTTGAAGTCGTACTGGTAGTACTGCGGATTGCTGAGCGGTGCGGTCTCGGCGTCAATGACCTGTTTCTGCTTGCCGACGTTGGCATGACGCAGGATGTTCAATCCCTCGGCATATGCGGCCATCACGCCGTACTCGATGCCGTTGTGGACCATTTTGACGAAGTGCCCCGCACCGTGAGGCCCGCAGTGCAGGTAGCCGTGCTCGGCGGTGCCCCCCACCTTCTCGCGTCCCGGCGTGCGCGCCGCGGCCTCAATGCCCGGGGCCAGCGCTTTGAAGATGGGATCGAGACGCTGCACCGCCTCGGCTTCTCCGCCGATCATCAGGCAGTAGCCGCGCTCAAGCCCCCAGACGCCGCCGCTGGTGCCGATGTCGAGATAATGGATGCCATGTGGCTTGAGCTTTTCGGCGCGCCGGATATCGTCGTGATAATAGGAGTTGCCGCCATCAATCACAATGTCATCGGGCGCCAGCAGCGGAATGAGCTGCTCCAGTGTGTCGTCAACCGAGGCGGCGGGCACCATCAGCCAGATAGCGCGCGGCGTGTGAAGCTGGTGGACAAGATCCTCCAGCGATGAGGCCCCGGAAGTAATCGAGCCTTCTTTCAGGCGCTTCTGCACGGTTTCGGCGTGACGTGCGAGACCAATCACGGTATGACCATTACGCCGGAGCCTCATCGCCATGTTGGCTCCCATACGTCCAAGTCCGACAAGTCCAAGTTCCATAAGATGTTCCTTTCTTTCATCCCTTGTAAGGGAGTGTATAGAGTTGCGATTCTGTTCTCTCCATTTATACACGCTGCAAAAAATGGGCAGGTGTCCATGCCCGGTGCCTGGATGCCTGGGCCAGCAATGGCCGGGCAAGGGGGAGAGCAGCCATCTATAATCATAGCGGAAAGCGCGAAAACTGGCATCCCCCAAAAAGGTCGTGTTCTCCGCTACCGGATTGACTGAGGGGGAGGGCTTGCATCTCGCCGGTTTTTCTGGTAGACTTTTCCCAGAGCAATCTTCAAGATAACTGGCCTTATCTTGAAGTCACGATGACGAAACTATTATGACGAGGTTTACTGACGATGCAGCGCGAATACTCCATCATCCCGCAGGATACTCCCGAGGATAAATTGATCGATCTCTGGGTACGGACCAAAAAAAGCCAGCACACCCGGAGCGCCTACCGCCATGATATCGAGGTCTTCCGCGAATTCGTCGGCAAGCCGCTCGCTTCTGTGACGCTGGAGGACGCCATCGATTTCTGCGAGGGCCTCGACGAACTTGAGATCATGAGCAAACGCGGCGAGATCAAACTGCTTGAGGATAATAGCAAGCGCCGTATCATCAACGCCGTGAAATCCTTCTACAGCTTCGCTCACAAATCCGGCCTCTTCCCCGCTAACGTTATGGTCAGCATCAAACCACCCTCGGCCAAAAGCGCCATCTCGCGCCGCATTCTGCCAGAGGCTGCGGTGCTTAAAATGATTATCATGGAGCAAGATCCCCGTAATCACGCTATCCTGCATACGCTCTATGCCGCCGGCCTGCGCGTCTCCGAACTATGCAACCTGCGCTGGCGCAATGTTATACGTCGTGCGGGAGGCGTACAGCTTGATATTATCAGCGGTAAGGGCGACAAGCAGCGCTATGTCCTGCTGGGCGAAAGCTCCTGGCAGGTGCTCTCCCCTCTCCGCGAAGGCGCCAGCGCCGACGACTTCGTATTTCAGTCGCGCCAGGAGGTCTCGCGCGACGGGCATTATAAGGGCGCACACATGGATACAAGCACCATTTTTCGCATCGTGCGCGAGGCGGCAAAGCGCGCGGGTGTTGAGAACTGGCGGGAGGTCTCGCCCCACTGGCTGCGCCACTGCCACGGATCGCACGCCATTGACCGCCATGCACCGCTCACTGTCGTGCGCGACACGCTCGGCCATAGCAATATCGCCGTGACTAACGAATACGCGAAGGCGCGCCCCGATCAGAGTTCCGCGCATTACCTCCCGCTGTAAGCCATCAGCGATAGGCCCGGCGTGAAGCTGTCGCCAGGAGCAGAGAAATTGCCGGGGCATGGATTTCAGGAATATCTGGCCTGACGCCTGTGTTTCTTTCTGGTGGAAGGAAGAGTTAAAAGGAGGAGAGGATATGAAGATAGCTCATATTGCTCCGCCATGGCTCGCTATTCCTCCTAAGAACTATGGCGGGACAGAGACAGTCATTTCCCATCTCGTTGAAGAACAGGTCGCACAGGGGCACGATGTGACGCTGCTGGCCCCGGGCGACGCCAGAACAGCAGCCAGGCTGGTTTCTTTTTTCGATACATCCCTCATCGATAGTGGGGTGCCCTGGCACGCCCACCTGAAGGCGTATTATCACCTGCACGAATCGGTAGAGTATGTCCGCCGGCACCAGTTTGACATCCTGCATACTCATCTATCTTCATCGGCGGATATGTATCTGTTTCCATTGACGGTGGACCTTTCTATACCCCATGTGATGACCATCCATAGCCGCTTCCCTTTTGATCATGTAGGGGACTGGAACGGGGATGCTGACAGGTACTACCTGCGGAAGTGGGCCAGATCTGTTGCTGCGGTTGCCATCAGCGAGAGCGCGCGTGCACAGCTCCCTCCTGATCTCAACGTCGTCGGGGTTGTGCATCATGGTGTGCCAATGGCGCTCTTTAAGCCAGCAGTTGATACACCGGAGGAGTTCTATGTGTGGTTGGGCCGCATAGTTCCTGAGAAGGGTCCGCACCTGGCAATCGCCGCGGCGCGTAGAGCCGGTGTCCCGCTCGTGCTGGCAGGGATCGTCGATCATCATGTTCCCGAGGCGGTAAGCTATTTTCGCGAAGTCATTAAGCCGCAAATCGATGGTCGCCAGATCCGCTATTGCGGGCCGGTCTCGCTCTCACAAAAAATCGATTTGTTGAGTCGCGCGCGTGCCATGCTCAATCCCCTCCAGTGGGAAGAACCCTTCGGCATGGTCATGATCGAGTCGATGGCTCTGGGCTGCCCGGTGATTGCCTTTCCTCGCGGCGCAGCCCCCGAGATCGTAGCTCATGGGAAAAGCGGCTTTCTGGCTCGCGATGTAGATGAGATGGTCAGGTATATCAAGCACATTGATCTGCTTGATCGCTCCAGCGTTCGAGCCTATGCGGAGGCGCATTTCTCCGCCCGCGTGATGGCGGAGCAGTACCTTGATCTCTACCACAGGGTGAGGGCCGACGCCCTTCTGCGTGCCCATCGCAATAGCATCAGTGTTACCCCCATCAGCGGCGGGGGGCCTGAACTGGTCTGCGCATGAGGCGGGGGCAGCATCATCTTCTTTTGAGCAGGCTGTTCGCCTGAACCCCGGCAAATCCTTACGCAGGGGTGTTCCCACCATCTTTTCCTGGCTAGCGTCACCGGGTGTATGCGACTGTAGTGTATCACCAGAGAAGGCTGCGGGCACCGCGCCGCCGCGCGGTGCCCGCAGCCTTCTCACCTCCCGGCAAACCCCACAGCGCCGGGTTGTTAGCAAGACTTGCACAACTATTGGAGGTTTCTCATCTGCCTCCAATGAAAAATCAATATGCCTGCTCTATGCCTGGATACGTGGGAGAGAGATCCCATACCTGATAACCAGCATACGAGGAAAAAGTAGTTATGATGAAAATGAATCCATACGAATATGAAGCCCCGGTGCCGTGGATACCACAACAGGATCGGGCCTATCCAGATGGAGCGGC
>DATGLE010000056.1:0-32415 GCA_035294325.1 Ktedonobacteraceae bacterium | reverse complement strand
CGGGCGGATAAATCCGGCCCCTACCGGGTGGGGTGCTGGACGGTGCCCGCCGCAGGCGCGAGGAGCCAGGAAAGCAACATGCAGATGAGGTTAATTAATCAGGTAGAAATAAAATGCCAGAAGAAAAAAAGGACGAACTAGTACACCTCACCATTGACGGCATCCCCGTCGAAGTTCCACCCGGAACGCTGGTGTGGGCGGCAGCGCAAAAAGCCGGCATCGAAATCCCTATCTATTGCTATCATCCAAAAATGCCGCCGCTGGGCGCGTGCCGCATGTGCTTTGTCGAGATCGAAAAGCTGCCCAAGCCGCCACAGACGGCCTGCACAACGCCTGTTAGCGAGGGCATGGTCGTCCATACCAATACGCCGAAGGTGCTCAAGGCGCGGCGCGGCACCCTCGAATTCCTGCTCATCAATCATCCGCTCGATTGTCCCATCTGCGACAAGGGCGGCGAATGCGATTTGCAAGATTTCACGCTGCGTCACGGACCCGGCGGCACGCGCTTCGACCTCTACAAGCGCCACTTTCAGAAGCCGATCCCGGTGAGTGAGGATGTCTTGCTTGATCGTGAGCGCTGCATCCTCTGCCAGCGCTGCACGCGTTTCAGCTCCGAAATCTCAATGGATAATGGCCTCGTGATGATCTCACGCGGCTATAAAATGGAGGTAGGCACGGCGCCCGGTCATGCCTTCGATTCGATCTTCTCCGGCAACACCGTTGAGATCTGTCCTGTCGGCGCACTGACCGCCGTAAGCTACCGCTTCAAGGCGCGCCCGTGGGAATTGAAGCACGTACCGAGCGTCTGCAACAACTGTAGCGTTGGCTGCAACGCCCGCATCGATGTGCGCGTTGACCGTATCATGCGCCTGATGTCGCGCACCAACGACGAGATCGACGATGGCTGGTTGTGCAACCGTGGGCGCTGGGATTTCGGCTTCGTCAACAACCCGGAGCGCCTGCGCACACCGCTCATCAAGCGCGGCGGCAAATTCGTCACCGCCGGTTGGGATGAAGCCTTCGCCTATATCGCCACGCATCTCAGAGATATCATCGCGAAACACGGGGCGCAGGCGATTGGCGGCATCGGCTCGACGCGCACCACCAACGAGGAAGCGTATCTCTTCCAGAAACTGCTGCGCCAGGTCATCGGTACGCCCAACGTTGACCATCACCACGGCCATTTCCCCGGTCCGCGCGATAGCCTGACCGGCAGGCCCTGGATGATGACCAGTAGCATCGCGGATCTGGAGAAGGCTTCGCATATCGTGCTGGTCGCCTCCGATCCCTACCAGCGCCAGCCCATTCTCAACCTGCGCATCAAAAAGGCCATGCGCGCCGGAGCGAAGATCTTCATTGTCAACTCTGAGACCACCGAGCTTGATCGCTTCGAGGCCAGTGACGTGTACAGCCTGCGCAAGATCACGATCCCGCAGCATGGCGCGGGTGCGGCGGCGAAGCTGCTGCTCAACTACGCGCTGGAGAACAGGACCTTGCAGGCCGATGAGTACACGGACCTGCGCGCGAGAGTGCGGAATGAGCAGAGCGCCATCAATGCCGCTGAGGCCGCGTTCGGTGCCGCGACTGCGGAGCAACTCAGGCAGGTCGCAGCCGAAATCGCTGGCGCAAAGGGCGCGATTATCCTTTACGATGAGATGGCGACGCTCGATCCCGGCTGTGAAGATCTGGCCGCCGACCTGCAAGCGCTCGCTGTGATCACCGGCAATATCGGCAAGCCCGGCGCCGGCGTCGGCCCGCTCTTTGAGGATGCCAACTCGCTTGGCGCCCGTGATATGGGCGTCCTGCCCGATGCGCTGCCCGGCTACCAGCCCCCTCCCGAAGCTGGCCTGACCTATACCGAAATGTTGAGCAGCCCTCGGATCAAGGCGCTCTATGTCATGGGGGCGAACCCCGTGCGCCATCTGCCGCAGGGCGCGTCATTGCCGGAGTCGCTGGAGTTCCTGGTGGTGCAGGATATCGCTATGACGGAGACGGCGCAGCACGCCGACGTGATCTTGCCCGCCGTCACCTTCGCCGAAAAAGATGGCAGCATGACCAACGTCGATCACCATGTCCAGGCGATCCGTCGTGCCCTGCGCGCCCTGCCGGGAGCAAAGGCCGACTGGGAGATCCTGATTGCCCTGGCGCGCTACCTCGGCCAGCGCTGGAACTACACCAGCCCGCGTGACATCTTGTTGGAGATTGCCGATAGCAATCCCTTCTACGCAGGTCTCACCTGGGAAGATCTTGGCATGCAGGGCATACGCACGCAGGAGCAGGAGGTCGCCCATGCTTCTTAACAACATCTACTTCGCCACGTTCATTAAAGCTATTATTGTCATCGGGGCTTTATTGACCGCCTTTGCGTATATGACTCTGATCGAGCGGCGCGTCGTGGCGAAGATCCAGGGCCGCCTGGGACCGAACCGCGCTGGCCCGGGCGGATTCTTCCAACCACTGGCCGACGCGATCAAGATGGCCTTCAAGGAGCAGATTATACCGTCGCAGGCGAAAAAGGCGATCTATCTGATCGCGCCCGTAATCTCGGTAGTCATCGCGCTCTCCGCCTTCGCGGTGGTGCCTATCGGCAACAGTTGGATTAACGGCAAGCCGAGCGTCTGGGACCCGGTGATCGGCGATATCAACGTCGGCCTGCTCTGGATACTCTCGATCTCATCGCTGGCCGTTTATGGCATTGTGCTCGGCGGCTGGGCCTCCGGCAACCGCTATTCGCTGCTCGGCTCGCTGCGCAGCGCGGCGCAGATGGTCTCCTACGAGACCAGCCTGGGCCTTGCCCTCAGCGGCGCCCTGATGTGGGCCGGGACGCTGAGCATGGTCGGTATTGTACATGCTCAGCTTAACCAGGGGATCTGGTTCATCTTCGCGCAGCCACTGGGCTTTGTGATCTATATTATCGCCGGCGTTGCCGAGGTCAATCGCGCGCCCTTCGATCTGCCGGAGGCCGAGCAGGAGTTGACCGCTGGCTATCTGACCGAATACAGCGGCCTGCGCTGGAGCCTCTACCAGATGGCCGAATATATCAACATGATTACGGTCAGTGCCGTCGCCTCGACGGTCTTCCTGGGCGGCTGGAGCCTTTTCGGCCTCGGCATCAACATTCCTGGCCTGTCGATCATCTTCTTCCTGATCAAAGTCGCATTCTTCCTGTTCATGTTCATCTGGCTGCGCGCCACGCTGCCGCGTATCCGTTATGATCGCCTGATGCGCCTGGGCTGGCAGATGCTTCTACCGCTGGCCGCGCTCAATGTCGTCATCACTGCCGTCGTCGTCGCGCTTGGCTGGCCCTGGTGGGTGAACGGTATTGCTGGCCTGGCCGTCGTCCTCGTCGTGCTGTTCGCCATACGCCAGCGCAGTGTGACCGAAGGTACGCGCTTCGAGGAGGATATAGCGAAGGGTGCGCTGGTGCTGCCATCGTCGGTACGCCTCGCGAAGTTCGAGCGCCCCGCCGCAGCGGCGCCCGCCAGCACCTCCGAAGAGGGGGAGCAGGTGCAGGAACAAGACGCGAAGGCGGTTGTACGACAGTAGATGTTCGGGTCAACAGGTGACAGAAAAGGGTAACTTTGCTATGATTCTTGTACAGCAGAACTCGCCGCCGGGGTAAGTCTCTGTTAGCGTTTGGAAGAGGGAGCACATGTCTACATACGCCTATCGTGAGGTACTGAATCGCGCTCAGCAACTCACACCTGATGAACAAATCAGGTTGATTGAGGAGCTTCTTGCGCTCATACGAGATCGTCAGGAACCTTCCGAGCCTCGACATAGCCTTCTTGAGCTGAGAGGTATGGGTAAAGAACTCTGGAGAAGCATTGATGTGGACCAGTATATTGAGCAGGAGAGAAATTCATGGGATGGGTAGAGGCTTTGAGGGGAAAAGTCGTTTGTATGGATACAACTCCGCTCATTTACTATATGGAAGATAGACCTATCTATGCAGACATGTTGGAGCCTGTCTTCCAGGCCGCTACCCGTGGAGAAGTAGCCATAAAGACATCGATGATAACCTGGCTTGAGGTGCTTGTTTTACCGGTGAGGAATGGAGATGGGGAACTTGCAAAGAAATATCGCAATATGTTATTCCATACAGAAGGTTTAACTACCCTTTCAATCTCCCGGGAGATTATCGAGCAAGCTGCCCGGTTGCGAGCTTTTCATCAAAATCTTCGTACACCCGATGCTATTCAGGTGGCAACGGCCATTCATGTAGGTGCTCCATTCTTCTTGACGAATGATGTAAGACTGTCATCAATATCAGAATTGTCTGTGCTGGTGCTAGACAAATTAAGAACGGAGCCGGCAAGCTAAGGAGTTCATAATGTCTTTAGATATCATCAAAGGGTTGGCGACCACCCTGAAAAACATGGGCAAGAAGCCAACCACAATCTCATATCCAGAGCAGGAGCGCGAACTGCCGCCCCGCTTCCGGGGACGACACGTACTGCACCGTTATGAGAACGGCCTGGAGCGCTGCGTTGGCTGCTACCTCTGCGCGGGTGCATGTCCGGCTGATGCCATCTACATCGAGGCCGAGGAGAATACAGAAGAGAATCGCGTCTCCGCCGGTGAGCGCTACGCCAGAGTCTTCGATATCAATATGCTGCGCTGCATCTTCTGTGGCTACTGCCAGGCAGCATGCCCCACCGGCGCGATCACCCTGGAGCAGAATTACAAGCTTGCATCCTACTATCCAGAGGACCTGGTGTATCACAAAGAGCAACTGCTCGAACCGAAAGGCCAGGCTACAAGAGGCTCAAACGAGGTGTGGGCCGATCCACCGCCCCCGCCTGAAGAGGCCCCGCAGCCCGTGCCCCAGGAGACGCAGGTCTTCGATGGTTCACCGGCGAGCGCTGCCGCTGTAGGTCTTGGCACTTTGCCAACCGAGCGCCCGGTTCTGCTGGTAGACGAGGAGCAGGATGAGGACAGGAGGAAGCTATGACCGCGCTCCAGATCTCGTTTTTCGTGCTGGCCGTCGCCAGCATCGCCTCCTCGATAGGCGTTATCGCCTTCAAGAATGCCGTGCACAGCGCTCTGAGCCTGATCCTCACGCTGCTCTTCCTGGCGATGTTCTACCTGCAATTGCAGGCCATGTTCATTGCTATCGTGCAGATTCTGATCTATGCCGGGGCGATCATGGTGCTCTTCCTCTTCGTGGTCACGATGCTGGCGCCGGAGCAGAGCGACGTTGGCCTGGCTGACCGCATCCCGTGGCAGCGTGTGGTGGGCAGCATCCTGGGACTGGTGCTCGCCGGCGCCCTGAGCTACCTGATCTTCTCCAGCGCCAGCACCGGTGTGCTCACTAACGGCAACCTGAGCCAGATGGTCGCGGCGCATGGCAATATCGAGGCGTTCGGGCTGGCGCTCTTCCACGGCTTCCTGTTTCCCTTCGAGGTGACAAGCCTGCTGATCGTCATTGCTATTATCGGGGCACTGGTCTTTGGGAGAAGAGCGTAGAGCATGGGAGTGCATGGGGTGGCAGCCTCCTGACGGGGCGCTGCCTTGCCGCAGGGCTGAGTGCTGCGCACTGGTCGCGGCAGCGGCGTTGCCCTGCTGAATAAGGAGGTCGTGGGTGCCCCGGCCTTTTTCCTTTCTCCAACGGACGGGGCGAAGATGTATTAATTAGGAGGAATGAGGACAATGCCATTATCCGCGTATCTGGTGGTGAGCGCCATTATGTTTACGGTGGGCGTCGTCGGTGTCCTTATCAGGCGCAACCCGTTGATTATATTTATGTCGATTGAGTTGATGCTCAATGCCGTGAATTTATCGTTTATCGCCTTCTCTAAATTCCTCAACTCAGCCGACGGGCAGATGTTTGTCTTTATCGTCCTGACCGTCGCCGCTGCCGAGGTTGTAGTGGGCCTGGCGCTGATCGTCTCCATCTTCCGTTCGCGCCGCGATATCGATGTTGACGATATGAATATGTTGCGAGGCTAAATTTATGATAAATCTGAGTCTATGGGTGCTGCTGCTGCCCTTGCTGGGATTCATCGTCCTGGGCTTAACGGGCAGGATCATGTCGCGCGGGGCGGTACTGACGGTGGCCTGGCTTGCGTGTGGCCTGGCCTTTGTCTTTGCGTTGGGAAATTTCTTCTCGATGCTCGGCAATCCGGTGGCCGCGCGCGTGAGCGACCAGACGGTGTATACCTGGGTGCTGTCGGGTTCCTTTCAACTGAACTTTGGCCTGCTCTATGATCCGCTCTCGGCGACAATGCTGCTGATCGTCACCGGCGTTGGCCTGCTGATCCATATCTATTCGGCGGGCTACATGGAAGATGACCCGGGCTTCTGGCGCTTCTTCTGCTACATGAACTTCTTCATATTTGCGATGGTCCTGCTGGTGGCTGCCGACAATTTCCTTTTCCTGCTCATCGGCTGGGGACTGGTCGGCCTGGCCTCGTTCCTGCTCATCGGCTTCTGGTATCAGCGCCGCGCACCGGTTGCGGCGGCGCGCAAAGCCTTCGTCATCAACGTGATCGGCGACTTCGGCCTGCTGCTGGCGATCTTCCTGATCTTCGAGCACTATGGCACGCTGAATTATCAATCTGTGTTCGGCAATACTTCCGCGCTGGCAGCCGGCAGCGGCCCGGCGCTGGCGATCTGCCTCCTGCTCTTCGTGGCCTGTGCCGCGAAGTCAGCACAGCTGCCGCTCTATATGTGGCTGCCGGATGCAATGGAAGGCCCGACGCCGGTCAGCGCGCTGATCCATGCCGCGACGATGGTGACTGCTGGCGTCTATCTCGTCGCACGCGCGCATGCACTCTTCGAACTGGCTCCGCTGGCCCTGACCATTGTCGCCTGGATTGGCGGCATCACCGCGCTCTTTGCTGCTACTATCGCGCTCTTCCAGCTTGATATCAAGCGCGTGCTGGCCTACTCGACCATCAGCCAGCTTGGCTACATGTTCATGGGCGAGGGCGTACATAATTACACCTCCGGTATTTTCCATCTCACGACGCATGCGTACTTCAAGGCGCTGCTCTTCCTGGGGGCCGGCGCTGTGATCCACGCCCTGGCCGGTGAGCAGGATATGCGCCACATGGGCGGACTACGTGCACGCCTGCCCATCGCTTTCTGGACGTTCCTGACGGCCTCCCTGGCGATCAGCGGCATCTTCCCCTTCTCCGGCTTCTGGAGTAAGGATGATATTCTGGGATCGCTGCTGGCGCAGGCGACGATGACCGGCAATCCCGCGCTCTACGTGCTCTGGGCCATCGGGCTGCTGACGGCGGGTCTGACCGCCTTCTATATGTTCCGCCTCTTCTTTGGCATCTTCGCCGGCAATTATCGCGGCGCGGCTGTCGTCGCCAGCAGTGAGGATGACCTGGAGGAAGAAGAGGAGGGAGGAGGGCATCACAGCGGCAGAGTAAGGTATTACGACATCCACGAGGCGCCGCCGGTGATGACGGTTCCGCTCGTTATCCTGGCGATCCTCTCGGTGATCGGCGGCTTCGTCGGCTCCTTCGCGCTTATCGGGGTGCCGCAATGGCGTCCCCTGGTCAATTTCCTGGCGCCGGTCTTCGCCGGTGTGAATACGCCCGAGCCTTCGCTGGGCATTGCCCTGACCTCGACGCTCATCAGCCTCGCGCTTGCCATCATCGGCATTCTCGGCGCATGGCGGCTCTATGGGAAGGGCTTCGAGTACAAAGAGAGCACCAACCCGCTCTATCAACTGGTCTTTCATAAATATTATGTCGATGAGGCGCTTACCGCCGTGCTTGTCAATCCCTTGCTGGCGCTGGGGCGTGGTTTCGCACGCTTCCTGGAGGGCGATATACTTGATGGAGGCAGTCGCGGCATCGCCTGGCTGCTGCGCGGCTCCAGCGCAGCGCTGCGCAAGCTGCAAACAGGCTACATGCGCAATTATGCGCTGGCAATTATGCTCGGCGTCGTCCTGATCGTCATTTATTACGCGGTGAGGGGGTAGAGGTCCATGTATTCGGTTCTGCTATCGATCATCATCTTTCTGCCGCTCGCGGGGGCTATCGCGCTGCTCTTCTTTCCCGCGGCGCGCGTGACAGCGGCGCGCTGGACGGCCCTGGGCATCGCCGGACTGAACCTGCTGCTGGCGTTTCTGCTGATGCTGCTCTACCTGCAATCGACGGTGGGCCTCTTCAGCACATCGCCTTTTGAGGAGTATGTCACCTGGATTGCGCCTCTGGGCATCAACTATAGCCTGGATGTCGACGGCATCAGCCTCCTGCTGGTGGTTCTCACAGCGCTCCTCACGCTTGTTTGTATTGGTGCGTCGTTCCGCATCGAGCACAGAGTCAAGCATTATATGGCCTTCATGCTCTTCCTCGAATGCGGCATGCTCGGCGTCTTTCTTGCTACAAACCTGTTCCTGTTCTATATTTTCTGGGAGTTAATGCTGATCCCTGCCTACTTCCTGGTCGGCACCTGGGGCGGCGAGCGCCGCGTCTACGCGGTATTCAAGTTCGTGCTCTATACGTCGGTGGGCAGTCTGTTGATGCTGGCAGGCATCATCGCGCTTGGCTACTATCATCAGGCGGCGGGCGGCGGTTTCACGCTTGATCTTGCCACGCTGCTCAAAGGAAAGCTCAGCAGCGGCATCCAGATCTGGCTCTTCCTGGCCTTCGCGGCGGCCTTCGCGGTGAAAGTGCCATTTGTGCCGTTCCATAGCTGGCTGCCCGACGCTTACTGCGAGGCGCCAGCACCGGTGACGGCGATGCTGGCCGGCGCGATGGCGAAGACGGGCGCGTATGGCTTTCTGCGCATCTGCATCCCGTTATTCCCGCAGGCGGCGCAAACGCTGGCCCCGCTCTTTAACATCCTGGCAATCATCAGCATTCTCTACTGCGCAGTGCTGGCCCTGGTGCAGGCAGATTTCAAGCGCCTGCTGGCCTACTCCAGTATCAGCCACCTCGGCGTGATTATGCTCGGCATGTTTGCCTTCAACGCTCAGGGCGCCGAAGGCTCGGTGCTGCAAATGGTCAATCACGGCATTACCATTACCGCGCTCTTCCTCATCGCCTACTACTTTGAGGAGCGCACGGGGACGCGGCGCCTCAGCGATTTTGGCGGCCTGGCTGTGCGTGTGCCGGTGCTGGCGACGGTGGCGCTGATCGCGGCGCTCTCTTCGCTCGGCCTGCCGGGATTGAATAGCTTCGCCGGCGAGTTCCTGTCTCTGCTCGGCGCGTTCCGCAGCAGTACAGTCTTCGGTATACTGGGCACGGCTGTGGTCATTCCGGCGGCATGGTATATGCTGCGCTTCTTCCAGGGTATTACCTGGGGAGCAACCCAGAGAGTCGGTCCCGTAGCAGCGGCGCTGCGCAAGGGCACGCTCGGCGATATGAGCCTGGGCGAGTTCCTGCCCTTGTTGCCGCTGCTGATCCTGATCTTTTATATCGGCTTGCAGCCAGCGCCGTTAACCTCTATACTGGAACCGTCGGTATTCAATGCGCTGCAATCTCTGGGCAATGCATTCATAAAGTAGCAGAGAGGGCAGGGAGGCGCAGCCTCCTTGCCGGGGGCGCGGGGGTATCCCCGAAAAACTTCTTTTCCGCTTTCGAGATGGTTCAAGAGCGGCAGGTCAAGAGGTATCATTCGATGACATTTACATACATAGTTTCCCCCGCTGACTGGGGACGAATCGCGCCAGAACTGGTCCTGATAGGCATGACACTCATCCTCATGCTCGTTGACCTCCTGTTGCCGCACCCGGGAGAGAGGACCAAACACAGCGGCCCGGCTAACTTCGTTGTTCTGCCAGTGCTGGCCCTCATCGGTATCGCGGGGGCGTTCGCGGCAACGATCATCCTGTTTATCGTTGGAGACCAGCACAGGGCATTCAATGAGATGGTTGGCTCCGATTGGGCCTCGCTCTATGCCTATATCATTATCCTGAGCGCCTGCGCGCTCGGCGTGCTCTTCTCGCCGGCCTATCTCAAGCGCCTGGATCTGGTCCATCAGGGCGAATATTACGCGCTGGTGCTCCTTGCCACAACTGGCATGATGCTCATGGCGGCGGCGACGAGCTTCCTGATCGTCTTTGTGGGCCTGGAGATGCTCTCGCTCTCGCTCTACATTCTGTGCGGCTTCGTGGCGCGGCGCAAGGCTTCCCAGGAATCGGGCATGAAATATTTCCTGCTCAGTTCGTTCGCTTCGGCCTTCCTGCTCTACGGCATCGCCCTGCTCTATGGCGCGACAGGAAATACGTCATTTATTGGCGTCGCCCGGATGATCCAGACGATTGCGGGCCATAGCGGCGCCGCAGCGGTGTCGGTCCCGGCACTGCTCATCGTCGCGCTGGGGCTGCTCGCCGTGGGCTTCTCCTTCAAGGTCTCTGCCGTCCCCTTCCAGGCGTGGACGCCAGATGTCTACCAGGGTGCGCCAGGGCCGGTGACGGCCTTCATGTCGATAGGCACGAAGGTGGCGGCACTGGTCGCCTTTGTGCGCGTCTTCGGCTTCGTGCTGGCCCCTTTGCAGTCGCACTGGATGCCGATTGTGTGGGCTATCACTGTGCTGACCATCGTTGGCGGCAATATCATGGCGCTGGTGCAGAGCAACGTGAAGCGCCTGCTGGCCTATTCCAGTATCGCGCATGGAGGCTACCTGCTGATCGGCGTGGTCGTGGGCGGCACGCTCGGCGCTTCGGCCATCCTCTTCTACCTGCTCTGCTATACTTTCCTGAACCTGGGAGCTTTCGGAGTCGTCTCAATGCTGGAGCGCGCGGATAATTCGGGGCTTGAGGCGAGCGACCTGCGCGGCCTCTGGTATCGCCAGCCGGTGCTGGCCGGTTTCCTGGCCTTCTTCCTGCTGTCGCTGGCCGGCTTTCCGCCGATGGCCGGCTTCGCTGCCAAATACTATCTGTTCTACGCCGCGCTGGTCGGCGGTCATCCCGAATTGTTGATTATCGGCGTGCTCGCCAGCGTGCTCGGCATGTACTACTACCTGCGTGTGATCGCGACGATGTTCATGGAGCAGGAAAGGGCGCCCGCCGCGCAGGGGGCTGCGAACACGGCTCCGGCTCCCGCCGGGCGCGCACCTGCAAGGGCCAGCCGAGCCGCAACGGGCGGCCTGCCCTCGGGTGGCGCGGCAACGGCGGTAGCGGTCAAGGCCCCGCCCGCGAAGGTGGCGAAGACACCGGCGCCCGTGGAGCCGGTGGCCGAGAATGTACCAGCGGGAGGACTTGCATCGCTCTCCTGGGCCTCCCTGGTCCTCGCGGCACTCGGCACGCTGGCAATGGGTACGGTACTGCCCTTCTGGCTGGTCAACCTGGCGCAGCAGGCCGCGCGGATGATGCTGATGTAGAGGCGCCCCTCGCGGGCGTCTGGCCTGATGTAGAGGCGCCCCTTGCGGGCGTCTGGCATACCGATTGTGGCTGAAATAACGAGATCGATGAGGAAATTGCAATGGCCGATGTAGAAATCGCTCCGTATGGCTCGTGGAAATCGCCGATCACAACGGATCTGATCGTCTCCGAGTCGATTACACTGGGACAGATCGCGCTCGATGGCGCCGATATCTACTGGATCGAAGGACGGCCCTCCGAGGGCGGGCGCCAGGTGATCGTGCGCCGCGCGGCGGATGGCAAGATCACCGATGTGCTGCCTCCACCCTTCAATGCGCGCACGCGAGTTCACGAGTATGGCGGTGGCAGCTTCGTCGTCAGCGATGGCACAATCTACTTCTCGAACTTCGACGACCAGCGCCTCTATCGCCTGCTGCCCGGCTCCCCTCCCGAAGCGATCACACCGGAGGCCGATATGCGCTACGCCGATGGAGTGATTGATCGCGAGCGCGGCAGCCTGATCTGCGTGCGCGAAGACCACAGCGATAGCGAGCACGAAGCGGTGAATATGCTGGTGAGCATACCACTGACTGGCCCGCATAGCGCGGCTGGCGAGCGTATCCTCGCCTTCGGCAATGATTTCTATTCATCCCCGCGCCTGAGTCCCGACGGCTCGCGCCTGGCCTGGCTGACCTGGAACCATCCTAACATGCCGTGGGATGGCTGTGAGTTGTGGGTGGGCGAACTGGACCCTCATGGCGAGATGGGCTATGCCGAGCGCGTCGCCGGCGGCGTCTCCGAATCGATCTTTCAACCGCTCTGGTCGCCCGATGGCGTGCTCCACTTTGTCTCTGACCGCAGCGGGTGGTGGAACCTCTATCGCTGGCGCTCCGGGCAGGTTGAGCCTCTCTGCCCGATGGAGGCGGAGTTTGGCCTGCCGCAGTGGGTCTTCGATATGTCTACCTATGCCTTCGTCGCGCCTCAACGCATCGTCTGCTGCTACAGCGAAAACGGCGTTGGGAAGCTTGCGAGCCTCGATACGGCTGCGGGTAAGCTGACGCCTATCAATACGCCCTACACGAGTTTTGGGGGCATCCAGGCCGGGGGCGAGCGCGTCGTGTTTCGCGCCGCCTCGGATACAGAAGCGGCCTCCATCGTGCAGCTCGATCTCGGAACGGGAAAGATCGAGACGCTGCGCCGCTCTTCCGCAACCACGATAGATAGCGCTTATATCTCAAAGCCGCAGGTGATCGAGTTCCCAACCGAGCACGGGCTGACAGCGTATGGCTTCTTCTATGCGCCGTGTAATCCCGATTTCCAGGCACCCGCCGGGGAACTGCCCCCGCTGCTGGTCATGATTCACGGCGGCCCGACATCGGCTACTTCGAGTGAGCTTAACCTGCAAAAGCAATTCTGGACGAGCCGGGGTATCGCTGTCCTCGATGTGAACTATGGCGGCAGCACGGGCTATGGCCGCGCCTATCGCGAGCGGCTCAAAGGGCAATGGGGCGTGGTCGATGTGGACGACTGCGTGAACGGCGCGAAATATCTCGTCGAGCACGGCCTGGTGGATGGCAATCGGCTGGCGATCAGGGGTGGCAGCGCCGGTGGCTACACCACCCTCTGCGCGCTGGCGTTCCGTGACACCTTCAAGGCCGGGGCCAGCTACTTCGGCGTGAGCGACGTGGCGCTGCTTGCCAGGGATACCCATAAGTTTGAATCGCGCTACATGGATAGCATGGTCGGTCCGTATCCCGAAAAGGCCGATCTCTATTATCAGCGCTCGGCCATCAACTTTATCGACCGCTTCTCCTGCCCGGTGATCTTCTTCCAGGGACTGGAAGACAAAATTGTGCCGCCCAGCCAGGCCGAAATGATGTTTGAAGCGCTGCGTAAGAAGGGTGTGCCGGTGGCCTATGTACCCTTCGAGGGGGAACAGCACGGCTTCCGCCGCGCCGAAAATATCAAACGCTCGCTGGAGGCCGAACTATACTTCTACTCAAAAGTGTTTGGCTTCCCCCTGGCTGATAAAATCGAGCCGGTGAAAATCGAAAATTTGTAAGGCGGGCAGGTTTTTTACGATGGAATTAAAGATGGGGGCAGGCCCTCATCTTGCATTCTCCCCCCTGTTATGGTAGACTTTTCTCTGTCAGACAACAGGCGACTACTAAAAATAACCGGAGAAAGACACCCGATGCAAAGAGTACAACTCATCTTCTTCCTGCTGAATGCTGTTAGAGCCTCTAACAGCAGACTCTTTGCCGGGTGCGCCCTCTAATACCGGAATTACCGCAATTCCACACAAATCTATGCACCCCGGCTTTCTAACCTTCCTGCACGCTTAGAGTGTGTCTGTTACTCAGAACAGTTGCTCGCGCCTGCGGCGCTCGCCTCTCGTAGTTTGTTTGTGAAAAATGGGCGCAGCCCATTTTTCACAAACAAACTCCAGTTCTGGCACGGCTCCGCCACATAACCGGCTCTATCCGGCGAGCGCCTGCGGCGCTCGCAGGGCAGCAGCTCGGAAGGCAGACACCCTCCTGAATAAAATTGGCATATGAGATGCCGGGAGTATAGTCAATGATTTTCAAGAGCGATAGGCTCAGCCCATATAGCATTTTCCTGATTCTTTCGGGGGCAAGCGCGCTTGCCCTCAATGTAATCTCTATCATCAACGGCGTGTATCTGGTAGAGATCGTCAGGCTCGATCCGCTGCAACTGGTCCTGGTTGGCACGGTGCTGGAAAGCTCCTGCTTTCTCTGTCAGGTGCCAACTGGCGTGGTCGCCGACCTCTACAGCCGCCGCTTCGCGGTTGTCATCGGCTACCTCTTGATGGGCGCCGGCTTTCTGCTTGAAGGTCTGGTGCCTCAATTCGTCGCGGTTCTGCTCTCCCAGGTAATCTGGGGCGTCGGCGCAACCTTTACCGACGGCGCGCAGGAGGCGTGGATTGCCGGGGAGATAGGTGAGGAGCATATCAGTCGCGTTTTCCTGCGTGCCAGCCAGATCGGCCTGATAGCCACACTGGTCGGCATCCCTTTGAGCGTCATACTTGGAAGCGTGCGCCTCAATCTCGCTATCCTGGCGGGCGCGGGCGTGTTTCTGGCGCTCGGCCTCTTCCTGCTGCTCTTTATGCCGGAGCATCATTCCCACCCGGCGACCCGGGAGAATCGTAATTCCTGGAAAGCGCTGGCGGGACAGATGCGCGAGAGCGCGAAGGCGATCAAGAGCAGTCCCATGCTGCTAATTATTCTCTGTATCACGGTCTGTTCCGGCATGGCGAGCGAGGGCTTTGATCGTCTCCAGACGGCGCACTTCATCCAGGATTTCACTTTCCCCCACCTGGGACAACTCAATTCCGTGACCTGGTTTGGCATTATGAGCCTGGTCGGCACCCTGCTGGTGCTGGCCGCGACGGAACTGGTGCAGCGCTATGTTGATATAAATAACATGCGCGCTCTTGTGAGTACGCAGTTTATCCTCAACATGCTCCTGCTGGTGAGCGTTGTGCTGTTTGGCCTCGCGGGAAGCTTTTTCCTGGCGCTCGCGCTGTTCTGGGCGGCCACTGTCTGTCGCAAGACCGCGCTGCCGCTCTACACAACCTGGCTCACGCGCAGCAGCGATCCCAGAATGCGTGCCACGGTGATCTCGATTAGCGGCCAGGCCGACGCCATCGGGCAGATCGCCGGCGGCCCCATCGTGGGCCTCATCGGCAACCTCGTGTCGCTGCGTGCCGCGATAGTAACGACAGGCGCGATCCTCGCGCCCAACGTCTTCTTCTTCGCACGCGCAATGCGGCATAGCAAGATCGTGACCACAGTGCCGGAGGATGAAATAGAAAAGGTATTACAATGATAGAAAATGAAAGGCAGGCAGCGAAACTGCCTGCCTTTCATTTTCTATCGCTTATTCTGTACATACGCCGGGGCTTTGAACAGGGCGACGCTGAGCGTGTAGATCTCGCCATCGGGATCGGCTGGCTCGCTCAAAAAGGCTTCGATGAGTTCGTCAACCTTTTGCTTGTACATCTCAAAACGCTCCGGCGAGAGCCGTGCGCGTGGCACGGAGGTAGTGATCTCAGACTCGGCATCGGTGGCGATGGCATCGGCCAGCTCGTCGCGCACCTGTGTCAGCATTTCAACCGCTACAGATTGACTGCCCGTGATCTCGCGCGACATCTCATAGCAGAAGATACGGGCCGCGCGCGTGTAATACTTCGCCACGACGCCGCGCACCAGGCGTCGCGCCACAATCTGTACCAGCCCGGCCGCTTCGAGTACCTGCAAATGATGCCCAACCGTGCCCGGAGGAACTTTGAGGCGGTCCGCGATCTGCTTGGCCGTCGCCGGTTGATACTGGATGATCGCCAGGATGCGTCTGCGCAGGGGATCGCCCAGAGCCTTGAATTGGTCTGGCGTATTGACAACCAGCTTGAGGGGTAGATCGGGCATGGTCACAGGTACGTCTTCGGGCAGGATAGCGAGGGTATTGGTATCCTGGTAGCTTTGCTGTGTGCTCACTGGCGGCCTCTTTCCCGTCTGATCACGGAAGATAAGGAAAATTTTTCTGGTATGTACGGTAAATATTGCATGTACCATGCATTATAAAAAACGTTCGTAGGTAATGTCAAGGCAATCGCGAAATTTCTTCGGAGGCTTCCCATGCTAAGGCACTGACGCATGGGGCTGCGCAGGCGCGATGTGTGCTCCCAGGAATGGGAAGGCCGTGGAATTCCTTGCTATCCTCTTGCATACAAATCGGCTATGGTGTATTATATAGCGGGTAGCACTCTGGAGGTGCGAGTGCTAAAAACCATATCGCAGGTATCTGTGCGTAGCCGCGCGACGATGGAAGTGAACAACCAGAGATGGGAATGTCCTCCGGTGCATAGCCGTGCGCTTGATCGCGCGTAGAAGCGCTCTCCAGGCCCAAAGAGCGCGATCAAGCGCGCGGCTATGCGGGGAAAGAGTTCCCGCTTTTGATGGTTAATAATCACCAGCGTGCGGCTACGACGAGCTAACTTGCCTGCTTGAAGAAAGTATATACAACACATACGACGAAATCTGGGAGGAAAGACGTATGCCAACAGTGAGTGTGAAACTCCGACCACTTGGGGACCGCGTAGTGGTCAAAGCGCTGGCCCGCGAGACCGTCACCAAAACCGGCATTGTGCTGCCGGATACCGCGAAAGAGAAGCCCCAGGAGGGCGAAGTGCTGGCGGTGGGTCCGGGCAAGGTGCTGGACAATGGCAAGCGGAGCAATATGGAAATCCAGGTCGGGCAGAAAGTGCTCTTTGCTAAATATGCGGGCACCGAGGTCAAGCTCGACGGCGAAGAGTATTTGATCCTCCGCGAAAGCGACATCATGGGCGTTGTTGAATAATATTGTCCTGCTCCCGCCCGGGGAGCAGGCGAAATTCTGTAGATGAGGAGAACGTTTCGTGGCGAAGCGATTGCAATTTAATGAACAGGCGCGCCATTCTCTCAAGCAGGGAATGGATGTGCTGGCTGATGCAGTAAGGGTTACACTTGGGCCGAAGGGCCGCAACGTTGTGCTGGACAAGAAATTCGGCTCGCCAACGATTACCAACGATGGCGTAACCATCGCGCGCGATGTGGAGTTGCCCGATCCCTTTGAGAATATGGGCGCGCAATTACTTAAAGAGGCGGCGACCAGGACCAATGATGTTGCCGGCGATGGCACCACTACCGCAACCGTGCTGGCGCATGCGATTGTCAACGAAGGTCTGAGAAACCTGGCGGCGGGTGCGAATCCTATGATCCTGCGCCGTGGTCTGGAGAAAGGTGCCGAGGCTATCGTCGAGAGCATCAAGTCGATGAGCAAGCCCGTTGAGACACGCGAGGAAATCGCGCAGGTCGCCTCGATCTCTGCCGGAGATCAGGAGATCGGCAACCTGATCGCCGAGGTCATGGAGAAGGTCGGCAAGGATGGCGTGATTACGGTTGAAGAGGGCCGTGGCATCGAGATGGAGAAAGAGTATACCGAGGGCATGGAATTTGATCGCGGGTACATTTCGCCTTACATGACCACGAACCAGGAACATACCGTAGCCGAACTGGATAATCCCTTTATCCTTGTAACCGATAAAAAGATCAGTGCCATCGCCGATATCCTGCCGCTGCTGGAGAGTATGCTGCAAAGCGGTATGAAGGATCTCGTGATTATTGCCGAAGATGTCGATGGTGAGGCGCTGGCGACGCTGGTCGTCAACAAGGTGCGTGGTGCCCTGAACGTGATAGCTGTGAAGGCTCCCGGCTTTGGTGATCGCCGTGAGGCGATGCTGGAGGATATCTCGATCCTGACCGGAGCAACGCTCATCACGGAGAAGAAGGGCCTCAAGCTCGAAAATACGACCTTGCAGGATCTTGGCCGCGCTCGCAAAGTCTCGGCGACCAAAGACAATACCACTATTGTTGAGGGCGCCGGCTCACAGCAGGCTATCCAGGCCCGCATGCAGCAGATCCGCGCTCAGATCGAAGAGACGACCAGCGACTATGACCGCGAGAAGCTTCAGGAGCGCCTGGCGAAGCTGGCCGGAGGCGTGGGCGTTATCAAGGTCGGCGCCGCGACTGAGACCGAGCTGAAAGAAAAGAAACATCGCGTAGAAGATGCGCTTTCCGCCACGCGTGCGGCCATCGAAGAGGGCATCGTTCCCGGCGGTGGCTCCGTACTGATCGCTGCCATCTCTGCGCTTGACAAGGTGCAGGCCGCTCCTGGTGATGAGGCGACAGGCGTCAACATTCTGCGCCGTGCTCTGGAAGAGCCTCTACGCCAGCTTGCCACCAACGCCGGTTACGATGGATCGGTGGTTGTCGCGGGTGTGCGCAGCCAGCCTCGCGGCTACGGCTTCAACGCGCTGACCGGCGAGTACGTTGATATGTTCAAGGCCGGTATCGTCGATCCCGCGAAGGTCACGCGTTCCGCGTTGCAGAACGCGGTCAGCATCGCGGGAATGCTGCTCTCGACAGATACACTTATCAGCGATATTCCAGAGGAGGAGCCAGCCGCGCCTGCCGGTGGTATGCCCGGCGGCATGGGCGGCATGATGTAGTCTCTTGAGGCACTGAGATGCGCTAACGCATCTCAGTGCTCACAGTGGGTAAGGGTGGATGGAGAGGGACGTGGCGCAGCCATGTCCTTCTCCATCCACCCTTATCCATAAGTAATTAAGGAGCCGGCTATGACCGAGACATCCATCCCTGCCGCGACTCGTATTGGACACGTCCATCTCAAGGTCGCCAACCTGGAGCGCGCGATTGGCTTTTATCGCGACTACCTGGGCTTTGACCTGCTCTTCGACTTTGGGACCGCGGCCTTCCTATCCGCCGGTGGCTATCATCATCACATCGGCCTCAACACCTGGGAGAGCAAGGACGGCCAGCCGCCTGCCCCCGGGACAACCGGTCTGTATCATTTCGCTATCAATTATCCCACGCGTAGAGACCTGGCCGTCGCCCTCAAACGCCTGCTCGATCATGGCTGGTCAATCGACGGAGCATCCGATCACGGCACCCACGAGGCCATCTATCTGCACGATCCCGATTTTAACGGGCTTGAGCTTGCCTGGGACCGCGACCCCGGCGAGTGGCCGCGCTTCGATGGCAAGGTTCAATTCAGCCGGAAGCCGCTCGATTTCGCGAGCCTTCTCGCCGAACTTGACGAGCCTGACGCAGCGGCATATCTGCCGCTGCTGTCGCGATATAAGTAACGGGGAAGCCAGAGGGCAATGGAACATTTTCCCACTGACCGGGCCTCCCTTGAACGGGATTGTGAGGTGCAATTCCTGATTGCCAGCGGACCGGGGGGGCAGCATCGCAACAAAGTCGAGAGCGGAGTGCGCCTGATCCATCGTCCAACGGGCCTGACGGTAACAGCGACCGAGCGCCGGTCCCAGCATGCCAACCGTGAGGTCGCTTTTGAACGCATGGCACAGCTCCTTCAAGAGCGGCAGCAGCCGGTGATTCCACGCCGGGCCACGCGGCCCACCGCTGCGAGCCGCCGGCGCCGCCTGCAAGCAAAGCGTCACACCGGTCTCATCAAGCGCCTGCGGACTGGTATTCGCGAGAACTCCGAGTAGTCCGTGTGATCTCCTGGAGAAAGGATGTGTAACCAGCATGGTATTGAGCGATGCCGTCCGGCAGGCTTTAACTTCAGGGCACCTGGCTCATCTGGTGACGCTGGGCAGCGATGGCAGTCCGCACGTCACCCTCGTCTGGGTTGGCCTGGAGGGCGATGAAATTGTCTGTGGTCATCTGGCCTCCTATCAAAAAGTGAAAAATATACAGAGAGATGCGCGCGTCGCGCTTTCGATGGAGACGGGCGGAAAAACCGGGGCATTGGATAATTACCTGGTCATCAATGGGCGTGCCAGGATTACGGAGGGTGGGGCACCCGAATTGCTGAACCGCCTGGCGCAGATCTACATCGGTCCGGGGACGAAATTTATTCCTGATGGTGCGCCGGCCGGGTATATCACCCGCATCACCGTCGAACATATTCATGGGGTTGGCCCCTGGATTGAGGAGAAATCTTGATGAAGGCAGTAGCCGTCACCCGCTTCGGCGGGCCAGAAGTTCTGGAAGTGCTTGACATGCGCGTGCTGGAGCCGGGACCAGGCCAGGTCTTGATCGAGGTGGCCTATGCCGGGGTGAACTATGCCGACCTGATGGCGCGCCGGGGCACCTATCATGCCCGCCCTCTGCCCTTTGTCCCCGGCTACGAAGTCTCGGGAACCGTCCATGCTCTGGGTGAGGGCGTCACCGGCTTACGCGTTGGTCAGCCAGTGGCCGCGTTGACCGTTCAGGGCGGTTATGCTGAGTTTGCCCTCGCCCGGGCGGTGCTGACCTTCCCCCTGGAGAACGTCGCCGGCAAGGTAGACTTGCAACAGGCCGCGGCCTTTCCTACAGTTGCCATCACCGCCTATGATCTGCTCACACGAGCGGGCAGGCTCCAGCGTGGCGAGAGCGTTCTCATCCATGCCGCTTCGGGTGGGATTGGCATGGCAGCGGGGCAGATCGCGCGTGCGCTGGGAGCGCGGCTCGTGCTCGGCACGACCAGTAGCCAGGAGAAAGCCGCCGCCGCGCGCGCCTTTGGCTACGACCAGGTGTTCCTGCTGGATGGCTTTGTCGAGGCAGCCCTGGCTGCGACGGATGGCAAGGGTATCGATATCATCCTGGATGCGCGTGGAGAGCCGACGCGAAGCCAGAGCCTGGGCGTGCTGGCCCCCTTTGGCCGCCTCGTGGTCTTCGGCAATGCCAGCGATAATCCAGAGCAGCCGATTTCGCCTACCCAGCTCTGGACCTCAAACAAGGCGGTGGTGGGCTATAGCATCACTACGCTCTCGCAGACCGCGCCCCACCTGGTCGCCGAGACGGCGCAAAAGGTGGTGGGCCTGCTGGCTTCGGGCGCGCTCACCCTCGCGATTGATGGGGCGCTGCCTCTGGAACAGGCGCCGGAGGCACACCGGCGTATCGAGGCGCGCTCACATGTTGGCAAGCTGCTACTTCAGGTGAAGGGGACATAATCCCGATCATTGAGCTGGCATGATTCGCTGCAAGGTAGCAGAGAGTTGCTGAAGATCGGGAAAGGTAACTGTCTCATTTAAAGGGTGGGACGGAGGAGGTGGGATTCGAACCCACGAGGGCTGTTAACCCTACACGATTTCCAGTCGTGCTCACTAGGCCACTATGAGACTCCTCCAAAAAACGGGGCGGAAGGAGTGGGATTCGAACCCACGAGGGCTATTAACCCTACCGCTTTTCGAGAGCGGCTCAATCGACCACTCTGACATCCTTCCGCCGTGAAGTATACCATATCTCATGCAGTGTGACAAGCGCGTGTGTGGTACACTTAGGAGAGTATCTGATGCTCAGCGTTCTGGCCCGCTCTCGCCGGGCGTTCACGCGGCGAAGCCGCGCAGGGATGTGTAGACCAGGCGCAAAGCGCCTGGTCTACACATTAAACTCCCTGAGGCGAGCGCCGCAGGCGTTCGCAGGTGATGGTGTATTATGATCGAACGTTATTCTCTGCCAGAAATGGCTGCGATATGGTCCGCCGCCCACAAGACCGACACATGGCTGCAAGTCGAACTGCTCGTCTGTGAGGGCTGGGCGCGCGAGGGCGTGATCCCGCAGGAGGCGCTGGAGAAAATCCGCCAGGCCCGCTATAACGCTCAGCGCATGCAGGAGATAGAGCAGGAGACGCATCATGATGTCATCTCCTTCCTGCGCTCCGTCCAGGAACAGCTCGGGCCGGAGGGACGCTTTATCCATCTCGGCCTGACCTCTTCCGATGTGCTCGACACGGGCCTTGCCGTCCAGATCAAAGAGGCGGGCCAGTTCCTCAGCGCGTCCCTGGCCGATCTGATCCTGGCGGTGGCGCAGGGTGCGCAGCAGCACAAATATACGCTGATGGCCGGGCGCACGCACGGTATCCATGCCGAGCCGATGACTTTCGGCCTGAAGCTCGCGCTCTGGGTGGACGAACTGCGGCGCCACCAGCAGCGGCTTGATGCCGCGCTGGAGCAGGTCGCAGTCGGCAAAATCTCCGGCGCGGTTGGCACGCATGCTACGGTCCCGCCGCAGATCGAGGAGTTCGTCTGCGCGCAACTGGGCCTGGGCGTCGCACCCATTTCCAATCAGATCGTGCAGCGCGACAGGCATGCCCATTTTGTCACCACGCTGGCTCTGATCGGCAGTTCACTGGAGAAGATGGCGCAGGAGATCCGCCATCTGCAACGTACCGAGGTGAGTGAGGCGTTCGAGCCGTTTGGATCCGGCCAGCAGGGATCGTCGGCGATGCCACATAAGCGCAATCCTGAGCTTTGCGAGCGCATCTGCGGCCTCGCGCGCGTGCTGCGCGGCTTTGCTATGACCGCGATGGAGAATGTGGCTCTCTGGCATGAGCGCGACATCAGCCACTCGTCGGCGGAGCGTATCATCATTCCCGACGCCTGCACGCTGCTGCACTACATGCTGCACATCTTCACGGGTGTAATGCGGGGCTTACAGGTAGACGCCGAGCGTATGCTGGTCAACCTGAATATGACCGGCGGCCTGGTCTTTTCGCAGCGTATTCTGCTGGCGCTCATCGATAGGGGTGTGGGGCGACAGGAGGCGTACAAGATGGTGCAGCGCAACGCGAAAAAGGTCTGGAGCATGGCGAGCAAAGGGCCAATCCAGGGGCCTGCCCTGCTCGAAGCGCTCAGCAGCGATCCCGAGGTCGCGCGCTATCTCACTCCCTCCGAGTTGCGCGAACTGACCAGCACGGATTATTATCTCAAATATATCGACACAGCATTTAGAAGAGTGGGACTATAGGAGTGGCGACTTCTCAGCAGACCAGCAGCGAGCCGGTTATTCTCACCAACAGGCGGCAGCAGCGGTTCTTTCCATTGCTGCTCGCCCTTGCCTGTGGCAGTGAGCTTTTCTACTTGCTGCTGGTAGCGCTCTCGCCGCTGCCACAGCTTCATTTGAGCGGTTCGCCGCTGGCCGGGCAGTGGCCGTGGACGCTTCAGCCATTCCACTGGCTGATGGCGCTCATTGGCCCCTTTGTGGCCGCGCCCTCGCGTCCCGGCCTGCTCCCCTTTCTCCTGCTCGGCGTTACGCTGAGCGCCCTTATAGGCGCCTACGCCTGCGCGATTGTCGCTATCTTGCACGCTCAGAACAGAGCCGAGGAGACGCGCCGCTACCTTCCGTTCCTGCTGCTCGGCGCGCTCGTCTTCGGCCTCACGCTGCTCTTCCAACCGCTGCTCTTTTCTGACGATGTATTCACGTATATTTTCTCGGGGCGCATCCTCGCGGTCTACGGCGCCGATCCTCTGAACACCGCGCCGTTCCAGTTCCCCAACGATCCGTACCTGCGCTGGGTAATCTCCGGGCGCGCTGCCCCCAACATCTACGGTCCACTCTGGCTTCTTATCGCCTCGCTGCTTGTGCGCGTTGGCGCCGGACCAGCGATAACGCTCACGCTCTTCAAAGGCGTGGCCCTTCTCGCCCATCTCGTCAATTGCGTGCTGGTCTGGGCCATCCTCGGCAGAATCGCCCCCGCGCGCCGCCTGCTCGGCACGCTGCTCTACGCCTGGAATCCGCTGGCCTTGATCGAGCTGGCTGGTAGCGGACACAACGAGGGCGTCCTGATCTTTCTGCTGCTGCTGGCAACCTGGCTCTACGTGCTGCGCGTTGATCACAGTAGGGACCCCGCATTCCTGAATGTTAAGAAGCTTTATGGTATCGCTGCGCTGCTGGTTCTCGGCCTGGCTATCAGCACGAACCTGATAGCGCTGCTGCTGGCGCCGCTCTATCTCTGGTTTGATGTGCGCGACGAAGAAAATATCCTGCGCATCTGTCGCGGTTTCTGCTGGCGCGCGCTTATTGTGCTCATTCCGGCGCTGGCGATCTCGCTCCCCTTCTGGCGCGGCGCCTCAACGTTCTTCGCCATCACCTCCGCTATCGATATGGGCCATTTTGTCCACTCCCCGGCGGGCATCCTCGCTGGCCCGATGCGTGCCATATTTCAACTCATAGCGCGCATCGGCCACTTCCCAACCTTCGTGCCGCCTGACACTGCCGCCGATGTCACACTGCGCGCAACCGCCACTGTAATCTTCGTGCTCATTTATACGCGGCTCTTCTCCGAGGTGCGCCTTGCTTCAACCCGGCGCTCCGGCGCATACCATAGCGCGCATGCGGCGCGATTGCCAGAAATTGATGCGCTTTTGGGCTGCTGCGGCATTGCGGTATACTGGTATATGGTACTTGTTTCTGGCTGGTTCTGGCCCTGGTATCTTTTGTGGCTGCTCTGGGTGGTTGTGCTGCGCCGCTTTGACGCCTTTACCGCTGCAATGCTGCTCTTGTCGGGCACGGCGCTCTTTATCTATCCCTTTGTTGGTTTCAGCAGGGGTCCAATCGCCGCGTATCAGACGGCCCTGATCTTCGGGATACCGCTTGCCTATCTTGCCATCGCCGGTATTGTGCAGAAACGCGCGGAAAGGATCACGGTCTCGCATGAGTGACGAAGTAAAACAACGTAAGCTTGAACATGTCAGCATCGCCCTGGAACAAGATATCTCGGCTCCTCAGCGTGCCAGTTGGAACGATATCCGCTTTGTGCACCAGGCGCTGCCGGAAGTGAATCTGGATGAGATCGATACTTCGGTAACATTCCTGGGCCGGCAACTGCGCTATCCCATTGTTATCTCCTCGATGACTGGCGGCCACCCCGATGTCACCTCCATCAACCGCAACCTGGCGCGCGCGGCGGAGCGCTACGGCCTGGCGCTCGGCGTCGGGAGCCAGCGGGCCGCACTGGTGAACGCTGATCTTGCCAGCAGTTATATTGTCACGCGCGAGCACGCCCCCCATGCCTTCCTGATCGCGAATATCGGCGCACCGCAGTTGATCCCCCAGGCTCGCCACGCCCCTTTCACCTCGGAGCAGGTGCAGCGCGCCATCGAGATGATCGGCGCCGACGCTCTGGCTGTGCATATGAATAGCCTGCAAGAGGCAGCGCAGCCCGAAGGGGACCGCCGCGCCGTTGGCGAAGCGGCGGCGCTCACAGCACTTACGGCGCAGGTTGGCGTCCCGGTGATCGCCAAGGAGACGGGAGCCGGCATCTGCCGCGAGCAGGCGCTGCTGCTGCGTGGTTGCGGAGTTGCCGCCATCGATGTTGGCGGAGCCGGTGGCAGCAGCATGCCGGCGATAGAGGCCGCGCGCGCCGGCTCGCGGGGCGATGAGCGTGCGATGAACATTGGCCTGCTCTATCGCGATTGGGGCATCGCCACGCCTATTGCGCTGGTCGAGGCCAGTGCTGCTCACCTCCCGCTTATCTCTACCGGCGGCGTGCGTAGCGGGCTGGATGTTGCCCGCGCTCTGGCGCTGGGTGCGACGCTGGTGGGTATAGGATTCCCCTTCCTCAAGGCGGCCAGCGAAAGCTACGAGAAGGTCTGTGAACTGCTGGAAAGCTTTGTCGCCGAGTTGAAAGTCGCGATGCAACTGAGCGGGGCCGCCAGCGTTGCAGCGCTGCGCGAGGTCGATGTTGTGGTTATGGGGGAGACGCGCGAGTGGCTGTGCCTGCGCGGCTTCGGCAAGGATCTCAGGGCGATGGCGCGACGGCGGCGGCGCGCCTCAAATGGTGGTTAAATCACGTTATTGTGCTCTTCCCCGCTCGCAGCCGCGCGATTGATCGCGCATTGATGCATGCTACGATCTGGACGAGCGCGATCAATCGCGCGGCTGCGTACTAAAAATCTGGCTGAATGCATTATAGCCCCGCCAGATCCTGGGGCGTATTCACATTAATGAAGGATCGCAACTCGGGATCGATCTGGCGCAGTCGCTCCTCCGGGATATAGCGCACCGGCACGACATGCAGCAGGGAGCGGGGGCCGCGCCGTCCCTGGCGCAGCAGTTCCTCGATGACGGGCAGCAGCGTGCGGGGGTAGACCGCCAGTAACACCTGGGGATTATCGGCAACGATGGGAACAAGCGGAGCCTCTTCGAGGGGCTGAGAGAGCAGAAACGAGAGCATTGCGGGCTGTATATACGGCATATCGACGGCTGCCAGCAGCGCATGCGAAGAGTCGATTACGCTCAGGGCGCTGTACAGGCCCATCAGCGGTCCGATGCCGGGCGCGCGGTCCGTGATGATACGCACGCCGGGAAGCGAGAAAGTATCATATTGCGCGCGCTGCGTTTCATCGCGCGCAACCAGCACAACCTCGCTGCACTGCGCACTCAGCAGCCCGGCCAGATGCTCGACAAACGTCGTCTCCCCGCCGCCGCTGCCGGGCAGCGGCAGAAGGGCCTTATTGATGCCCATGCGCCTGCTGCGCCCGCCCGCGAGAATAATGCCCGCGCAGTTAAACACCGGCATCCTCTATCGCGATGCAGCCTTCGTCTTGCGTTTGCTCTTGCTTCTCGGTATATACTGCTTGCGGTTCTGATAGGCAAGGTAGTTGGCCCGCTCCTGCGGATATTTGACCAGCAGGTATCTCAGCCACCAGAGCGCCCATATCACCAGTCCGAGCAGCCAGAGATAGCGCCAGAAGCGCCAGGCAAAGAAGTAGGAGTCCAGGAACACGCGTGAAAAGATCAGCGGCAGCCCGATGAAGCAGATAACGGCGAACCAGCCGAGGTAGCGATCGAGCATATATTTGATCACCGGCTTATTTTTGACAAAACGTTTGCGGCCCTCGACGGAGTAGTAGAAGGCGATAAGGAGACCGGCGCAGCAAAAGATGAGCCAGGGCCACAGGAAATGAAATTTTTCTGGCCCTGAGAGACCGGCATTGGTTCCGGCTGTGTAGGGATCATCAAACAGCCAGTGATATAAGTCGAAATGCATGAGATGCCAACTCCTTTTTCGTGCATCCACCATATGAATTGCAGTTATGATAGCATGGATAGCGCTGCAAGTCCAGAGGACTATCCCCTTGTCGCACGAGGCTCGCCACCTGCTATTATTCATTGAGAGCAACGCAGTTGCGATGTGTGGAGAGAGAAGTGGGGTATGGGGGCCGCGCCCCTGACAACCCTGCTGAGATATAATATGAGGAGCATGTCCACGAACTGAAAGGAGCTTTATATCTTTATGACCTCTACCTCCCCTCGAGGCAGCGATGAGCGGAAAGCTCAGGTACAGGACTACTTCAGCCGCACAGCCGCCAGCTATGTTGTGAGCGCCACGCACAGCGCGGGCCAGGATCTCCAGCGCCTCGTCGAGATCGGCGAATGGGATGGGAGACAGCATGCCCTCGATATCGCTACTGGCGGCGGGCATACAGCGCGAGCTATCGCACCCTATGTCGCGCGCGTAATGGTGACGGATCTCACGCAGCGCATGCTCGAAACGGCGCGCGAATTTCTGCTTTCCCAGGGCATCAATAACGCGGAGTTCCAGGTAGCCGACGCCGAGCACCTGCCATTCGCCGATGCCAGCTTTGACCGCGTTACCTGCCGCCTGGCCGCCCATCACTTTCCCGATGTCGCCAGGGCGGTCCGCGAAGCGGCACGCGTCTTGAAGCCCGGCGGCCTCTTCCTGCTCAGCGATAGCACGGCTCCGAGCGATCCCGAACTCGACGCCTTCGACAATAAATTCGAGAAGTGGCGCGATCCCTCGCATGGCCGCGCCTGCACATTGGCCGAGTGGGAGAACTTCTTTGCGCAGGCGGGATTAACTATCGAGTTTAAGGAAGTGACACAGAAGACGCTCAATTACGACGACTGGACGGCTCGCGCTCAGATGCCAGCCGAAGAGAAGGCCCGCCTGGAGCGCTTCATTCTGGAGAGCGACGAGCGTGCCCACGACTACTTCGCGATCAAGACGCGCGCGGACGGCCATCTTGAGAGCTTTAATATAGACAATACTCTACTCAAGGGTCGTAAAGCATAGTAAGGGAGCAATGAAATGAGACGAATAGCAATACTGGCAGAAGGCTCCTTCGAGTGGCACTATGGCAAGACGGCCACGGGCGTCATCCGCTATGGTAAAGATCCCGTTGTTGCTGTGATCGATAGTACCAGGGCTGGTCAGGATGTTGCGCAGGCGCTGGACGCTCCGTTTGGTGCGGGCATTCCCATTGTGCGCGATATTCATGAGGCTTTGAGCTACCAGCCAGATACGCTGCTGATCGGCATCGCTCCTATGGGCGGCGCTCTGCCGGAGGCGTGGCGCTGGCAATTGCTCGCGGCTATCGAGGCCGGCCTCGATCTTATCAGCGGCCTGCACTTCTTTCTATCCGACGATGAGGAGATACGCAGTGCAGCCATCAAACGCGGCGTGAGCATCTGGGATGTGCGCCGCCCGCCCGACAAAAGGCGCGTCGCTCAGTTTCTCCCCCATCGGCCTGGCAGCCATACGATACTGATGGTTGGCTCGGATTGCGCTACCGGCAAAAAGTCTACAGCCCTGGAACTGGACGAGGAGGCGCGCCGCCGTGGACTCAACAGCGGCTTCATGGCAACGGGGCAGACGGGCATCATGATCTCCGGCAACGGGCTGCCCGTGGACCATATCATCAGCGACTTCGTGGCCGGTCTGGTCGAAGAGATGGTGCTCGACTTTGCCAACCGGCACGATTGGGTTTTCGTGGAGGGCCAGGGCGCGCTCAACCATCCAGGCTACTCGCCTGTAACACTCGGGCTGATCCACGGATCCGCTCCTGATGCCATGATCTTCTGTCATAAGGCCGGCGCGAAGACCATCGAGGGCTACGAGCAGTGCCCGCTGCCCTCGCTGTCACGCCTCATTCAGATCAACGAGGAGGCTATGAGCTGGATACGGCCTGACCGCAGCAGCAGGGTCGTCGGCCTCGCTCTTATCACGCATGGCCTGGGCGAAGGCGAGGCGCGCGACGAGTTGAAGCGCGCCGAGGACGAGACCGGGCTTCCCGCCACCGACGTAATGCGTTTCGGACCGGGCATATTAATGGACGCGCTTATCAAACACTTCGCCTCATGAGCCAGGATTGTTTCGTAGGAGCACTGCGATGAGGTGTAACACCCGGAATCGGTAACGAAATCTGGCATGTGCGGGTGGGTGTGCATTGGCCGCCACCAGGGCGGCCCACGAACGTATGCCCTTGCCGCGCTATTCATCATCGCGCCGCTACGCGCGTGTTAAATGCCCGACTCATGAGCCGGGCAAGGCGTAGATAGCCAGATTCTTGAAGAGCACGCTGGTGCCCTGGTCGGCGACCAGGCCAATAATCCCGGAGGGATAATTGTCGCTTGAGATGCCGCCCTGCCTTGTGCCATCGATATATAAAGAGAAGGTATTGCCCTGGACAACGATATCCAGCGTCGAGAATCCCCCGCTTTTGAGCGCGGTTCCCTGCGACTGGAAAAGCGTCGTGCTCTGGCCGGTGGTATCGTCATAGATGTTGCCCTGCCAGAAGCCCGACGGCTGCACCAGGAAGGCGAACGAACCCTGGTGGTTCGCGCCCGGCTGCGTGCGGAAGAAGATGCCAAATGGCCCTTGCGCGGAGGCATTTTCCTGCACCTGTACCTGCAAGATGTAATCGTTGGGGATGGCCCCGCCATCCGGCAAATTGTGCAGAAAGACGCCTCCGATATGACCTGCTCCGCTATCGAGCAGCGTAGTGGCATTGCTGCCACAGTTGAGTTGAGCGTAGGAATCGGTTTTCCATAAGTTCTTTTGCGCATCACAGGCCGGCAGTGCAGTGCTGTAGAGCAATTTTCCCGCAGGTACAAGCGGCTGCGGCGCGGGAGCATGCGCCTGAGCGGTTGGGGAGGCGGAAGGATGTGTTGTGGCGGCGGCGCCGGGAGGTTGCTGCTTCTGTGACGAATTCTGGCTCGTGCTCCCGGAGTTCGATCCTGTTTGCGAACCACCGGGCAGCCAGTGGAAATAGAGTGCCGATCCGCCAAGCAGCAGCGCCAGGATCACGATGCCGCTCACAATTGATAGCGCCAGCGGCAAACCCTGGCGCTGGCGGGCCGGAGGCGCGCCCACCGGGGGCATTGCCTGTTCGCTCCGCTGTTCTTTCGATGCTGGCGCGGGGGATTTACGCTCGATACGAGCCTCCACCGTTGGAGCGTTATGGACCTCCGGCGTCGCGGAGGGAACAGGCGTGGCCGTGGCGGCGGCCTCTATCGTCGGCTCCTCGTGGAAAGCGGGCGGCGTTTCCATGTCTTCCGTCTCGGAAGGAGCGCTCTGGACCTGCGGAGATGGTTCAGGCGTTATAATGGTCTCGCTATCCATGAGCGTAACCAGCTCCATTGCGCCTTTCTCTGCCTCTTTAACCTCAGACGCGTCCTTGTGGCGCAGTGCATAGGCGTTGAAGGCTGTGCGTAACACCTGGGCGAGCGCGCCGGCGCTGGCATAGCGGGCTTCGGGCTTTTTCGCCAGCGCCTTCATCACCACCTTCTCTACAACATCGGGGATATCGGAGTTGGCCCGGGTGAGAGGAGGAGGCGGCTCCATAGCGTGCTTGAGGGCTACGGCAACCGGTGTGGGACCGGAGAATGGTACGTGCCCGGCAAGCATCTCGTAAAGAACGACGCCCAGCGAGTAGACATCCGAGCGCTGATCTATCGGGCCGCCCGCCGCCTGCTCCGGCGAGAAATATTCCGGCGTGCCGATAACCGTTCCTGTGGTGGTCAGGGTTGGCAGCGCCTGTGGTGTGTGCTGATCCGTCGTGGGAGATGTCTCGACCACTTTAGCAATGCCGAAATCGGTTAAGAGCAGACGGCCATCGGCATGCAGTAGAATGTTGCCTGGCTTGAGATCGCGGTGAATGATGCCGCGTGCGTGAGCGTAGTCGAGCGCGCTGGCCGTTTGAGCGATGATCGGTATTGTCTCGGCGAGCGGCAAGCGCCCGCGCTTTCTCAGCACTTCGCGCAGCGTGCCGCCGGTAATATAAGGCATCACGAGATAGGCCAGTCGCTCCTCCTCGCCATACTCATAAATCGGCATAATGTTGATGTGGTCGAGTGCAGCAATGGCATCAGCTTCGCGGCGGAATCTGATCAGAAATTCTTTATAAAGATCTTCATGCGCGAGCAGGTCGGGCATAAGTACTTTCACTGCTACTATGCGGTGCGGGCGTTCCTGCTGCGCCAGGTAAACTGCCCCCATGCCGCCGCGTCCGAGTAGACGCTGGAGCGTGCATGTGCCAAGAGTCCGCCCTACAAGCTGATTACTATCGATTAACATGCGTTAATCTCCCTGGAAAATAACTCTTTATACCGATAGATAAATTAGTCCATCTCCCAACTTTTATGATTGAAAGAGTCTGGTTCCAATAATGACTCATAAATATAGTATTGTCAATATTTTCAACCTGTTTTCAGGGCTATTTAATTCTCCCCGCCCCACGCCCGAAAGGAAGAGTCTGGGCGGGGACACCCCGCGCCCCGCAAGGGCGCGGCCGCCCCCTTGACCCCCGCTTCTGGCGAGCATTACATAGCCCTGACCTGTTTTGAGCGAGCCTGATCCTCGCCGGGCGTTCGCGCGGCGAAGCCGCGCCAAAAAGGGAGTGCTGGAAATCAGGCTCATGCTTATGAAGGATGCTTGACAGGCTATGCCAAAATAGGGTGATAGAGAAAGAAATATGCCTGGAAAGAGAACGCGAAGCCTATGCTGCACATCAACGCCCGACCTATCGATCTGAAGCTCACCACCCCGTTCCGCATCTCACGGGAGTACAGTATACCTCGCCGAATGTCATCGTTCAGGTGAACTACGACGAAATTACCGGCTATGGTGAAGCCTCGCCCGCCGAGTATTATGGTGAGAGCCTTGAAACCGTGCTTGCCTGCATCACTCTCTTTGCCGGCAACCTCGGCGACGATCCGTTCGCGCTCGAAGATATTTTCCAGCAACTCGATAAGATCATCAGGCTCAATCCCTCCGCGAAAGCGGCCGTCGATATGGCGCTCTACGATATTATTGGCAAGGTCCTCGGTGTGCCGCTCTACAAGCTCCTGGGCCTCAATCCTACGCGCGCCGCCCATACTTCCTTCACCATCGGCATCGACACCCCTGCGCAGATGGCAAAGAAAGCTTTGATGGCGAAGGATTATCCCATCCTCAAGATCAAGGTCGGCACCAGGCACGATCTCGAAATCATCAAGGCGATCCGCGAGGTCTCGGCGGCCACCATCCGCGTCGATGCCAACGCCGGCTGGACGCCCAAAGAGGCGATCAGGACTATCAATGCGCTGGCCCCCTACAATATCGAATTCGTCGAGCAGCCCGTCCCTGCGCACGATCTCGCCGGCCTGAAATTAATTCGCGACAACGTACCCGTGCCGATCATCGCCGACGAAAGCTGCGTGACCGTCGAGGACATCCCCAGGGTTGTTGGCTGCGTCGATGGCATCAATATAAAACTGATGAAATGCGGCGGATTGCGCAACGCCTTGAAGATGATCCATACGGCGCGAGCGCACAATCTGCGCATTATGATCGGCTGCATGGTCGAGAGTTCGCTGGCGATCACCGCCGCCGCGCACCTCACGCCCCTGGTTGACTACGCCGACCTGGATGGCAACCTGCTGATCGACAATGATCCCTACGAGGGCGTGAAGGTGGAGAACGGCAAGCTGATCCTGCCCGACGGACCGGGCCTGGGCGTCAAGCCGCGCCCTGTGACTGCGGGAAAATGAAAGGGC
>DATGLE010000055.1:0-4238 GCA_035294325.1 Ktedonobacteraceae bacterium | reverse complement strand
CTGGTAGTCAGCACCGACCTGGCGCACAGCCTCGCCGACTGTTTACGCGCCGATCTCACTTCCGAGCCGACGGAACTGGCTCCCAACCTCTGGGCGCAGGAGGTGAATGTCCTCGATGAGATGCGCAGGGGATGGAGCAAGGTGCAGGAGTCTATGAGCAAGGCGCTGCGCAAGCAGGGGATCGATGATGTCCTCTCCGAAGAACTCGCGCTCATCCCCGGCATGGATGAGATCGTCAGCCTCATCAACATTTATCGCAACGCCCAGAAAGGCAACTTCGATGTTGTCGTCATCGATGCCGCACCCACAGGCGAGACCGTGCGCCTGCTGAGTATGCCCGATACCTTCCAGTGGTATGTGAACCGGCTCCTGAGCATGCAGGGCACGCTCAGCCTGGCACGCCCGCTGCTCAAAGCTTTCCTGCCCACCACCGAAATTATCAATACTGTGCAGAATCTCAGTGAGCGCGTCAAGGTGCTGCGCTCTGTCCTGGGCAATCCCGATATCAGTTCTTACCGCCCTGTGGTCAATCCCGAACGCATGGTCATCAAGGAGGTCCTGCGCGCCGAAACCTACCTGGCTCTCTTTGGCTATCCCATCGATGCCGTTGTGTGCAATCGCGTGCTCCAGGCCGATGCCTACCAGGACGCCTTCATGCAGGAGTTGTATCGCAACCAGGAGAAGTTTCGCCAGCAGATCCATCAGACCTTTGCGCCGCTGCCCATCTGGGAAGTTCCCTACTATTCGCATGAGATCATCGGCCTCGCGCAACTGGGCGAACTGGCGCAGAGCGTTTTCGGCGAGCAAGATCCAACGCGGGTCTTCTATCGCGGTCCTGTTCAGGAAATCATTCGCGAGGGCGATACCTATATTCTGCGTCTCCCGCTGCCTCATGTGGAGATGAATAAAGTGGTGATGACCAAAAAAGGCGATGAAATGATTATCGAAATTGGGAACTTCAAGCGCGATATCACGCTGCCGGCAGTGCTTGCCAATCAGGAGGCGACGGTGGCCCGCTTCGTGAACAAGGCGCTGGAGATCCACTTCACGGCTCCAGCGGAGGAGGAAGTGGACCGCTCCCGCTCCGCGTAACAATTTTTGAGATAGGTGTTGTGTGGAAAATGCGCGAAGTGCATTTTCCACACAACACCTATCTCTCATATTTATCCTTCAAGTTCGAGTGGTGTCTTCCGCAATATCTCGGCCAGCTTCTCGCGCTCCTGTTCGGTGAGGGGCTGGAGCGGCCTGCGCGGCCTGCCACCATAGCCGGCAGTGAGTTCGAGCGCCGCTTTCAGCGCGGGAACGCCGTAGATAGTGGTCACGGCAGCATTGGCCGGGATGATGCGCGCCTGTAGCGCTCGGGCCTCCTCCAGCCTGCCGGACTCAAAAAGCGCCTGCACCGTGCAGACCTCGTGCGGAAAGATATTGGCAAGCGCCGCGACGGTGCCTACCGCGCCCACGGCGAGCGCGGGCAGCAAAAAGCTCGCGCTGCCGGCGTAGACCTTGAAGCTCTCAGGCGTGGCAGCTACCACCTGGGCCAGCTTCGCGATGTTGCCAGCGCTATCCTTCAGGCCGACGATGTTGGGATGCCCGGCGAGCGTGCAGATCGTAGCGGCGTCGAGATCGATCCCTGCCGCGCTGGCCGGCATGTTGTAGAGAATCACCGGCAGCGGGCTGCTATCGGCTACGGCCTGGTAGTATGCGATAAGCGCGCGGTTGTTCATGAGTCCTCGATAGTACGAGGGCGGCAGGACGAGCGCGAAATCGGCGCCACAACGCGCGGCCATATGGCAAAGGGCGATAGTGGCACGGGCCGATTGATCGCCGCAGCCGGCAACGATGGGCATGGCCTGCTCCCCGCTCCCGACAACCTCCCTTGCCGTTGTGATAACCTGCTCCCGCTCACCTTCGCTCAGGTGAACCGCCTCGCCATTCGACCCCATCAATACATAGCCCGCGATACCGCTGTCCGCCAGGCGTCGCAAGTGCCTTCGCAGCGTAGCAAGATCGAGATCCTCCTGGTCATCGAAGAAGGTAGGTACCGGTGGATAAACGCCGTTGGGTAAGATAGTGTACATTGGTGAGTCTCCGGCCTGGATAGTATCGTATCTACATCGAGGTCATTATAACATAGACCTTACCCTCTGGTCGGATGGCCGGGCTTGTGTTAAGCTAAGCGCGAGTCATGCGGCCAGCCATTTTAAACTGGCATCCGCGTTTTATTTCATGTTAACCTGATGCGCAAATTGCTGTGCGTCTGCTGTGAACCTGACTCCACATCAGAGGCGAGCTATGCAGCAGTGAGCCTCAGGGAAACATGCCCATCACGTTAGTTAGTAAGGAGGCAGCAGACAAGATGTTTGATACTGCAAGGAACTTTGGCGAACGCGGCCTGCATGCAGGCTTCAGGGAGCTAGGCGGTTTCAGGAAATTTATCCTGCGCGGCAATGTGGTAGATATGGCCGTCGGCATCGTCATCGGCGCCGCGTTTACCACTGTCGTCAATGGCTTCGTCAAAGATATCATTACTCCGCTCATCCCTACGGGTAACGGCAAGACGCTATCAACTTTCCATGTCGGACCTTTATTAATCGGAGATTTCATCAACACTGTGATCGCTTTCTTAATCGTGGCGGCTATCGTCTACTTTCTCGTCGTGCGTCCGGTGACAGCGTTGCAGGATCGCTTTACGCCGCACCAGGAGCCGGCCACGCCTACCACGCGCGAATGCCCGTTCTGCCTGAGCACTGTGCCACTCAAGGCGACGCGCTGCGCCTATTGTACTGCTCAGTTGCCTCCGGCTGATACGGTACAGGCGCAGGCTGCACCGGCTTCCCAATAAATGGCAGAGCGGTCCTCCCGCTTGCAGGGATAAGCGGGGCGGAGTATACTGCACAACGGAAGAACCAGCGGTGGGACGTGGTTCCCGCCCCATTTAGCAGTGCGGTCAGGTTTTGCCAACTTATAACAATCAGGGGCCTGCCAGGCGTATAATCAGGAGATCCTGGCTGCCCCTGTATTCTTGCCTATTTCATAGCGACGAAGGAGAACATGCTCATGGCGTCAACACCTGAGCCTCTACGCCTGGAAGATCGGATACGTGATATCCCCGATTTTCCGCAGAAGGGCGTGCTTTTCAAGGACATAACCCCTTTATTGCAGGATGCAGCGACGTTTCGTGCCGCGATGGAGCGCCTGGCTGCCCATTATACAGGATCCGGCATTGAAATCGTTGTGGGCGTTGAATCGCGTGGTTTCATTTTTGGCGCCCCGCTGGCGTATCTGCTCAACTGCGGCTTTGTGCCCGTGCGCAAGTTTGGCAAGCTCCCGGCGGAGACAATTACCGTTGAGTACGCTCTGGAGTACGGCACGAATGTAGTCGAGATCCATCAGGATGCTATCAAGCCCGGTCAACGCGTCCTGATCGTCGATGATCTGCTGGCGACAGGTGGCACGGTTTCAGCAGCTATGGAGCTGGTGGAGAAACTGGGAGGGCACATCGCGGGCATCGCCTTCCTGGTTGAACTGACCTTCCTCAAGGGCCGCAATCGCCTGAAAGGCCACGATGTCTTCGCGCTGATCAAGTATTAACGTATGGTGAGCCGGAAGGCGTCGCCTTCCGGCTCACCATACGTTAATTTTCTTCCCACCCCAGCCACGTCGTTCTGGCCTCCGCCGGTGTTGGATGCCGTTCCTGATGAGGGATAGCGGGAAAGCCGAGATAGACGATGGCTACGATATGGTCCTCAGGTGAGAGGCCGAGCCACTTTTTAACGAGGGGATCATAGGCCGCGTTGCCGGTGCGCCACATGGCGGCCAGCCCCATTTCTTCGGCGGTCAGCAGCATATTCTGGGTGGCCGCCGCCGCTGCCGCGACGTTTTCGATAGCGACGATTTTGGGATCGTGGGGATGCTGTGCCGCGACGACGATCAGTACTGGTGAGCGCAATGGCTTGCCGCGCTCCTTGTTGAGTATGGCCTGGATCTGCTCGTCGCTGAGCCGCTTTGGACTGGCGGCCAGCGATGCGCGCAGCGACTCCTGCATAATCGCGCCCAGTTCGTCGCGCGCCCTGCCCGCCAGCACGAAAAATCTCCAGGGTTCGACTTTATGATGGTTGGGCGCGTGGGTTGCGGCCTCTAATATGCGCTCGATCTGCACTCGCGTTGGGCGCTGCCCTGTCATCTTTCCGATGCTGCGCCGCCGCTTGATGGTCTCGAATACGGTCATCATTCTCTCT